>QHOX01000030.1:0-20654 GCA_003219465.1 Verrucomicrobiota bacterium | reverse complement strand
CACGAGACCACATCAGGGAACTGCCTGCTCACCCGCATGATTTCGTTGGGATTAGTGATGCCTTCAAAATATAGGCGACGCGGAGAGGTTCCTTTTGAGTTTTTCGCCGCAACCATGAGCGGCTCGTAGCGGGGCCGGAAACGCGACCTAACGACCAATGCGCCGTTGCTGCCGATGTTGGACTCGATGAAGTAGCGGGAGAACCCCTGGGTCTGCGCCTGGGTACAGATAAAAATTGCCACGCCGAAAACGACTCCGCTCAGGCTCAGAAGCAACGCGCGCTTGCGATGCGTCAAAAAACGCAGCGCAATGTAAAGCGGCGGGGTCATGGTGCCTTCGGCGGTGTCACTATTCGCTGGCGTACTGGCTGACTGGAATGAAACTTGTCCTGATCGGCAACGATCACACGATCGCCCTCTGCCAGGCCATTGAGCGCCTCGGAAAAATCCAGTGTGCGAAATCCTACGTTGACGGTTCGCTGCTGGACAATTCCCCCGTTTACCACAAGCGCCTGGTCCACAAGCAGCGCGCGCGTCGGCACCAACAGCGCATTTTCGTGCACGCCGGCGATGATGTTCATCTCGCCCGTCATTCCAACCATCAGATTGTCGGGCGGTTTTTCCATCTCAAGCACGACGGTGTAGCGCTGAGTGGTTGGATCGGCCGCAGGCTGAACCGAGGTGACGCGCGCCTCGAAGGTGCGCGTGCGATAGGCGTACAATTGCACTTTTGCTTTCATGCCTGCCTTCACCTCCCCGACGTCTTCCTCGTTTACTTCGCCGCGCACATAAGTCTTGCGCGAAGAGACGGTGAAAAGCTCATCTCCGTCTGAGACCAGTTCGCCGTCGATAGTCTGCACATTGGTGAGAATTCCGTCGATCGGCGCGCGGACTTCGGCGTTCTTCATCGCAGCTTCAAGTTTTTTCGTCGTTCCTTCCAGAGACTTAAGATTGCGGTCCCGCTCAATGCGCTCTGTTTCCACCGCGCCACGCAAGCGGTTGACCTCGCTTTTGGATTTTTGATATTCGACAGCGGGCACGTTCCCCGAGGAAACAACTTTTTCGAGCCGTTGCAGATTGTCCTCCGCAGCCTTGAGCAACTCCGACGAAGGGAGCGGGAGAGCTGCGCGGTCAATGGCGGCCTGCAAATCGGCGCGGGCTTGTTTTAGTTGACGGGAGGTTTCCTCGTCCGCGATCGCTGCCAGCAATTGACCTTTTTCGACGTTTTTGCCAATTGCACCGCGGCCGGCGGAGAAAGCTTCCGCTAATCGGATGAAACCGTCATTTTGCGCGCGAACCCGCACGACAAACGCCGGCTCGATTCGCACGGTCCCGTAAACCGCCGAAATGGCCGTGCCCCGACGCACCGTGGCCACCTCCGCGACTGGCATTAGAAAAAAATACGCCACCACGAAAATAACGACGAGCGCCGCGCCGCCGATCCACAAAATGGGTTTTGATTCCGGCAATTTCAATTTTGAAGGACTAGTGTGATGTCCACGGCTGTTCTTTGCAATAATCTCATGCCCAGCCGCTGCGGCTCTGGTTCCCGCTTGTTCGTATAGTTTCGAGAGCATTATTGCCAAGACACCCCGGCGAACACGTTCGTTCGATCCCTGGAGGGGAAGTCTTAGGGAAGTTCCAAACCGTCGAGGCGGAGCCGATTTAACGATTTAACGAATCAACTGCTTTTGACCGCGAGCCGATAGGCTCGTACGAATATTGAAAATAACGGCCAGTAGCGCGGTCCAATTCCGCGAGTGCGACGTTGTGCTGATAAACAGCGTCGAGCAGGCCGCTCTTCGTCTTTAGAAAGCCGGTTTGAGTCACCCGGTACTCAAGCAATGAGGCCAGACCGGTTGCGACGTTCTCGCGAACGGTGTGGGCACTGTCCTCAGCAGACGCCGACGCGGATGCGAGCGATTTTTCGCGAGCAGCAATTGTTTCAATGTCGTTGGCGATCCGCGACAGCTCACGGCTCACGTTCGATTCCAATTTCCTGCATGTCAGTTCGTTTTCCTCCCGTGCCGCTCGTGCCCTCAGCACTGCCCCTCCGACTTTTCCGTTATCGACCACTCGCCACGTGTATGCTGCCTTTTCCTTAATCTCCGATCCAATAAAATCCTGCGTCCTGCTTGTTGACTCCTGGCGATGGATGCCTGTGACGGGGACGTATTCCCCGTGAACGCTTCCGGCGATAGCAGGATAATAATCCGCTGCAACGATGCGTTGATCTTCATTGGCTGCTCGCACAAACAAGTGCGCGAGCTTGAGATCGGCCCTACGCTGTAACGCTGCCGCTGTTTCGGCATCAACATCGATCCGCGTCGGGATAAACTGCAGTTCGCCTTCCGGTTGGGGCAGGGACGATCTGGCAGGATCGATCCCCATCGCTAACGCCAGATCCAATTGCGCTTCCCGAAATGCGCGCTGCGCAGCTTCAATTTGCGGAACCAATTCGTCAGCTTGGACAGTTGCGCTCGCGAATGCGCTTCGATCGGCCAACCCGGCTTCGAAACGATTCTTTTGAGTGGCAACGTTGTCTTCCAGCTTCTGGTGTTGTTCGTCTCGAATGGATTCCAGCGAGCGGTTGTAAAGCGCCGCGTAAAACGCGAGCCGCGCGGCATGCAACTGTTCCACCACTGCGACATTCAATTGCTGTTGGGCGATTAGCACTTCGATATCTCCACGGCGCAGCGACGGCGGCACAGCCATGCTGAATAAAGTCTGATCGAGCAAGCCACGCCCAATGCCAAAACCTTTTACTCCGCTTTCACCAGCCCCCCGGTGACCAGCTTGAACACCAGCCGGCACGAGGAGTTCGGCGCGAGGCCAGATGACAGAACGAAAAACAAGGCGTTGGCCGGCAGCCTGCTCCAGACCGGCTTTTGCTTCCTGGATCGCGGGATTTTTTTCCAGCGCGGTTTGCAGGATCTCTTGAAGAGTGACCGCGCCGATCGGATGTGCGAAAAACGCGAGCAAAATGAGAATTAAGACGTGAACACGCCCGGCTTGCTGTGGCCGCTTCCCTGTGGGAAGCGCAGCGCCCATGCGTTTCACATGCTCGTGTGGCGTCGCCCACAGGGCGACGGCTACAGAGTGGCTTGTCTGATTTGCGAATCGAAGCTTCATCGCTGAGTCATTTTTTGCGGCGGCTTGGCTACATCGGCAGCAAGCGCTGCGTTGCGATTTTCGCTCTTCGCGCCTTTGAAGTCGGATCCGAAATTGAGCGCTTCCTCGGAACTGCCACATGCGTGGGCCAACCGGGCGAGGGCCGCGTTGTGCAGATAGATCGCGCTTAATCGGGTCGTGCGCGTCCGGGTGACGTCGGCTGCAGCTTGCAGAACGTCGAGCTGCGTTCCTAATCCGGCGGCGAAGTTGCCTTTGGCTGTGTCGAGCGCTTCATCCGCCGTTTGTACATTCCTCGTTTCATTTTCGAGCACGCGTTCAGCTTGTTGCAGGTCGAAAAATGCGCTGCGAACTTCCGACCCAACGCTGCGCCGCGCTGCCGCCAAAGCTTGCACTCCTGCCTCGCGCCGGGCGCGCGTCGCTTGCATCCGGCCTTTGGTCGCGAAGCCATCGAAGATGTTCCACGTCGCGTTTATCCCGACGACTCCGCCGTAGTTGAATTCCGGACCGACCTCGGGATCACGCTCGCTGTAAATTTCGTACCCCGAGAACGCGCGCACGTGTGGACGTGTCGCGCTGCGGTCCAGAACGTACTGGCGGTCTTCGATCTCGATGTCTTTTTCCCGCGCCTTGATGGCCGGACGGTTCGCATCAGCCCGTGCCAGGCAATCATTCAGGTCGGCGTGATTGGGCCGATACTGCAATTCGCCCGAAATCTCAAACGGCGGAGACTGCGCTCCCGGGCGCACATCGACCCCGAGAAGTTCCGCCAGTCGCAAGTATGAATTTCTTAAGTCGGTCTGAGCGTTGAAGAGCTCTGGTCGCTCGTTTGCGAGCGCCACCTCAGCCCGCTGCACGTTCAATTTGCCAACGATCCCGGCGTTAAAATTTTCCTGCTCGCTTTTCAGTTCCTGTTCGAACACGCCCACGGAATCCTCGTGCACGCGGACTTTTGCCCGGTTCAACAGCAGTTCGTTAAACGCGATTCGCGCATCCATAATCACGCGGCTGGTCGTTTCCTGAAGGTCGTAATTTGCCTTGGCAATATTTAACCGGGCGATCGCCACCTGGCTCGTCACGGCTCCGCCGGTATAAAGGTTTTGTTCAAGCTTCAGTATTGCGTTGTAATCCTCCTGTCGAAGATTCGTCTCGCTCTGAGTCTGTCGTTTATCGTAAAGGCCGCTCGAGCTCAGCGACGGTAGATATCCGGAACGCGCTTCAATGAAACCCCCGCGTGCCTCCGTCACTTTCCTGCGCGCGACCAGAATATCGGGGTTGCGTTCCTGCGCCAGGGCGACTGCTTGTTCAATCGTATAAATCGACGTCGCCTCAAGCGATTTTGAGCACACGGCCAAAACGGCAGCGATCATCACGCTGATGGCCGAGAGCTTCGAGCACATATGGTCTATCTCCTTGCGAGGGCCTTCCTATGGCTAGGAATGCCCGTGACTGTTGCCTTTATATCAGGTCTTGCAAGCTGACGCGACTTCGGACACATTCAGGATTCGCGGCCCGGTTTCAGGGGCCTAACTAGGCGGGACGCGGCATCGGACCAGCCTAATTTATCGCTTGCTCCGAATTATTTAGTTCAGATAGGTTTTAGTTTTTGGAAATGAGAAAAATCAGAATCGCTATTGTCGGGGTTGGAAACTGCGCCAGCTCGCTTGTTCAAGGAATAAATTTCTATGACAGCTCATCCCGAAACGGCGCAGGCGTGGGATTGATGCACCGGCAGATCGGCGGCTACCGGCCCAGCGACATTGAAGTTGTTGCAGCTTTCGACATTGACCGGCGCAAGGTGGGCTTGGACGTGAGCAGGGCCATTTTTTCGCCGCCGAATTGCACCAAGGTCTTCTGCGAAAAAATCAAGCTCACCGGCGCAATTGTAAAAATGGGCTGCGTTCTGGATGGCTACCCTCCGCATATGCAGGACCAGGACCCGCTGCGCACATTTCTTCCACTGGAAAAAGAAATGACTCGCGAAGAGATCATCGCGGAACTGAAGAATTCCTCGGCTGAGCTGATGGTCAATTACCTTCCCGTCGGTTCCGAGCAGGCGACCCGATTTTATGCCGGCTGTGCGCTGGAAGCCGGACTGGGCTTTGTCAATAACATCCCGGTCTTTATCGCGAGCGATCCTGTGTGGGCGAAACGGTTCGCCAATAAAAATCTGCCGCTCATTGGCGATGATATTAAAGCCCAGGTGGGCGCCACCATTGTGCACCGAGCATTAGTCGATCTCTTTCGCAAGCGCGGCGTGAAAGTTGTGCGCACGTATCAATTGAATACGGGCGGCAACACCGATTTCCTCAATATGCTCAATCGAACGCGGCTCGCGTCGAAGAAAACGTCGAAGACGGAAGCAGTGCAATCGGTGATCGGCGACCGACTCGTAGACGAAAACATCCACATCGGCCCAAGCGATTACGTGCCATGGCAACTCGACAACAAGATTGCGTTCATCCGCGTGGAAGGCCGTTTGTTTGGCGATGTGCCGATGGAAATCGACCTCAAACTTTCTGTGGAAGATTCGCCGAACTCAGCCGGTGTAGCAATCGACGCGATCCGCTGCTGCAAAGTTGCGCTCGACCGCGGCATCGGTGGTGTCCTACATTCCCCATCCGCCTATTTCTCAAAACATCCGCCCGTGCAAATGACCGACGACGAAGCGTACCGCTGCGTCGAACAATTTATTCGCGGCGACCGAGAGAGCTGACCCAAAACAGCGCCTGCCTCACCGCGTTAATTCATCTCGTTGCGAGCCTCTGAGCCGCTCCCATTCCTCTGCGAGTTCCTTTTCGTTGTAGGCGATCAAGTCGCCCGTTGCGGTCGAATAAATTCCGGCGCTGACCGGCCGCTTCGTGATCTCCGTGACGGCTTTCCAATATGCCGCAATTTGCGGGCGGTAGGCAACGCGCAACTTGTCGATCTGATCTCGCTCAATCCGATTCGTTTTCCAATCGAGGACGAACCATTTCTTTTCGTGCGGCTGAAAGAGCGCAACATCGATGAGTCCTTCCAAACAGTTTTGCTCATTCATTCTCCAGAAGAACGGCATCTCGGCAAAAATATTGCCGGCGAAAAATTCTGGGTTCTCGGACGCATATTTAGTTAGCAGTTTCCATTCTCGTTTTGAGCGCGCTGGCTCGGGAGAAAGAGAAAGGTTCGCCTCGAAAGCCGCTTGCCATGCGTTTCCCTCCGAAAGCCACGGGATCTTCTGGGCAAACTCATGCCACCAAATGCCGTATCGCGTCGCGGGGTTCGCAATCCGCGCCGGACGCAGCTCCGGTTCGATCTCGATCCATTCCTCCGTGTCCGGTGTTTCGCCGGGTTCTTCTTCCGGCCCGAGCTGGCTGGGAGTGACTGTCTGAATGATGCAGGCGGCTTGCTGGCGGGCGATGTCAACCCAGCCAGTCTCAAGGCGAAGCGCGCTTAAACTGTCAGCGACCGGTTCAAGCGCAGCTGCCATATGACGTGCAGCCGTTTCCTCGCAAGCTGCCGCCTGATCGGACAGACTTGAGACGACCATGTAGTTAGGCTCGTTAGCGTCGGCTTGTAGCCATTTCAGTTGCGTGTCGCTGTGGACGCCACGTTTGCCACGGAAGAACTCGGCATCGAGTGCGAGCACGAGTGTGTGGCGCGCCCGCGTGAGTGCCACGTAAAGCAGGCGTTCCATTTCCTGGCGCTGAATCTTTTTCATTTCATCTTCCAAATTCGCGCGATCGCTCCTATCAAAGGCGATGAACGGTTGCTCGCCGGGAATCACGAGCGGGTAACGAATGTTTCCGCCGAGGCGCGCCTCGCGCGCGAGAAATGGTACAATCACCGCATCCCACTCCGATCCCTTTGCCTTGTGTGCGGTGATTAGCTGAACCGCATCGGCTTCCGCCGGTTCGGTCTCGCGAATCTTGTCGAAATTGCGGCGCAGTGTTAGCGCAAAATCCGCGAGGGACTCCTGCTGCGCTTCGGCCGCTGCCGCCGCGCTAAGCAATTTTTCCAGCTCGCTCACCGAGTCGCCGAACTGTTCGCGCGGTAGATCACGCAGCCGCTCGCGCAGCTGCGTCATTCGCACAATCTCGCGAACTGCGCTGAACAGGGGCTGATGCGGCAACACGTCACGAACTCGCCTCAACAGATTTAACGTGCCGGCAACAGCTCCGCGCCCGGGGATTTTATGCTCGAACTGAAACTTGTAACCGTCTCCTTGAGCAAATCGCGCCAGCTCATCGTCGGACAGTCCAAATACTTCTCTCAGCACACCGACGATTTCGTAGCTCGCGTTTGGATCGACCATGATCGCGAGCAGCGCCGTAAGCCACGCATACGCCGGATGCTCGGCCTGCCGGTCACTTTCTGATTGGACCTCCACCGGTATTCGTTCTTTGAGCAACGCACGGCGAAGCGGTCCTAACCACGTTTTACGCGGGCACAGAACAGCAACTTCACGCCAACACCGCGCGCGCAACTTCTGCAAACCCACATCACGGATCCATTTCGCCAACCGCTCAGCTTCGGCTTGCGCGCGCTGCGTTTCGCTCAGCGACAGGTCAATGTCATCACCCAGCTCGAACCGGATCACTTGTCCTGGCAGGATTTCCGGGCGCGGACTAAGCTTAACAAACTCAACCTGGCCTTCGGTGTTGTTGAAAATTTTCACAAACGTTTCGTTCACGAAATCGAGCTGTGCCTGGTCAAGCCGGAACGTCACGGAAAATTTCAGTTGCTCTGCCGCGCGGGTTTCGACGAGCGCGTCATGAAGCGTGCGATAATGATTCAGGTCATTCGGATCGCGATAGATCGACTGCTGAAAATCACCGACCATGCAGAACTGCCCTAGGCGAGGAGGATCGCGTTTGGTTTGAAGCCACTCACCGCGCGCTTTGACCGGCCGCGTGGTTTCGAGCAAAACACAAAATTGCTGCGGATCTGTGTCCTGAGCTTCGTCGAGAAGGACGCGATAGTTCTTACCACGGATTTGCATCGCCACGTCCGGCAAACGCAACAGTTCGACTGCCAGCGCAACCTGATCCGAGTACGTGATCGCGCCATGTGCCAGGCGGAATTCCCGATAATCGCGTTGCACTTCTGCCGCTACGCACGACGCGCAGGCGCTTGCCCATTCGCGCAGCGGCCGAAACGCTTCGCGCCAGCATGAAGTAAATTCTTTCGCAGTGGTCGCGCATGGCGGCCATGGAGCGAACTCATCGGTGTCGTGCCAGCGCCGCAGCCATCCACGGAGTTGCGCTTTCGCTTTTGGAATGTTCGTCTGTGCGCTCTCAACCGCGGCTTCGACTTTGCTGAAGTCGCATTCCGGACACTGTCCGAGCGATTGCGGCGGGACGAAATGGTGGTCCTGGTTTCGGGCGAGCTCCATCAATTGCCGCGCTTGCATTAACCGCAATAACGGACGGCGATTTTTGTGGCCTAACGAATGACCGATCTCGGTTTGTTGCTGCACGAATTCGTTCCACAAATCGTCATCGTCGGTGATCGTTTCGAGTCGCGCGGGCAGACCGAGACGATGCCCATACGTCGCGAGCAGTTTCATGCAAAACGCGTGGATCGTTCCGAAATACGCGCGACCAAATGCTTCCACTATCTCCAGCGGCAGTCCGGCTTCGAGAATCCGCTGTCGTGTCCGCTGCTGCATTTCATCCGCGGCGCGATTTGTGTAGGTCACCACGACGAGTTGCGGCAGCCATTCGAGTGCACGGTGACCTTGTTTCGCGATCTCGAGGATCCGCTCAGTGATCGCGCGTGTCTTGCCCGAGCCGGCGGAAGCGATCACTGAGAAATTGCGGTCTAACTCATGAGCGAATCGCTGCCGCGCAGCTTCGTCAGCGATGGCGGTCACTTCGTTTTCTCCTCCTTTTCGAGCATGAAAGCGGGATGCGTCAGCGCCCATTTCTCTTCAAGCAGATCGATGTCAATCGGCAGCGTGCCCAGAGGATATTGCGCAATGAATCCGAAATCGGCATGAACCGGCCCGAGCATTCCGAACACGCCGGTTTCCTGCATCCGGTGCAGCTCCATCCAAAAATCTGCTTGTGCGAGCACATCATCCAGATCGAACTGTGGTTCGAGCTCTTCGGCCGGAGAAAGCAGCGTGAGTTGAATCTTCTGCGCGCCGAGCGCGTGCACCGCAAGCGCGTACAGTGCCAACTGCACGCCCCGGCCTTCAGTTAGCTGCCGTCGAAATTTTCGCTTCGGCGTGTCCTTCTTCCGGAGTTCTTTCAAGCTAAAACCGCGTTGGCGTCCTGTCTTGTAATCGACGACCCAAAGATCTTCGTAGCCGATTTGTGATTGCTTCGCTCTCTGTCGCGCGAGGATCAGATCAATCCGGCCGCGAACTCGCAGTGTCGCATTTTGGCTGACTCGGATTACAGTCGGATCGCCGAGCGACCATTCGACTGCCATTTCCGACCAGTCGTGGAGATCAGAAACTTTCGCCGCGAGGCAATCAGCGATGTAAAGCGCATTACTCCAACCGGAACGCCACCAATCTGGAAGAACTTTGCCGCGGCGGGCGCAAAGCGCAGCGACCGCTTCCCGAAATTCGCGAGCCTCCGCCCAAATGCGTTCACGTATCTCATTGGCGCGGTTTACCTCGACGAATTTTCGCTCCTCCTCATCGCGGACACTGTCTGCCAGCCAGCGATGGACCCATTGTCCTGTCGCAAGTGCCCAGGCATCGCCGTCGTCAGCGTCAGCTTCAACTCCGAGAAAGACTTTCATCCAAACGATCGCCGGCGAGCGCAGCACTCGTTTGCCAGTCGGTGACGCTCAGCGAAATTTCCTGATTGGGGGAACTCCGAAGCGCGAATTCATATTCGCCTGCGGGGTGCAACTGTCGGCGCGCACCGAAGGCGTAACGCGTCCGGCCAACGCTGATCGAATCGACTTTCTGCGCGTCGATCGGTGACCAGTCTTTCAACCAGGAGCGAGTTTGTTCTTCAAGTAAGTGAAGTGTTTGCTGCGAAACACCACGCCCACGTGCAGTGAAATAAAGCCAGGAAAAAAATTCGCTCGGGTTGGCGATTCGACTCGGCGTCGCTTCGGAATAGAGGCTCGCGGTTGCCCCAATGCCGGCACTGACAGATTCGACAAGATTCAGCATTTGCCGCCTGCGGATCTGTCGTTGTTCGTTAGGCCCGATAAGCAGCGTCTTACCTTCTCGAACGCTCCAATGTCCTTCGCCTTGCCGGCCTCGCTTCGATGCGCGCCGGTTCAGTGTTTTGTTTTGGCGGTTGAGCTCATCGATCTGTTCATCGCGAACAAAGGCAAGCTCCGTGTCAAATGCCGGCCATGTTTCGTCATTTAATCCGGCAAAAATCAGATGCGACCACGGCTGACCCTGTGCTTCGGCGTACGTGAGAAGGTGCACGCGTGCATACGGGTGCGTGCCGAGATCGTCGCGCTGCAGTGACGGCGCTCCAACAAGTTCCTGGACCCAGCGCAAATAAGAGATTTTCGAAAACTTCGGTGCCACCCGATCTTTCCAGTTGCGGCTGAGACGCTCGAGTTCGTTCCAACGTTCTTTCCAGCGCAGCGTTACAAAGGCGGTTCGTGTTTGTGAAAGAAATTCAGTGAGTGATGCGCTCTCGGGCAAAAACCGGATTTTTTCCAGCTCACGCGTGGCACCATTGCCGTGACGCAACTCCGGGCTGCTCGCGCAGTAATCGCTTAGCAGCTGAATGTCATCGATGAGCACATTGTTGTAAGCACGTCGCAGAATGTCCTCTAACTGCGAGACCGAGATTATATCGAAGGTCTGCCGGTTGGTGGCACGAAGAAATTGAAACAGCGGCTTTAACCGTGGCGCTCGTTGCAATTCAAGCCAGGCGCGCCATGCATCATCGTCGAGCGCGCTCGGCGCGACATGCGCGATTCCGTCGTTGTGCGCGATTCGGGCTGATTCAAGAAAAGTCGCCACCAGCCGTGGTAGTCCACCCGGACCTGAGAACAAAATCCCGAGCCGTTCGCACCGCCGATCGGCCAAGAATTTTGCGGTGAGAGCGACGATCGCACGTGCCTGCTGCGTTGTATCACGGCCAACGAGGAAATGGACCTCGCCAGCGGGTACAGACAAAGCCTCGGCAACCGAGGCTGCCGACGTTGTTTTCGCCGCTGGGGTTATGTCTGCCGGCCCAAACGTTTCCTCCCACGTGCCGACCCAAGTTTCATCGAGGTCGCGCGCTTCGTCGCGCGGATCGCTTAACAGAACGGTTGCTTCAGCCGCGGAAACTGTAGCTGAATGAAGCAACGGCCACAGCGACCAATGCGCAGCGTCGAATCCGAACAATAACAAATGGCTAAACAGCGGCCGGGATTCTTGGGCGTACGCGAGCGCGGCACGATCGGCGGCGTGAATGAAAGTGAAGCCACATTCGCGCACGTGTCCTTCGAATCCCGCGGCAATTTCGCGCAACCCAGCTAGATCGATCTCATCAAAATTCCAGCCGGCACCACGCAGCTCATCGAGCACGCGGAGAAAACGATCGGGATCGCGAGCGATGGATTTTGCTATGAGCAGTGTTTCTTCATCACGCTTGGTACTGGCGAATTCTTCGGCAGTGACAGCTAACAGCAGACGAAGATGCTCGCGGAGGGGCACGCGCAAATCACCGCCACGAAGCAAGACTTCCCGCAGCTGCGGTGGCGAAAGAAATTTCACGCCGAGCAGGGATTTGCCTTCGGCGAGCAGCTGAGCCCTGAAAAAATAGGCCTGACTGCGAGATGCTGTCACAACGGCGGCAGCTTGGTTCTGCAAGCCGCGACCAGCGATCCTTTCAAACCAAGGGCGTACTACGTTCTCCCACGCGTCTTCCGGCGAATTCATCAGGGAGAGAGAAGCGGCCATGTGGCGAATGCGGCAAAATAGGACTTATACGACGAATTGCCTCGCGTGCCGTTTTTGTTTTGCCTGCTGCGCCAATCGCGCGCGATTCATGCGTTCCCGCAGGTCGGCGTTGGCCAGATAATCTTCATTTATCGCAAGCAACGCGTGTCTTCCTCGCGCCGCGTCGTCCCCTCGCGATCCAGTCGCTCCAGCAACGGTACGATAACTCGCCGCGAACTTCCGAGCGCCTGCCGCAACTCGCTCACGGTTGCCGGTCCGTTTTTAGAAATGAACTTGACCACCTGCGACTTCATGCGCCCAAAACTCTCGCGCAATAACACCACATCGAAAGCAAGTTCGATTAGGTCGCCGTTCTCGATCAAAAAACGCACGACCTGCCGAGCATGCGGATCTGACTCGATCGCCTTGCGCGAGGGTGGATCGAACGGTTGCTTGGATAACACTTCGCGGATTCGTTGCTCGATCGATTGAACCTGAGCCGGCAGCTTTGGACGATGGGAAGTCCGTGCGATAACGGATCCTTTGCGGACAAAACCGCCCTCGCACAGATCCGCCAGTAGGGATTCAAGCACCTCCGGCTCTTCAATGCGCAGTGCTGAGCGTATCTCATTCAAATCAACACCAGCGCGCTCGGGAGTCTCTTTGTGCATTGCGTCGATTAGGCCAATCGCCTGCTCACGGACTTTCCGCCAGAATTCACAATCGGCCGCGGTGTGCTGGCGCAGGATAATCTCGCCAGTTTGCTCCAGATTTATCAGGGCTTTCGAAATTTCATCAGTCGTAAACTGTGATTTGTGCAAAAGAACTTCTCGTCGGGCGAATCCTTGTCGCGCAATTGTGGCGCGCAGCAACGAATGGAGGTCGTCCGGTGTGGCGGCAGACGCAGGTAATTGCATATCGCCGTCTGCATCGAGCACGATTCCACCGGCGATGGTGTATCGCTCCGATGAATCGCGAACGACAAAACGGTCGCCGATGAACGCAAAAATCGGTGAGGCAAGTCTTAGCCGAGCAATCTCCCTTTGGCCTGCATCGGGCGGTCCATTCTCGCCCCACGCGATCCTGGCCGCGACCCGCGATGTTCCGTGGTGAACGTATGCCGACGAGCCATTCTTCAGGCGACATGGAAGAGGCCTCTCGCGATCGAGCCGCGAAGATTTTTCTAGAAGACCGACGATCGTCGATCTTGGTGCGCCAAAGCCAGGAATGGTCACCACGTCGCCACGTTTAAGCTGATCGACAGGAACATCCGGTAGATTGAGAGCCGTCCGCATTCCCGACTGCGCGACGTCTACTTCCTGACCGTGGCTCTGAATGGAACGAATACGCGTTTCCAGATTGGCCGGGTAAACAATGATTTGCTGCCCGCGGCGCAACGATCCGCCGGTTAGCGTCCCCGTCACGATTGTGCCGATCCCACGCAGCGTGAACACCCGATCTATAAACAGGCGTGGCTTACCAAGGTCACGTTGCGGCTCCGCCGCTGCGAGCTCTGCTGCCAGCGTCCCTTCGAGGTCTTTGATGCCTGCCCCGCTGCGGACGGAAGTGGGAACAATCGGCGAGCCGGCAAAACATGTGCCGCGAAGTTGCCTGCGAATTTCTTCGGTAACGATGTCGACTCGCCCCAGGTCGATCTTGGTGAGGGCAATCACGGCGCGTCGCACACCGAGGTAATTGAGGATTTGCGAGTGCTCTTCGCTTTGCGGCATCCAGCCGTCATCTGCGGCAACGACAAACAGTGCGAGATCGATTGAGCCAACTCCCGCGATCATGTTGCGCACGAAATCCTCATGGCCGGGGACATCAACGATGCCGGCGTGAATTTTGTCGCCGTTTGGCGCGGTTACATTCAACGCGGCGAAACCGAGATCGATTGTGATCTGCCTTTTCTTTTCCTCCGGCAGACGATCGGGATCAATTCCAGTCAGCGCTTTGACTAGCGCGCTCTTGCCATGATCAACATGGCCTGCTGTGGCGATGATGAAATGACGTGTCGTCACTTCGTGCACGCTGCGCGAATTGCTTTGATCACGAGATCGTCCTGCTGAGGAAAAATTGTGCGCAGGTCAAGTTTGAATCGGTCGTCTGCGATATAGCCAATCACAGGCGGATTCGACGCACGAAGACTCGCCACGAACTCGGCCACCGATGAATTCGCTGGAACGATATCGATTGTCACGGACGACACGTTTGCGTTTGGCAAAGTACCACCGCCTGGTTTCGATCTGCCGCGGCCGATCGCAACGGTTATCGGCAACCCCTGTAAACTCGAAGAAATCACCACAGCACGGGCGCGCAATGCGTCGTCTGAAACTGCTAAAAGTGCGAGCGTCGGTATTGCGCCAATATTTTGATCGAGATGGAGATTCACAGTCGTCTGCAACGCGGCGAGACAAAGCTTGTCGCAGCGCAATGCCCGAAACAGCGGTTCGCGTTTCAAGGCCGTTACGAATCGCTTTCGTCCAACGATGATTCCCGCCTGCGGACCGCCAAAGAGTTTATCGCCGCTGAAACAAACAAGGTCGGCGCCGGCTTTCAGTACTTCGGCCGGGGTGGGTTCGTGCTCGGCAATTCCCAATGATTCAGTGGCGATCATGGCGCCGCTGCCGAGATCCTCTACAAGTGGAATCCGCTTTTTCCTCGCCAGCGCGGTGATTTCCTTCGAAGAGGGCGATTCAACAAAACCGCTCATGAAAAAATTACTGCGGTGCACTTTGAGAATTATAGCCGTCTCTGGTCCAATGGCGTGCGCGTAGTCTTCGAGTGTTGTCTTATTCGTTGCGCCGACTTCGCGCAATGTTGCGCCGCTCGCTTCGAGAATTTCGGCGATGCGAAACCCGCCGCCGATCTGAACGAGCTCGCCGCGGGAGACAATCACTTCCGATTTACACTCCTTCGAACTTGACTGCTTAAAGCGCTCAAGTTTTTGCGCGGTGAAATGGTGAACGATCAGAACCAGCGCCGCTGCGCAATTGTTCACCACTGTTGCCGCTTCTGCCTGGCAAAGCAGTGAGAGCGCAGTTTCGATGTAATCACCGCGCCGGCCGCGTCCGCCTGTCGCAACATCGTACTCGAGATTTGAATAGCCTGAGCCGATTTCGTTCAGTGTGTGAATGGCTTCGCTTGTGAGCGGGGCGCGGCCGAAATTTGTGTGAATGACAATTCCGGTGCCGTTGACGATCGGCTGAAGCCTCCCGGCGCGAAGTTCATCCAGCGAGCGGTGAACACCAGCGATGATCGATTCGAATTTTGGGATATCGCTGTTCGCGCGAATTTCTGAAAGTTTGCGGCGGACAAACTCGACAACCAACGGCCGGGGCACACCACAGCGGCCCAGCGCATCGAGGACTTTCGAGACGGCCGGAATTTGCCGTCGTAGTGGTGACTTCATTCGATCACGCATATCAATGGGCGTCGGCGTACTCGCGGCGCAATCTTTCCGATTAGCGCCGCGGAAGGTGTGCCGGATTTTCGCAGGACCGTCAGCACGTTTTTAAAATTCGCTTCCGCGATGCAGAGCAGCAATCCGCCGCTGGTCTGCGCGTCGGTTAAGAGAATCCTGCGCGCCGCAGTCGTGCCCGCCCAGCCGACAAGCACAGTGGTCGAATTGAGATTGTCGCGGCTTCCTTGCGGAACACAGCCGAGTTCGATGAGTTCGTCGATCTCTGCACTGATCATCGGCACAGCAGCAGGATCAATTTCGGCGGATACGCCGCTCGCGCGGCACAAAGAGATGAGATGCCCGATAAGTCCGTAGCCGGTAACGTCGGTGGCCGCCCGCACCAGCCCAAGTTCTGCAAGCTTGGCGCCAACCATATTGATCTGCGACATGAGGGCGATCACGTTTTTTTGGAGCGCGCGAGAAGCCATTCCGCGTTTAATGGCCGTCGTGGCGATACCGATGCCCAACGGCTTTGTCAGCACGAGTAAATCGCCGGGACGCGCATTCGCGTTCGTCGTCATGCGCCGGACATCAACGAGGCCTGTAACCGCGAGCCCATAGATTGGTTCGGGATTACGAATTGAATGGCCGCCGATGATTGCGCAGCCGACCTCGGCTGCTTTGGCAAGGCCGCCGCGCAGAATCGAAGAAACGACCCTTGGCCTAACGACGTCAGCCGGGAAACCGATGATGTTGAGCGCAGTCAACGGACGCCCGCCCATCGCGAAAATGTCGGAGAGTGAGTTGGCCGCTGCGATCTGGCCGTACGAAAACGGGTCGTCCACAATAGGCGTGAAGAAATCAACCGTCTGTACCAGCGCGCGATGGCGGTCGAGGCGATATACGCCAGCGTCGTCGAACGTTTTCGAGCTGACCAGCACGTTGCGGTCTAACGAAATAGGTAGCTGCGGCAAAACTTGTCGCAGGGCCTGTTGGCTCAATTTGGAAGCTCACCCGGCGCAGGATGACAGCGAAGTCAGTTTGCGAATTTGCTCACGCGACATTGTGGTTCACCTCCTTCGTTGTTGTACCGCCCCGCAGGGCGCTGGCTACGTGGCAATCGGCAATCGAAAATAAAGAGGCGGAGAGGATAGGAATCGAACCTACCTCGTCCCGCTAGGCGGGACGACGACGGTTTTGAAGACCGCGAGGGCCACCAGGCACCCTTCACTCTCCGGATTGTGGAAAACGCCCAACGCCCAACGTCCAACGTCCGACTTTCAACTGTCTGAATTGAGCGTTGAACGTTCAGCGTTGAGCGTTGGGCGTTAAAAAATCCTAATGACCAAGGCGCGATCGCTTTCGTTGAACTCAACGCTTGGTATCGCGCAGCTGTTCTATTTTGCTTTTTTGACAGCTTTAACGATCTCGTCGAAATCCGGCCACTCGCCGGAGTCGAGTTTGGAATGGAGCAGTTTGCCATTGGCGCGAATTTCGAAGGCACCGCCGCTCGACGGAATCAGCGTAAGCGACTTGATGCGCTCGCCGAGTTCGAGAATTTTGGTCGCCAAACTGACGGCCTTCGGCGTGTAGTTTCAAACGACGCAGTATTCTATCGAAACCTCGGTCTTCACCGAAACAAGCTCCTTTCTGCAGCCAAACTATCGGCCTCGGCAGAACGGGTCAAGAGTCATGCCATCGACTATGCGCCACCATTCGTGAAATAGCAGCTTGACAAAATTGCGTCGACTACCTCAAAAGAAGTGTGCCGCAGCCCGCTCCACCAGGCTGCGGCATCTCCACTTCAACAACCGCGGAAACAGCCGCGGTTTTTCAGCCCTGAGGGTGCTAACCCTCAAGATGTCAAAAGGCGAAATTGAGACCGCTGCGAAACATTCCGAAATTATTCCTGGGCCCGTCGATCACGCCGAAACTCAAGTCGTTGGTCCAACCGAAATGCCGCGCAATTCGAAATTCGAGACCAGCACCAAATTGGCCGAGCATTTTGGTTTCGCTGCCGAAGTGTTCGGTCTGCGCATTGACAGCGAAGGCGTCCGGCGGTCCTTGGGTGTGAAGGGTATCCCTTTCGCCGCCGCCGAAAATCGCACCCACACCCGCCCACGCATAAGGAGAAAAACGAGTGTACGGAATTGGATACCTCAAGGTAAGCGTGCCGAGAATAGAGCCGATGGTGTGGTTGTGATTAATTCTTCGGTGAACAAATATCGGGACCGCCTGGTCCTCGAAGATATCGAAACCAGGCTTGTGAGCGTCCAGTGCAAATCCCTCAACACCGAGACCGACATAGCGGCAGAAGAAATATTTTAGGTCCCCGCCGCCGCCCCAGGCGTGATCGCCGCCAATGTAACGGTCGTAAGTGCCGAGCACAGGACCGCCTTCACTGGTGCTTTGTACGATGTCCACCAGCGAAGGATTAGGAGCGAACTCCGTGTTGGTGAACGCATATGTGCCCCAGAGATTCACATTCCATTCGCGATCACCGTACCATTGCGGACAAGGCGAGACGTACGCCACCTGCTTCATTTCTTTTCCCGAATCTTTGCCCGAACGGCTATAGGAAACGTCGGAATAGTAACGGTAACGCGTGGAGACCGGCGCTTCTGCTTCGGCGTGTTCGTTGCCGAAGAGCCACGAAAACACAACAAACACATCGGCAATTGGCGAGTCATCTGTACAGCCGAACAAGGGCGAAACGTCCAGGCGCGTAGCTGCTGTCGGTTTCCAGGCGATCGTTGGACCAATCACGAAACTGTTCAATGGATCGCCGCGTGTGTCTTTGGTCGTGACATTCTTGTATTCCATTTCCAAGCCGACCTTCAGGCGCTCGTTGGGCAGGAAAAGTGGCGTCATCACCGCCTGGGAGAAACCCCACTCGCGTCCGCGGTCGCCGGTATTTTCTTTTTCAAAAAACCAGTTCATGGCCCACTCAAAGCGGTCGCCGAAATCCTGAGCGAGAAGCAAACGAAATTCGTAGGCATCGGGAACCTTCGGCGGTCCGCCCTCTTCCTCTTCTCCACCTCCCGGTGGTGGTGGAACTTCTTCGTGTCGAATGGTGCCGACGCCGAATTTGTATTCCGCGAAGAGTGTCGGATTGAGCGGAATTTTGTTCCAATCACCAAGCGCCCATCGCGCTTCCAGACTTACTGTCTCTGCACCGCCGCCGCCGTTAAATCGTTCGAACTTTGATTCAGCCGCAACCCCAAAACGATAGGGCAAACCCATTTCGATCTCTTGAGTGAAGAGATGATCGGGCGGCCCATGACGGAAGCCTTGGCCTTCGTAAATCTCCCCGAAGAAAAACGACCAGGGCGGCAGCACGTAAGCCTGTGTCGTATTTGAGAAACGACTGCGCGAAATCCCGGGAGGCGCTCCGTACGCGCTGGGCACTTCCTCGCCCGTAATCACAATTTCCTCTTCGCTTGCCGATTGAGCGAAAACAGACGGATCTACTGTGGGAAATATTAAGCCTGCACATACAATCAGCAGAAGAAGCCATCGCCGCCGAGCTCCACAGAAGAAGCGAATTTTTCTCATAAGCGCCGCGCATCATTACAGAATTGTAATGATTGGCAAGATAAATTTTCGAGAAAAAAGCGTGCATGCGCTTTTGGGGCGCTATCGACTGCGCTGCGTCGGAGGAAATCAGGGCTTCAAACTGACCGACAAGTTCAAAGCAGTTTCGCGGCTCTTTCAATTTCCACGAGCGTCTCAGGCCTGAGTCCGTTTTTCGTCTTTTCTTGTGGCGGCAGCCGGCGGCGATCGCAGCAGTGCCACTCGGAATCTATCTGCTCCTCCCGAGTTATCGCAAGAGTCGCGGCATAGTCCAACTGTTGCTGCCTGGATCATATTCATAGGGATGAGTGAACTCGGAACACAGGTGCGCTACCTGCTTCCCATCGGCGTTCTTAAAAGGGAAATCAGGCGAAGAAAGAGGAATTCAGACTGACGCACTACCAGAAAATGGGACCGGGCGGTGTGTTGGCTGTGTGGGAGGACCGAGCACACCGCCCTAGCACTTCGCTCCCTAAGCCACTTCACTGTCTTGGGGGTTACTGAAGTGTTGTCCAACAGTAGCAATACCAAGACGCAATCTCGGTTGTCAATCAAATTAGGACAGTACCGGATTGGAAGAAGCTTCTGAATCCGGGAAATGGGCCATCTGGCTTGCCTGGTGCATGCCGTTAGTGGCACCATCGCCCGCTTTGTCCTTTGGCCACGAGATGAGCGCTTCGCGCGTGGGCTGCGGGTGCGCATTTCAAGCGTGAGCTGGGACGTCGCTACAGAAGTGGGAACGTTAGTCTAACCGTTGTGCCGCGACCAACCTCGCTCTGAATGGTGGCCGATCCGCCGTGCAGATCGACAATCGATTTGACCAGAGCGAGACCAAGTCCTGCGCCATCCGAACCGCGCGATGATTCAGCACGGTAAAATCGGTCAAACACGCGCGGCAAATGTTCTGCGGCTATTCCGCAGCCGTTATCACTGACGGCAACTTCGAAGTCAGTGTTGTGTTTGGAAAGCGCAATCTGAATTGAACCGTGCTCGGGAGTGAATCGCAGCGCGTTATCGAGCAGATTTCCCACGGCGCGTTCGAACAGGTCGGGGTCGGCATAAATTTGTCCATCGCCGCTGCAACTAATCGTGACGTGGTGATCGTCCGCCACCGTTTGATAGAAGGCTGCGATTTTTTGGACTGCCGCGCGCGCATCGAAGCGCTTCCGAGCGATCGGTTCGCGCGCAGCATCCACGCGGGCGACAAAAAGCAAATTATCCACGATTCTCGAAAGCCGTTCGCACTCGGCAACGGTGGATTCGATGGTCTCGCGATATTCGGCGGCCGTTCGGTCGCGCGTGAGAGCAACCTGCGCTTCGCCCAGCATATTGGCGATGGGCGTTCGTAGCTCGTGTGCGAGGTCGGCAGAGAATTGCGAGAGCCGCGTAAATGAATCATCCAGTCGCTTGAGCATTTCATCGAAGGCGATGGTTAGCGGTTGGAGCTCGCGTGGCCACGCTGCTGAACCGATGTGCTCCTTCAAGTGGTTTGGCCCAATGCGTCCGAGGCATTGCGTCATTTCTCGTAGCGGCCGCAACCCGCGCCGGGTAACAATGATCGCAATCAAAGCCGACGCCAGCACGCCGCCTGCGAGTACCACCATGAATAAAAGAGCGAAGTTTTTTTCGACTTGTTCATCGCTCGAACGGTCCTGCGCTACTTGGAGCGTGTACGCGTGCCCGTTTGAGTTTTCGCTGAAGGCAACCAGGG
>QHOX01000029.1 GCA_003219465.1 Verrucomicrobiota bacterium | reverse complement strand
CGTCTTGGTGTTGATGTGGTATTTGCGGGTTGAGATTCGCTTCATGCTCCGTCTCGGTGGGTGGCCAGACCAACGGCTGTTCACGCAGCGGCCGTGACAGATCGCTGTGCGACGCGCGAATCACAGTCGTTTGGCCGAACTGTTGTGCTTCCGGGGTTGCGTTTGCCTGGGCAGAGGCATTCGAAAACGCGCCAACGCTAAGCAGCGCCAAAAAGACGCCGGCCAAGGCAAGAACTAAACCAAGTAAGACGCGGAGGTTAAAGAAGGCAGATTGCGAAGTGGATTTCTTTTTCATGGGTGGAGCTCGTTAGGCGGTCGCGATTCTTAAGCAAAGCGCCTTAAGAATCAACCCTTTTTTTGTCGAGAAACAGCTTTCAGGGCGAATGAGCGTCGGAAACACTTCTGGGCGGCGGGCCGTCGTAGCCATGGTTAACCGGATCGATGCGCCGCATGGGTCTTTCGCGAGTTTGCTCTTCAAGTACGTGCGCGATGAGTCCTGGCGTGCGCGCGATCATGAAAACGCCGTTGAACGCTGCGGGATTCATTCCCAAGTCGGCGAGAATGGCGCCGATGGCGCCGTCCACGTTGATCGGAAGCGATTTCTTCGCGTCGGCAAATGCTTTCTCAACTGCGCGCGCCGCCTGCATGTGCGTGCGGTCCACACCGGCTTCGCGCGCGAGCTCGAATAGACGCGAAGTGCGCGGGTCTTTAGTGTGCACGCGATGACCAAACCCCGACATGCGTTCACCTGCCTCGCTCATCTTCCCAAGCGTGCGCGTCGCTGCCTCCTTTAAGGAGATGGAGTCGCGCGCCGCGCGATCGACGATTGCTTTCAATTGACGCGCGCAATCTTCAATTGCGCCGCCGTGATGCCGATTGATCGACATGATACCGGCGGCGACCGACGCGCTTAACGTCGCGCCAGTAGACGCAACGGTGCGTGCACTCAATGCGCTGGGAGGCGTCGCTCCGTGATCAATTGATGAGACCAAAATTGCGTCCATCAAACGCGCGATGGCCGGCGATGGGAGTTCGCCCGTCAAAATTAGATAAACCGCAGCGCCAAAAGAGACGCGTCCCATCAGTTCGGCGATGTCGTATCCGCGCACCGCAACGTTATTAGGCTGAATTCGCGTAATGCCGCTCTGCCACACGGCCTTTTTGTCGGCTTCGCTCATGAGACTTTGTCCTTTGATTTGCTCTAGAATCGTCACGACCGCCCCCGGCAATTCGCCAAAGGCGTCAACCACGGCGGCGCCCGCTTCGCGCAGCGCCTTCACTTTGCCAGCGTGCGTGCCGCGACCGCCTTCGATGATCGCGCCCGCGTGACTGAAGCGCGTGCCTTCGCGCGCCGCTTTGCCACCAACGTAAGCGATCACCGGCTTTGTGATTTTTCGATCGGCCATCAGCTGGGACAATTCCTCCTCCTGCGACGAACCGATTTCGCCGAAGATCACGATGGCTTCCGTCAGCGGATCCTCTTCGAACATCAGCGCCGCATCGGGGAGACGAATTCCAATCACAGCATCTCCGCCGATGTGCACGATGCTTGAAATCCGTACGCCTGCTTGCCCGAGATAATAGCCGGTGCTCGACGCCATCCCGCCTGAGCGACTGATCACGCCGACCCCTTTCGGCACACCGGGCTTAAACCATTGCCGCGCGCTTTCCGCGCGACCGCCGATCATGCCCACCACCGCCTCGCCGGGACTCAACGCCCCCAGTGTGTTCGGTCCGAGAAACATTGCGTCATTCACTTTCGCGGCCGCAGCGATCTCCATCGCGTCCCATACCGGCACGCGATCGGGCACAAGCACCGCGAGTTTGATCCCCGCTTCAATCGCCGAGATTGCAGCGTCTTTTACACCGGCCGCGGGCACAAACACGACCGAGACATCGATATTGCCTAACGAATTCACCGCTTCCTGCGGCGTGTTAAATACCGGCACGCCAAGCACGCTCTGTCCGCCTTTGCCTGGGGTGACTCCTCCGACCACGTTCGTCCCGTACTCGCGCATTAACCGCGTGCGGGCCCGTCCTTCGCGTCCCGTGATTCCCTGCACGAGCACGCGCTTTTTCTCGTCAATCAAAATGGCCATTTACATCATCTTCTTATCTCGAGTTTACTCAGTCGCACGAATCTCGCCCGGATTTACGAGGGTGAATGTCTAACTGAAGCGCGCTGGCTGCCTCTCTCATCCGTGCGTCGGTGCAAATGATTTCCCTGGCCCGAGCTGCGAGAGCCGATGCCAAGTGTAACGCATCCAGCGTGCGCACGCGGATGGGTCTCTCCCGGTTGTAGCAGAGTGTTAGAACCGCCTCGAACTCTCTGCGAACGTCGTTGCCGATAGGAACGAGAATGATGCGCTTCATTTCTACTTCAGTTTCGAATCGGCGCATCAGGATTTTTTCAGCGCCCGGCACGATCAATCCATCAAGTCGCTTGCCCCACAACCCGCGCAGCAATTCCAAGCGTGAAAGCTCGGATGTATGGATGACTTCACCAGGCTCTTCGATCAAGGCGGCAAACAAGCCCGAGTCATCCTCTTTTACAAAGAGCTTCAGCAAAACCGAAGTGTCCCAGTACCTCATTAAACCCGCTCTTCGCGGCCTTCTGAGATGATCTCTTCCGCTGTGCGTCCGCTTTTGCCGGTGGTGTATTTGCGCCGCAATGCGGCCAACTCGCGCGCCCATTTTCGATTGTCGCGGGCCGATCGCTTTGCAGGTTGAGTCAAGCGTGCCTGCACTTTGCCGTGGACTGTGATGAGAATTTCCTCTCCGTTGGCCGCGAGTTTTACCATCTTTGAAAGCTTTGCTTTCGTCTCTCGCAACGTTGCAATCACGTAGTCACCGTAGTCACATTTCGCGCATGCGTCAACGTTCGAAGCACCTCCGGATCTGCGTTTCTTTCAGCGCGCCTGCGGCAAAGTACTCGCGATGAATTCGTCGAGTCCTGGAATGTTCAGTTCAAGGTAGAAGTCTTCGATTCCAGCGAGACGGCATTCGACGTCGCAGGCGAGCAGCTCGGAATCTTTGGTGGCGAATTCTTCATTGGGTAATGCCGCTGCGGGCGCGCCTTCGCGATCGATGATTAATCCGCCTGAGTGCGTCTCAACTGCAGCGCGGATCTCCGGCCAACGCGCGGTGTCGATCCAGACACGGCCATTCTTTACGTTGAGTTTTGTGGCGGATGGATCGCTCACAAATTTTGGAACTCTCGGCGAACGCGGTCTCCATTTTTTGCCGTCGCCGGCGACCAGTTCGGCAAAACGTGCGGCGATGAACGCGGGTGTGTCGGTCTTACGATAGCCCTCCACTGGCGCGTGCAGTAGCTTCGACATCCGATGCAAAATGTCCACCGCGCGATCTTCGGTGTTGCCGCCCAGACGAATGACTGCGGGTATGTCGAGATCGAGTTCCCAGAATGCCTTCGCCAAACCGTACGCAGACCAGTATTGCTCCTGGCTCGCGACTCCGGAGCCGGAACCGAAATAGCCCACCAGCTCGGGCTGAGCGAGAATGATTCGCGCCGCGCGATACACTTTTGATGCAGATGGATTGCCGCTCGTATCAGTGAAATTGGCGATGGTGAATCCCGCATTGACGACCGCATCCATCGACATCATCGAGCCGCCGCCGCCCGCGCCATGGAAACCCACGAGGCCTTTGGAACCTTTGGGAGCCGTCGTCGCGAGCTGCGCGAAATAAAATGTGCCGCGATGATCGTTTTGTTCGACGGCATAGGCGATGCGCTCCAGAGGCGTCGGCGGATGATCGAACTCGCGCGCGATTTCAATTCCCAGTTCGGGATGACGCGCCACCGCGTAATCATCAATTGTGATTCGGCAATCGGCGGCGACGAACTCGCCGTTCTTGGTGAGCACGAGCGGGTTGATTTCCAGCGAGCGCGCTTCCACGCTGCGCGCAGCGGCAAATAATTTTCGGATCGATTCGGCGAGTTGTGTGGCCTGCGTCGGCGAAAGTCCGCAAGAAGCAACAGCATCGTTAATGGCCGAATCCAGAGGCCCGCGATTTACGTCGCACAGGATGCGTCGCGTCGAACCGGCGCGGTTTTCGATCCCAGTTCCGCCGCCAGCTGCGAAGATGATCATCGGCGCTCGGGCGGCGTCATCAATGGCAAACGAAAGAAAAAACTCGCGATCGATATTGATCTTCTCTTCTACAAGCACAGCTTCGACGGGAAACTGTCCCACGTTCATCGACAACATCCGCTCAGCGTAAGCGCGGACGTCACCTGCGCTCTTGGTAAAAGCGACTCCGCCGATACCAGCACGCCCGGTAGTCCACGCTTGAATTTTGACGACGACTTCACCGGCGAGTTCTTTCGCTGCTGCCACAGCTTCATCCGCATTTGAAGCAGCGCGGCCGCGGGGAACCTTGAATCCATTGGCAGCGAGAATGGCTTTGCCCTGATACTCGTGAAGTCGCGCCATGATTGGATGCTATTTCCGATGAAAACGGCCAACGTTCAATGATCAACGCCCACCTCCGAAAAATATTCGCGAGCAGGCATCAGACTCGAAGCTGCGTGGTGAGCGGACGAACGATGCCTTTCTGGGTTTGTTCTCGACTATCGGCAGTTAAGCCTGGATTATATTGTGCGCGCAGTCGTTGTGCGATCACTGATATGGCTGCCGAGATTACAAAGGAAATTCAGCTCGAAATCGCGCATGTATTGTTCACAGATATTGTCGGTTACTCGAAGCTGCCGATCCATCAGCAACGAGCGGTTGTCGAGCGCTTAAACGAGATTGTCCGAGGTACCGATGAATTCCAAGCTGCGGAAACGGCCGGGCGCTTGATCAAAATCCCAACAGGCGACGGCATCACGCTGGTTTTTTATCATAGCCCGGAAGCGCCGGTTGAATGCGCGTTGGAAGTAAGCCGCGCTCTCAAGAAGCATCCGGAAGTTCAGCTGCGAATGGGCATACACAGCGGACCCGTGAGTGGGGTCATCGACGCAACCGGAAAAGCGAACGTGGCTGGCGCCGGTATCAATATGGCACAGCGGGTCATGGACTGCGGCGATGCCGGACACATTTTGCTGTCCAAGCACGTCGCTGAGGATCTCGAGGAATACCCGCACTGGCAGCCGCACCTGCATGAACTCGGCGAGTGTGAAGTGAAACATGGCCTTCGCGTCTCCGTGGTGAATCTGTACACTGCGGAGCTTGGGAACCCGGCAGTGCCGGAAAAGCTGAAGGCGGCGCGTGTCGCTGCTGCTGCGCGAAGAAAACGGGCTGCATTGCGATGGCTGTCATTAGGCGTGGTGAGTCTGCTGGCTGTGATCGCCGTGATCGGTTTTCTCCTTTTTCGTTATAGACGACCGCATGCCGCGGTCGAGTTACTAGTTCCCGAGAAGAGCATTGCGGTGCTGCCGTTTGAAAACCGAAGCCGCGATCCCGACAACGCGTACTTTGCTGATGGTATTCAGGATGAAATCCTGACGCGCTTATCCAAGATCGCTGATCTGAAAGTAATCTCGCGCACATCCACGCAGCATTACAAAAGCGCGCCTGAAAACCTGCATGAGATCGGCAGGCAACTGGGTGTCGCCCACATTCTGCAAGGAAGCGTGCAGAAGAGCGGGGACATTGTGCGGGTGAACGTGCAGCTAATCAAAGCAACCAATGATTCCCATCTGTGGGCCGATACCTTTGATCGCAAACTGACCGACATCCTTTCGGTCGAGAGCGAGGTGGCCAAAGCGATCGCCGACCAACTGCGAGCGAAACTGACCGGCGCGGAAGAGCGAGTCATCGCCGCCAAACCGACGGATAATCCAGAGGCTTACGATGCCTACCTGCGCGGCCTGGCTTATAACGTGCAAACGACATACACACCCGCCAACGCCCTTGGCGCACAGAAATATCTCAGAGAAGCGGTGAGGTTGGATCCGAAGTTCGCCCTTAGTTGGGCGCTACTGTCAATCGCGGACGCGCGCGGCTACATCACACAGAGTCTTGAACCAACGGTCGCCCTACGTGAAGAGGCACGGCACGCAGCCGAAACCTCGCTCGCTCTTCAGCCCAATCTCGGTGAGGCGCTGCTTGCCACGGGAAATTACTACCACGCCTGTCTAAAGGATTACGACACCGCGGAGCGTTACTTTGAACAAGCACGTCAGTTCTTGCCGAACAGCAGCCAGATTCCTGCGTTGCTGGCCTCCGTCGCGCGGCGGCGCGGCCAGTGGGCCCGGAGCGAGTCGTACTTCAACGAAGCCGAGCGGCTCGATCCACGCAACGTTAACCTGCTCGGACAGCATGCACAATTGTATATCGAGCTTCGTCGTTTCCCCGAAGCGCTGCGAAGGTTTAATCAGGTTCTCGATATTATGCCGGGCGACGTCGACACGCTCGCAGCAAAGGCGGCTATCGCACAAGCTGAGGGCGATCTGCCGCGTGCTTCTGCGCTCCTCGCCTCGATCCACCCGCCGGCCGCGGACCCCCAGGCGTTGGAAACACAACTTTACCAAGCGATCCTGGAGCGTCGCCCCGCACAAATCATCCCTTGGCTAAATGAGATGTTGGCCAAGCCTGATCCAGCGTTGGGTTCTATCACTGGCGAACTGCGCTTTTATTTAGGATGGGCACAGGACGTCGCCGGCGATCAGACCGCCGCTCAGGAAAGTTGGCGATGGGCGCGCAGCGAACTGGAACCTTTTCTGAAAGAACAGCCGGAAAATTTTAGCCTCATGGGGAATCTCGCGCTGACGAGTATGGGCCTTGGTGACAAAGCCGCCGCATTCAAACTGATCGAGCGAGCGATGGCCGTGATTTCGATCGAGAAAGATGCCGTGTGGGGTCCTATTCCGATCGAGATCCTGGCCCGGGTGTCGGCACGCATGGGGGAGCCCGACCGCGCCATAGCCGCGTTAGAGAAACTGCTCTCGATACCGTACGATGGAGCGCTGGCTCAAAACGTGCCGCTTACTCCTGCGCTGCTCCGGCTCGATCCTATGTTCGATGCGCTCCGGAATGATCCGCGTTTCCAGAAACTCGTGGCCTCGCCCGCACCGAACCATGCGAAGCGATGAAGTAGCAGCTCGCGAAACGAAAACGCTCGCCGTGCTATCCGCCGACGGCCTGGTAATGGCCGAGGCCGCGTTTCCACATGAAGTTTGCCCAGGCCCACGCGAGCAGCAGCCAGCTGGTTTGAATCACCAGCGCTTGCACGAGATCGGGCCCCTTTAATCGGCCGAGAAAGATCGCGACCGGACAAAACAGCTCGTAATAAAAGGGCAACCATTTCATCACGGCCTGCACTGCAGCGGGCATGATGTCGATCGGAAACATCTGACCGCCGAGGAAATATTCGAACGAATACACGATGAACACGATCGTGGAAATTTCCAAAATCCAAAACGCGAACATCGCCAGGCTATAGGTGATGAAGAATTGAATGAACGCCGCCATCACGGTCGAGATCACCGTTAACACGTACACCAGCGGATCGGTCGGCAGCACGACGTACTCCCGAAAATAAATGAAGATCAGCGCGATTGGCGGCAAGGTGACCAGGCTGTAAACCAGTCGCCCACTCAAAAAGATACTGGTTCGATAAGCGAGATAACTCATCGGTTTCGTAAGCAGCGCATTGATCTGGCCTTCCCGAATGTCGGCGGCGATTTGAAATTCGTCCTCTGTCGGCACGACAAGATTGCTGACCAGAATGGTGAGCAAATAATAGTAAATCATCGAACCGTAATCGTAGCCGTGCAGTCCGCCACCGCGCTCCTTAAACACGGCCGCCCATAGAAACACGGTGCCGGCCAGCGGTATCAGCCCGAAGAGCGCGCGCAGGAAATAATTCCAGCGGTATACGAACGTGTTCTGGAGCCCGATATTAAAGACGGACGCGTACTTGACGATGCTGCTCGTGCTCATGCTCGTGATCGTAATCGTCGAAGATCAGAGCAATGACAAAATCCGAATGACGAATGACAAAGGAATGACGAAATCCGAATTAAGAGAAATCGTATCGGACAGCGGTTCGTCATTTGAACTTTCGGATTTCGTTCGAGCTTCGACATTCGAGCTTCGTCATTAATTGACAGAGATGTCTCGGCTCCGTTCGACAGGACATGCTGCCATCTCCACTGCGAGATTGATCGCGGCGATCATGCTGTCGGGACGCGCGATGCCTTTGCCGGCGATCTCAAATGCAGTGCCGTGGTCGGGACTGGTGCGAGGAAACGGCAGCCCGAGCGTTACGTTCACGCCGCTGTGGAATGCGTGCAGCTTCAACGGAATCAATCCTTGATCGTGGTACATGCAAAGCACCGCGTCGAAGTCGCCTTCAATCGTGCGGGTGAAAACGGTGTCTGGAGAAACCGGACCGATGAAAACGAGTGACGAGTGACGAGTTTAATTCTTCAACGGCCGGCGCGATGATTTCAATTTCTTCCAGGCCGAGTTTGCCGGATTCGCCGGCGTGCGGATTTAATCCGGCCACGGCAATGCTCGGCGCCCGGATAGCAGGACTCGCTCGATCCGCCTTCGTGGAGCTATGGCGTGACAAGAAGTCCGCGAGCAACAGCCCGACGCGCACTATTTCTGACTGCTTGAGCGCGCGTGGGACTTTGCGCAGAGGAATGTGCGCTGTGACAAGCGCGACCGTGAGCCTGCCGCCAGTCAAACACATCGCGAATTTTTTTACGCCGCAGCGCTCGGCAAAAAATTCGGTTTGTCCCGGGAATCTGAATCCGACTTCGTGCATCCGTGCTTTGTGAACTGGCCCGGTCACAATAGCATCGAGCTCGCTGCGGCGAGCGAGCGTGACCGCTTCTTCAAGTGCAGCTGCGGCGGCGCACGTCGTTTCGGCCGTCGGTTTGCCTAACGCGCAATCAGGATATTTGCCGACGATCTTGTATTCCGCTGATTTGGCGAGGCGATCGGATTTCAGAGCAAGCTGAACAATTTCCGGCCCGATTCCGGCACAATCGCCTAGCGTGATCCCGATGCGCGGCTTTTTCCTGCTCGTGCTCATGCTCGTGATCGTAATCGAATTTGTTCACTCGGCACGAACAGGATTGGAGCAACCAAGAAGAATGAAGACTAAGCGGAAGAGTGGAGTTCGCCTCAGAAAGTTTTGATGTAGGCTTTCTGCCGCAGGCTGGCGATCCAGCGGTCCTGAATTTCCTTGGCTTCTTCCTGGACCAGTTTCTTCTCGATATCGGCGCGCACTTCGGTGAGCGATTTCGTGTCGCCGCCGTGTTTATCCTCAACCTTCAAGATGTAATAATTGCCGGCGTAATCGACGATGTTGCTGATTCGACCGACGGGCATGCTGAAGGCGAACTTTTCCAGCGGTTCGGCCAGAGTTTTGCGTTCGATCCAGCCCCAGTCGCCACCGTTGTCTTTCGTGCTGTCCTCGGAATACATCTGCGCCATCTGCTCGAACTCCGCGCCGCTGGCGAGCTTGCCGAGTACTTGTTCGGCGAGTTCTTTTTGCGCAGGCGCGCTGGCGGTGTCCTTGTGGCCAGCAATCATGATCATTCGCAATTTGATCTGCTCCTTGGACGTAAATTCATCGCGATGTTTCCTGTAGTACTCATCGATCTTTGTAGGCGAAATAATTGAATTCGTCTTTACGTTCTTGCTGCGCATCGCTCCCACAATGATTTTTTCCATTTCCTTTTCTTTGAACTCGCCCAACGTGTAGTTCTGCGCCTCGAGCGTTTTGACAAACGTGTTGCGGTCGCCACCAAACGATTCCTGAATGATCTGATGTATTCGCTGATCCACTATGTGATCAGGGACTTCGTAGCTTTCTTTCTTGAACGCCTGAATGACGAGCCGACGATCGATCAGGTCCTTTACTGCCATTTGGCGCAGTTCCGTCAATTTTTTCGCCAATTCGTCCCCCGTGTACTGCTGACGAAACAGTCTCTCCTGCGGCGCGGATAAAGCGCGCACCTGAGAATACGTGATGACTTCGCCATTTACGACCGCAGCAATGCCGTCCACGACCGTCGCTTCCTCGGCAGACTCGACGTTACAGATCGGGACTTGAGCAAGTGCGCCGACCGCCAGCAAAACGGCCACAAACCGACGCATGAAATTACTCATAATTTCTTGATCAATTCGACAATTTCCGGGAGGTGTTGATCGATTTTCGATCCAAATAAACGGGGGAATTTGCCCGCGACAAGTATAAAATCCCCATGCCGCGTCAACATCACCTTACGCTCACGTACTTCCACACGGCTTACCCCTGATTCTGCCCCGGCAAGTTTGATCTCGATCAGCGTGAACAAATTGTCAACGGCCGGCGGAAACTGTCCGAAACGATCGCGCCAATCGCGGCGCAGGCGTTCAAGTTGCTCGTGCGACGTGATCTCCGCGATCTCACGGTACGATCGTATGCGTATGGCAGGGTCGCTGACATAAGCGACTGGAATGAATGCGGGAATTTTGTGTGGGAAGCTGTCAGCTTCCCACACACGAGGCGCGATGAACTCTGCTTCGTTTGTCACCACGAAATCAAGGCGCACGTCCACATCCAGCCGGAATCGTGGCTTTTGTCCTTTCAGCTGTGCCACTGCTTGCTTGAGCAACTGGCAATACAAGTCGAAACCCACTGCGATGATATGTCCGCTCTGAGCTGTGCCCAAAATGCTGCCCGCGCCGCGAATCTCCAGATCGCGCATGGCGATGCGAAAACCAGCGCCTAACGAGCTGTATTGCTTTATCGCGCTGATCCGCTTGCGCGCGGCACCCACAGCCATCATTTCGCGCGGCAGAAGCAGATAGGCATACGCCTTGTGCTCAGCCCGACCGACGCGTCCGCGCAATTGATACAGATCGGCGAGGCCAAATTGATCCGCGCGATCGATGATGATCGTGTTTGCATTGGGAATATCGAGACCGCTTTCGATGATTGTGGTGCAAACGAGCACGTCTGTTTTGCCAGCGATGAATCGCGCCATGACGGCTTCAAGTTCGTCGGCGTCCATCTGGCCGTGGCCGATTTCAACTCTGGCCTGCGGACAAAGATCGACGATCCGCTCGCGCACCCGCTCGATGCTCGCGATACGGTTGTGCAAAAAGAACACCTGACCCTGTCGTTCCAGTTCGCGATCAATCGCGGCGCGGATGATCCGCTCATCGTACGCCGACACGACCGTTTCGACCGGCAAACGATTGGGCGGGGGAGTCTCGATCGTGGACATGTCTTTCACGCCCACCAACGAAAGGTAAAGGGTGCGTGGAATTGGCGTAGCGGAAAGTGTGAGCACATCGACGAGCTTGAAGAGTTCTTTGAATTTTTCTTTGTGCAGAACGCCGAACCGCTGTTCCTCATCGATGACGACCAGGCCGAGGTCCTTGAACACGAGGTCCCCGGAAATAAGCCGGTGCGTGCCGATGACGATATCGACACCGCCTTCGCGCAACAATTGCAGCACCTTCTTCTGTTCGGACGGCGAACGAAAACGGCTGAGCATTTCAATCCGCACCGGATACTCAAGCATGCGCTGCCGGAACACTTCGAAATGTTGCTGAGCCAAAATAGTGGTCGGCGCGAGCACGGCCACTTGCTTCCCGTCCATGACTGTCTTGAACGCGGCGCGCACTGCGACTTCCGTTTTGCCGAAACCAACGTCGCCACAGATCAGGCGATCCATCGGCCGTGGCCGTTCCATGTCGATCTTCGTGTCGATGATCGCCTTCATTTGGTCCGGCGTTTCCCGAAACGGGAATGACCGTTCAAATTCGGCCTGCCATTTTGTGTCTGGCCCGAACGTGTAGCCGGGACGCATTTGTCGCTCCGCCTGGATCGCGAGCATCTTGCCCGCGTAATCGAAAATTGAAGCCGCGGCTTTGATTTTTGCCCGCGTCCATTTGCCGTCGCCGAGCGAGCTGAGCGAAGGCGATTTTTTTCCTGCGCCGACGTAACGGGAAACGAGATACGCTTGCTCGAGAGGAACATAGAGCTTCGCTTCGTCCGCGAACTCGAGAACCAATACCTCCTGCGGTTGCGCCTGCTGTTGTAGGGCAACTGCTCCGCTTGCCATGGATGCGTGACTGGTGTCAGGCAGGCGGTGCGCCTGCCCTACAGGAAATTTTTCCAGACCCAGGAAGCGCCCGATGCCGTGCTCGAGATGGACGACAAAATCGCCCTCAGCCAGTTCGCTGAAATCAATTTGGGCGCGCTGATGTTCCGCACGACGCAGCCGCAGCAGCCTGCGAGGATGGACTGCGAATCGTCCGAACAACTCCGCAGCCGAAAGAACGACGAGATTGGCCGCGGGAAAACAAAATCCGCGCGTAAGCGTCCCCTCGACGAAATCGACGCCTTCGACGGTGCCTGCCATGATTTCGCGGAACCGCTCGATCTCGCCTTCAGTTTGAAAATAAATGACGATCCTGGCGTTATTCGCGCGCCATTCTTTCAATCGATCAGCGAACTGCGCGCGTTTGGCTTCGGCGAGCACGAGATCGCCAGCGGCAAACTCTCCAATGTCGCAATCCTGAAACGTGGAGCTGAAATCTTCCGGACCAGTCTCAATCCACCCTTCGCTGATTTGGATGTGCGGAGCGGCTAGCTCCTGCAAGCCCGGCGTCGCGGGAGCTCCGCCCTCCATTGCAGGCTCGATGTCGATGATGACGTCGTTCTCGCGGATATAATCGCGGACAGAGACGCTTTGGTCCGCCGTTCCTTGATTCAGCAGAATGTCGATCGACCGCAAATCGCGCACCGACGTTTGCGTGTCGATGTCGAACTCGCGCAGCGATTCGATTTGGTCGCCGAAAAATTCCAGGCGGAACGGCAACGGCGCCTGCCACGAATAAAGATCAACAATCCCGCCGCGGACGGCGAACTGTCCACGAGTGGTGACTTGTGAGACGCGCTCGTAACCGCTGACCGCGAGTTGCTCGAGAAAGTCTTCCATCTTCGCGGTTGCCCCGCGCCGGAGCTGAACGACCGCAGATTCAAGGCTTCCGCGTTTCGGGGCAGCCTGGTCGAGACCTGCGCGTGTCGCGACGATAATGCGCGGCCCGGTGTCCCTTTCGATTTGCAAAAACAATGCCAGCCGTTCAGCAGCGATTTCTGGATCGGGCAAGATATTTTCGATTCCAGCCAGCTCCGCTTCCGGCAGGAACAGCGCATCGGTCTGCCAGTTGAGCAAGCTTTCATAAAAGACTTCCTGGGAATGAACGCTGGGGCAGAGGACCCAAATTGTGGAATCAGCGACCTGCCGTTTATCGAGCGGATGGCCGTGATACGCTTTTGCGATTACGGCAGCCAGAAATGGCTGCGCCGGCTGGATCACGTGCGAAAATCGTACGGGCCATTCATGCCGTTGTATTGCGTCGAGTTTGCGCGCGATTGGTTCGCTCGCTACAACGCGCTCCAAAAGCTCCGCTGATTTTTCCACCGCAAACTTTACGCCAAATCGCGTAAAGTTGTAGCCGCGTAACTATTCTTCCGCCTTCGGCGACTCGATCTGGCATCGTCTTCGGAGAAGCCGATCCACCATTTGCGCAGCGGTGGAACGCGTTGTCCTCAACGCGTTGGCGATGAAGCGCGCGAAGCGCAGTGGAATTACATTTCGCGCCTGATCGCTGCGGCGACGGCGCGGAGGCGCGGAACGAGTTCGGCGAAGATTTCAGGGGTGAGCGCCTGGTTTCCATCGCTCTTGGCCTGCTCGGGTGAATCGTGCACTTCGATCATCAAGGCGTCCGCGCCGGCGGCGACGCCAGCGAGAGACATCTGCGGCACGAACTCGCGAAGGCCGAGCGCGTGCGTTGGATCGACGATCACTGGCAAATGCGTTTTCGATTTCAAAATCGGAACAGCGCTTAGATCGAGCGTGTAACGCGCAGCATTATCGAACGTGCGAATGCCGCGTTCGCAGAGGATCACGTTTGGGTTTCCTTCATTCAGGATGTATTCCGCGCTCATGATCAAATCATAAATCGTGGCGCTGAATCCGCGTTTCAGCAGCACGGGAAGCCTGCTGCGGCCTACCTCTTTCAAGAGCGAAAAGTTGTGCATGTTGCGCGTGCCGACCTGAAGGCAATCCGCATATTTTTCGATCATCGCGAGATCGCGCGGGTCCATGACTTCCGTCACTACCGGCAGACCCGTTTTCGCACGCGCTTCGGCGAGAAAACGAAGCCCCTCTTCGCGTAATCCCTGAAAACTGTACGGTGACGTGCGCGGTTTAAACGCGCCGCCACGCAAAATTCTTGCGCCCGATTCTTTGACGATCGTCGCAATGGACAAAATCTGGTCTTTGCTTTCAACCGAGCACGGCCCGCAAATAAGAACAACATCCTCGTGTTCACCGAGACGGACATCGCCAATGGCCACTGAAGACGCGCCACGTGAAT
>QHOX01000344.1 GCA_003219465.1 Verrucomicrobiota bacterium | reverse complement strand
CGCGCCCTTGTTGCTACCAACCTGTCGGGCTTTATTTACGTAGCGCAACTGGCGGTAAAACAAATGCAGGCACAAAGACGCGGCGGCAGCATTATTAGCATCAGCGCAGCGCTGGCGGATAACCCAATCGCCGGAGTGCCAGCTTCCGTTCCAATGATCACCAAAGGTGGTCTAAACGCGGTCATAGGAAGCCTGGCTCTTGAATACGCAAAAGAGCACATTCGATTTAACGCCGTAGCTCCCGGCGTCGTCGACACGCCGCTGCATGCGGACAATTCGAATGATGTTCTGAAGACGCTTTCGCCAATGGGCACGATCTCCGCGGTTGAAGAGATTGCCAGCGCCGTGGTCTATCTGACAGAAGCGAGGCAGATTACAGGGGAGGTGCTGCACGTGGATGGCGGTGCGCACGTCGGTAAATGGTAACTCCACAAACTAGTGCCGAACAACGGGTGAAAGACTTAGGTATCGACCTACCGACGCCACCTCAACCATTCGGGACTTATGCGGAAGCACCATGCGAACGTCGCTGAAATATCGCGCCATGAGCGCGCTGAAACCATCGTATGTCTTATCTTTTCTTTTGGGGGTCACATTAATGGTCGTCTTCAGTAAACTCGGTGCGTCCAACGCACAGTCGCCGTCGCACGTTTACGAATTGCGCTTGTATCACGCCAAGGAGGGGAAAATGGATGCTCTGAAAGCGCGCTTTGGTGATCACACTGATTCGATCTTCAAGCGACACAACATGAAGAGCATTGGTTACTGGTCGCCCGAGGATGCGCCGGATTCTCAGAACGTGTTCATCTACATTCTCGAGCATCCCAGCCGTGAGCAAGCGGAGAAGAACTGGGTCGCGTTCCAAGCCGACCCGGAATGGCAGAAAGTGAAGGCGGAATCAGAAGTGAACGGACCGCTGGTAGATCATATTGATCACTACTTTATGGACGCGACCAGCTTTTCAGCACTCCAGTAAGGGCTGATAAAATACTATTTCTGTGAGGCGGCTTCTTTGGCGCACTGCCAGAATTTTTCTGCGGCTGGGCTGAGTCGGCCTTTTGTCCCGACGATGCCGGCCGAGATCGGTTTCGGCTCAGGAGTGACGTGCAAAAATTTCACGCGGTTCCGAGCAAGGAAAATCAAAGTTCGTCTTCGAGATCGCGGATTTGGCGGCTGAGCGCCGGCTGCGAGACATGCAGCTTCAGCGCCGCGCGCGAGACGTTTTCCATCTCGGCCACCGCCACGAAGGAGCGCAAGTGCCTGAGTTCCACGGCTGGTTCTAGTATGCCGCGGCGGCATATCGAGACAAGAAACATCGTCTTTCCCAAACGCCAGGTGCGAGGCGGATCGTGTTAGCACGGAAACTTCAACTAACGGAGGCAAAAACTATGAGCAGAACGATGGAAGCAATCATGCGACACATGACACCACCTTCGAATCGCACGACCGATCCAAGGAATGGAGTCGAGAAACTGGAAAAGGAAATCACGGTAAAGAAGCGGCATTACATCTGGTCGGAATCCAGGTTCGTGCGCACCATGCTCCCGTTTCATTCCAATATTCGAGTCGGCTACAATGGAACGGAAGTCGACGGCAAAAGCGTACTGGACCTGATGACGCTGGCCCCACCGGAAGGGACAAAGGTGCGCATCCGTATCGAAGGACCCGATGCGGCAGACGCAATGCACGCTGTCGATCAATTGGTGCAATCGCGCCCTGACGATGATTGATGAACCGCTGCGAGATTATCGTGATTCTACTTTTTCGAAAACATCCCGATTGACGTGGCGGCTTTCTTTGCGCATTGCCAGAACTTCTCGGTGGCGGGACTAAGTCGACCTTTTCGCGCGGCGATGCCGAAGGAAAGTGGCTTCGGTTCGGGAGTGAGTCGCACTAACTTCACCCGATTACCGAAAGCGTAACCAAGCGCTTCCACCGCAACGGCCACACCGGTGCCGGCTTCGACGGCGGAGACAACGCTGGTCATGCCATCATGCTCCTCTATCACTCGCGGCTTTTTTCTTACCGAAGCGAACAGGCTGGCGAGATACCTATGATAATCCGAAAAGTCTTCGCGCGTTAATCCTACAAACGGTTCTTGCGCCGCATCGGCCAGCGAGACGGAACGACGTCGTGCAAATGGATGGTTCGGCGGCACCGCCAGCCGAACATGCTCGCGCAATAATTCTTCAAACCGAAAATCATGAAATGGGCCACGCTCCAGCGCACGGGCGACTAAGGCCACCTTTAATCGTCCATCTCGCAGACCAACGGCAATTTCCTCGTTGCTCCAATCATGCAGTTTCACGTGAACGTTAGGCATTGCCTTTTGAAAAGCGCGTATTGTTGCTGACAAGATGTGTCCGCTTGGTGTCAGCGAATAACCAACGTGTAGCTCTGTTTCACCGGCCTGCGCGAAATCGCGCACGTTCCGCACTGCTTCATCGGTTCGTTCCAATATCGCTCGAGCTTCTTTCAGAAATAGAAATCCTGCGTCAGTCAATTTGACCGCTTTGCCGGTGCGCTCGAACAGCTGCACGCCTAGCTCATCTTCCAAATCGCGGATCTGCCGGCTCACG
>QHOX01000343.1 GCA_003219465.1 Verrucomicrobiota bacterium | reverse complement strand
GAGCTTGAACACGCTAAGAAGCGCGGCGCGAAAATTTATTGCGAGCTCACTGGCTACGGACTTTCGGCGGACGCCTATCACATGACTGCGCCGCCGGAGGACGGCGGAGGCGCCGCGCGGGCCATGCAATTGGCGCTCGAGCACGCGAAAATTTCGCCGAGCGATGTCGATTACATTAACGCCCACGCCACTTCGACCGGTCTCGGCGACATCAGTGAAACGAAGGCGATTAAAAAAGTTTTTGGCGAGCAAGCCAAGGTTTCCATCAGCGCGACCAAATCCATGACCGGCCATTTGTTAGGCGGCGCCGGCGCAATGGAAATGGCTGCCTGCGCGTTAGCGATCCGCGACGGCGTCATCCCGCCAACGATCAATCTGGAAAATCCCGACCCACTCTGCGACCTTGATTATACCGCCAACAAAGCGAAAGAAAAGAAAGTGCGCGTCGTCATGAACAATTCATTCGGCTTCGGCGGCCACAACGCCACTCTCGTGGCGACGGCGTTTCAAGAATAACGGACCTCTGTGAGCAAGAGTCTTTGGCTGACCGCGATCGGTGTCCTTGTTCTAATTCTCGTCGCTGTTTTTGCAATCCGCCTTTCAAGCAATAAAGGCGAAGTCTCGATTGTTAATCAGGCAGGCGAAGCGATTCGCAGCGGACAACTGGAAATCTGCAAGCAGCAATTTTCCTTAGGGCAGGTTCAACCGAAGCAGAGCAAGGAAATTCACTACAAAGTCAGATCCGATTCGCATTACGATGTAACAATCGAGTTTGAATCAGGAAAGAAGCTCAGTCGACAGGTTGGTTACGTAACCAGCGGAATGGATTTTCATGATAGACTGACTGTGACAGACGATGACGTTAGTCTTAGCTCTCGGGATTAACGCGGAAGTGTTTGTTCTTGAGATTTTCGGGGACGCGTTTGGTTTGTTCAGCCTCGATTTTTTCCGTCGCTTCGTTTAACGCGTCGTAGGCTTCGCGGCTTTTTTTCGCGCGACACATGTACGCGACCGCGTGCGCGAGCGGAATGCGCGCTTCGGGTAAGCCAACGAATTCGACTGCTTGCTGCGTCGCGATCGCGAGCGGCAACGCTTCCGGATCGGCTAGGCCAACGTCTTCGCTCGCGAAAATGACGATGCGGCGCGCGATGAAACGAAAATCTTCCCCGGCGTGCAGCATTTTCGCGAACCAGTACATCGCGCCTTTTTCATCGGACCCGCGCATGCTCTTAATAAATGCGCTGATCGTGTCGTAGTGCGCGTCGCCCGCGCGATCGTACACGATCGCTTTTTGCTGAATGCTTTCTTCGGCGACCGCGATTGTAAAATGGATCACGCCTTTCGAATCCGCCGGAGTCGTGAGCACGCCAATCTCAAGCGCATTCAAACATTTGCGCCCATCGCCATCGCTTAGCTTCGCTAGGTGACGACGCGCATCTTTGTCGATCTTAACCTTGTAATTGCCAAGGCCGCGTTCTTTGTCGGCCAGCGCGCGATCGATCAGTTGTTCGAGTTCGTCGACGCTGAGCGGTTCGAGTTGAAAAACCTGCGACCGCGACACGAGCGGACTGTTGACGTAGAAAAACGGGTTGTAAGTCGTTGCGCCGATCAATCGTAGATTTCCGCTTTCGACATCAGGCAGAAGAATGTCCTGCTGCGCTTTGTTGAAATGGTGGATCTCATCGATGAACAAAATCGTCTTTTGTCTGGAAGTGCGGGTGCGATTGGTCGCGCCCGCGATCACGCGGCGCATTTCCGCCACATTGCTTTCCACGCCGCTCAGCCGAACGAACTTGGCGTGAGTCATGTCGGCGATGATATGAGCGAGCGTGGTTTTTCCGGTGCCCGGCGGCCCGGACAAAATCACGGATGGCAAACGATCGGCTTCAATCGCACGGCGAAGCAATTTTCCCGGTCCGAGAATATGCTCCTGGCCGACGAATTCCTCGAGCGATCGCGGTCGCATCCGCGTAGCAAGCGGCGCTGCTTCGTTCACAGCCGCAACTCCGGCATTCGTCGCGAGCAAGGGATCGACATCTTCCTCTTCGAACAGGTCCTGCACGGAGGAAAAATACGACGGGAGTGGGGATTATGCATCTTGGTCGGGTGATTGGGGTCAATCGCCCTACCTAAAAACCGGAACTTCATGAAGCAAACGCCGTATTACGTAACCGACGAGTTCTCTCGTCGCGATGAATATCCCGCGGCAACCATTTGTCGGTCTGGCGTTGATGGCGGCGTTGGGAATTGTTGTTGCAGATTTCTTTCCAATTGCAGTGTTTCGCTGGTGGTTCGCTGCGATTGCATTCGCGCTGCTGGCAATCCCGCTCTGTTGCTGGCCAAACCTAGGGTCGACATATCTGCTGGTTGGGTGCGGGTTCTTCTTACTGCACAATCTTCGGATCGGCGATACAGCCGGCCTGCAACTGGCGGCTGATCTCAGTGATCGGCCGCGCGTAGTGAACGCGGTCGGCTTTGTGACTTCGGAGCCAAAGGTAGCGCCGAACGGATTCGCGAGTTTTTTGTTTAACCTCGAATCGATACAGTTCGAAGGAAAGACTCGGGCGACTCATGCGACGTTGCTTGTTCGCTGGCGCGGTAATCCGGAATTCGGCGATGAGCTGAAACTTTTCGGGATTGCCGAGCCAATTGCGCCGCCACGCAATCC
>QHOX01000341.1 GCA_003219465.1 Verrucomicrobiota bacterium | reverse complement strand
AAGTCCTTCGGAACCGCCAACTCCGAATGCCTGGTAAATTCGGGCGTGCGCGTCGCGGCTATGATTTCATTCGCGGCGCGCGTGACTTCATCGGTGAACTCGCGCGTCAAGAAAATCGGCGTTTCGGAAAGCCGAAAATCCGCCGGCCATTTCTCCGTTCCATTCACACAGCGCACGAGCGCATCATATTTTTCCGGCGTAAAATCGGCGTTGAAAG
>QHOX01000342.1 GCA_003219465.1 Verrucomicrobiota bacterium | reverse complement strand
GCGTAAGCGAAGCTGCAACGCAGCGGACAGGGTCCGCGAGGCCAGGCTTTCAATCTCTGATCAATTGCGTGGCCAACGTACGAACCGACCAACCAGAGATGTCTCGCTTCGCTCAACATGACAGACGGACGGCGGTGCGTTTCTTTTCATGAGCCCGGAAATTGAAGAGCTTTACCAGGAGGTGATCCTCGATCATTCGCGGCGGCCGCGAAATTTTGGCGAACTGCCCGACGCTGCCGTGGTGGTGCATGGTGATAATCCGGCTTGCGGGGACGAAATTCATCTAGCCGTAAAATTCGACGCGAACGGCGGCTTGGAGGACATCAAATTCAGCGGACGCGGGTGCGCCATCAGCCAGGCGTCAGCGTCATTAATGACGCTGAAATTGAAAGGCAAAAGCCGGGCGGAAGTAATGGAAATGCTCCGAGCATTTCGCGATCTTGTGACGACGGACACAAGCGAGGCGCCGAAAGCGCTCGGCGATCTGCGAGTGATGCAAGGCGTCCGAAAATTCCCGCAGCGGGTGAAGTGCGCCATGCTGGCATGGCGCGCGGTGCAACAGGCGTTCGAGCAAGGCTCGGGTGAAGCGACAGTGTCAACGGAACCGGCGTAATCGCGCGCTTGAAGGTCAGAAGGCGCGTGGTGTACACATCCGAACCGCCACATTAGAGGACGCCGCGGCGATTACTGAGATTTACAATCAAGGCATCGATGATCGCGTCGCCACCTATGAAACCAGGCGGCGATCTGCGGAAGATCAGCAAGCGTGGCTTCAAGCCATCGCCGGCCGTTATCCCGCTGTGGTTGCGCAAATCGATGGCGAAATCGTCGGCTGGGCCGGCGCTGGACCGTACCGGGACCGGGAATGTTATCGCGGCATCGGCGAATTTTCGATGTACGTCCATCGCCAGTGGAGACATCGGGGCGTGGGTGATCTACTGCTCGCTGGTCTCATCAGCGAAGCGGAACGGCTGGGATTATGGAAACTGCTGTCGCGCATCTTTCCTTTCAACGAGGCCAGTCGCGCGCTCTGCCGCAAACACGGATTTCGTGAGGTCGGCGTGTACGAGAAACATGCGCGCCTCGATGGCCGCTGGCTTGACGTCGTGATCGTCGAGCGGCTCATCTCTGCTAATCTCAAAACTGCAACGTTTTGATTGTTCTTACCTTTCTGATATCTGGACGCCCGCATGCTTTACATGGTCATCGAACAGTTCAAAGACGCGCCTGCGATTTATCGGCGTCTGCGCGAAAGAGGGCGGATGATGCCCGAAGGACTCGAATATGTTTCGAGCTGGGTTGCCGTCGATCTGAAAACCTGCTGGCAACTAATGCGCGCCGAAGACGAGTCGCTCTTCCAGAGTTGGATCGACAATTGGAAAGATTTGGCGGAGTTCGAAGTCGTCCCCGTTCGCACATCCGCCGAGATGCGAGAAATAATGGAAGAACAATCGTAGGGGAAGCCGGTGGCTTCCGATCGGGACGTTAACAGCGTCCGGCGACAGATCAGCGTGCGCCTCCAATGTGACGCATGGCGTCCATTGGTAGGGCGCGTCACTCCGTGCGCGCCGTGGCTCGTGGATCCAATCGGCGGGCAGAGGACTGCCCGCCCTGCCGAGCCGTCCGGGAATTACGTTTCGTGCAGAGCGATGCTGGCGCCGACCCAGGTCTTGTCGATGTTGAAATCAACGCCCATCATTTTGCCCTGACTCATCCGAACGAGATTGTTGACGAGCGTGGGATTGCGATCCTGATCCGGCCACACAAACATCATCCGGATCTCCGCCTTTGATTTTTGACCCTCCACTGTCGGCACAAACGCCGCGTAATCGACTTTCTTCTGCAAAATCCATTCCTGCGGATTTTGCAGAGCCGCGATTTTTTCGCGCGTCGGCTCCATGTCCACACCGTGGCCGGCGAACGAATAAAGCGGTTTCAACACGTAATCTCCGGTCTTTTCGTCGGATGGAAATTCATCAACGAAAAAAGTTGCCGAAGTATGTTTGGTTTTGAGGAAGGGGAGGGAATGCTTGCTGATCCGGAAATACCAGTTCGGGTGACCGACCCACGTGACATCGAGATCATCCTGTAAACGAAACTGTAAATTCAGATCGCGCCGTTGACTCAGCTCATCGAAAATGACGCGATTATAAATCCGCTCAATTCGGACTTCGCGCCCGTCGCGATCATAAAATAATTGCCGGCCGCGCTTCTTGATTTTGGTCACGCAAACCGGTCGAATGCCGAGGAACGTTTCGGTAGCGGCAAAATCCACGCGCGTTTTTTGTTTTTCCGGCTCCTATCGGTGAATCTGCAATGATGGCGCGCCGCAGAACTTCGAGATACGCGTCATCTTTGATTCCCCCAAAGGAAGAGGTCCAATTGCGCGGAATGACTGTGTAGGCTTTGCGGATGCAATCCAAAAGCAGCAACTGAAAACCGAACAAGCTGGGGAATGCCTGTAATTCGATCAAGCGGGGGACCAACCGATCTCCTTCGGCGCAAATCGCGAAATCGACCAC
>QHOX01000028.1 GCA_003219465.1 Verrucomicrobiota bacterium | reverse complement strand
AGTGGTGTCGAGTTGACCGGGCGCGGGAGCTGCGGCATGGGCTGCGCTAATGGACCCGGTTAGGGCGAGGAGGAAAACAAGGAAAACGCGACCAAACGTCGAACGAGGCACCGACAAGAGCATAGCACTAGGCTATAATAATTTCCATAACGATCATTAATGATTTGATTCACTTCGGCAGCTTCAAGACCAAAATTAATTTCCCCCACCGCCAGTCCGCTGACGCATCCTTGCACGACGAACCAACCCTCGCCTGCGCCAGCGCCCACGTTTGTCAACATTTCCCTTACGGCAATACAGATAGGTTAGCAAAAAGGTGTCGTTCAAAGTAGGAGCGTCGCGCTTTCTTTCGAGAAATGCCATGGCCTTGGCAAAGTATCTTCCCAGTTTCATTGCACCGCGGTGCCAAAGCGCCAGAGGACTGGCGCAGTCCCAAACGCTTCGCGCATTAGTCGCTGCTCCGAACATGCGGAAGCTTTTGAAGTGTGGCAGTCTCTGTCGCCTTTATTGCCCCGCGAAGCCCGAGCGATGTAAGCGAGCTTGGACCGTCCGCGTCAGGTCTTCTGTAGGGCGGCTGTGCCAGTCGTCGACCGTTAAAAAAGCTTTCCACGGAAACACCCTGTAAAACGGCTGACCTCGCCTCTGGCTGCGTAGAGCCGGCGGCTCGCACAGAAGTCGCCCCTCCCAGTCAAGCACGCCTTTATTTCCCGCCGAAAAATTTGCGGAACGATTGAAAAAGTTTCGGGATCGCTTTCGGGATCGATTCGATGCGCTGTGCGAACTCGGTCGGTTCGCCGCCATGAACGGGGCAGGTTTGCGTGGGAACTTTATCAGCAGGCAAAACGATTTCGTAAGCGGTACCCGACATTTGGCATCCGGTCGTGGCCAGGGCGTTCGAAGTCGCGCAAACGGTTACACGCGCCATCGGCATCGTCGGCTCGAGCGCGTTGGCCGGGTAACGCGTCGCCGATTTATTCATCACCTGCACCCAGACCGGCAAGGCCAGCGCCGCGCCGTAGCCACGCGGAATGATCGTGGTCGGTTGATCGAACCCAACCCACACTCCACAAGTCAATGCGCTGGTGTATCCAATAAACCATGCATCCTTATAATCGTTAGTCGTTCCGGTTTTGCCTGCGGCCGGAAGTTTGAACCCAAGTGAACGCGCACTCGCTGCCGTGCCATGCGTTAATACTTCTTCCATCAATTGTGAAGTCATCCAGACCGCGCTCGGATCAAGCGCCGGGGCGGAAAGATGGGCGGCGCGATAAATCGGCTGATGATTCTGATCGTCGATGCGCTCGATGATATAACTTTGTTTGCGAACCCCGGCGTTTGCAAAAGCGCTGTATGCGCTAGTCAGATCCTTTAAGTTTGTTTCAAACGATCCGATGTAAATGGCCGGTCCGTGCGGCGCTTTGTCGTTCAGATTTAACGTCGTTGCGATCTTTTGCACTTGGTCGAGTCCGGCGAATTGCCCGATGCGAACGCTCATGGTGTTGCGCGAATGAATCAGGCCGTAGGACGCGGGTTGAATCCCGCCGTAGGTGCCGTCGGAGTTTCCCGGCGCCCAATTTCCCGCGCCTTCGATCTCACCGGGCTGAATGGGGCCGTCGCTGATCGCCGCGCCCGGGAGCAGGCCATTGGTAAAGGCGAGAGTATAGACAAACGGCTTAAAAGATGAGCCAATCTGACGATTGGCTGGCGGAAGCGCGCGGTTGAATTTGCTCTGCGAATAATCGCGACCGCCCACGAGCGCACGAATGCCACCGCTGGCATTATCAATCACCACCACCGCGCCTTCCAAATAAGGCATCGAGCTATCTTCGCCCTCTTCCGGCGGATGATAGTTCGCTTTTAGTGGATGATGAAAATTTGATTGGTGTTCAATTCTCGTTAGGGTCGATTCCAATGCCTGGGTAGCAACGGTTTGCACGGCCGGGTCGAGCGTGGTGTAAATGTAGAGGCCTCCCTGGTCCACCTGGTCCGGCGTCAGCAACACATTCAAGTCGCGCTGCACCGCATCCATCGCATAATTTTCCTGGATCATCGGCATCTTCTTCGGATGCGGATTGATGTGCGACGATTTCGCCTGTTGCGCCTGAGCGATGGAAATCTTTTTCAGTTCCACCATTCGATTGAGGACGGCGTCGCGCTGCAACGCGGCGCCATCAGGATTGCGTAACGGCGAAAACCGATTCGGACTACGGATCAAACCCGCCAGGACAGCGGCTTCGGATAAATTCAATTTCGAGGCGCTCTTTCCGAAGTAGGCCTGCGAGGCCGTTTCCACACCATAACACCCGGCGCCGAAGTAAATGCGGTTGATATAAAGCTCGAGAATTTGCTGCTTGGTAAACTCGTGCTCAATCCGCAACGCCACCATCGCTTCCAGCAATTTCCGATTGATGGTCCGGCCGCCAAGCGGCAGCGAATTGCGGGCAAGTTGCTGGGTAATGCTGCTGGCGCCTTCCCTGGCCGAACCACTTAATAAATCGCGCACCAAGGCGCGGCCGACCCCGTAGAAATCGATTCCGTTATGTTGAAAAAACCGGGTGTCTTCTCGCGCCAGCAGAGCATCGATGAATGTAGGCGCCACTTCATTCAGCGAAACGATGAGCCGGTTCGCTCCAGCCAGTCGGCTATAAATTTTTCCGTCAACATCGAGAACGGTATTCCGTTCCGGCATTTCCCCGACCTTCTTCATTTCAAAGGTCTGTGCCCAGGCAGAGTAGAAGATCAAAACGCTAAGCGCACTGCCGCCGATTAGGGCAACGAGGGAAATCTTCCAGCCCCATCGCCAGAGCCGGCGGGATTTCTTTTTGCCGTTGCCAGACGATTTCTTAAAAATCTTCATCGCGAAAGCTTTGACAATTTAGCGATAGATTTCGCAGATAAAACCTCAAGTTGCTTCGAGCAGCAAAAATCGGGAGGTCATCCCGAGCGCAGTCGATGGACCCTGAGGAAGTTATCTTAAAGCTTTCGCGGCGGGATCCCTCGACGGTGCTCGGGATGACGAAGCAGTTTGGCGCGCGAAACCTCGATATCGAAAATAACGGCGACGGACGAACTAAAAACTAATCTGGACGTTGCTTTCGTGCTGTTCGGTCGTACACGGGGCGTTGAGCGGAACGTCGGTCACTGCATCACTCGGCTGCACAATTCCGTTCTCGAGCAAATACTGCTCGACTTCTTCGCCACTGACATCGGCCAACATTTTCTCGTTAATCTCGACGCAGGGAGAAAGTGACTGGCCACTTTTCGTCTCCATTTCCCAGCGAAAAGCCGGGTTCGCGATGATGTCCTTTTCGATATGAGGCAAACTGTATTTGTTAAGCACAGCACGCACGCCAGCGCTCCAGCCGCAATACGTTTTGAGGTAGGCGGTGATCTGAGGTTTTTCCATGATACGAACTTACCGTCATCCCGAGCAAAAGCCAGCCCTGAGCGAAGTCGAATGGGGTCGAGGGCTCCCGTCGCGTTACCTTAAAGGTCTCGTAACGGTGATCCTTCGACTTCACTCGGGGACGACATTTCATTTGAAGAAGGCCGGGGGCCCCGACGTTTTCCCGCATAGCCCGTTCAGGGCCCCGGCGCATCCTTCTCCACCACGCTATCTGCTCCCATCAAATCTTGTGTTGCACTGGTTTCAGCCAGGCATGCAATTTTTGCAGCCCAAGCTCGAGACGCGTCTTCACCGTTCCCAGCGGGTTTTTGGTGCTGGCCGCGATCTCGCGATGACTCATGCCCCTAAAAAACGATAGCTCCAGCGCCTGGCGCTGAAATTCGGGCAAGGCGGACATTTGTTCGCGCAGATAACAGCGCAGATCGGCCCGTTCCATTTTCTCCTCACCGTCTACCGTCGTGCTAGCACCACCGGGCAATTCGTTTATTTGCTCCTGATAGCGATCTTTTACTCGAATGTAGGCTTGCCGCCGGCGCAGCCGATCGATCGCGCGACGCCGCGTAATAGTCGTTAGCCAGCCAAGTGGCTTCCCCACCCGCGGCGCGTAATTTTGCGCCTGCTTCCAAATCTGCAACAACGTCTCTTGCAAGACGTCTTCCGCTTCGGCTTGCTCGTGAATCACGCTCTCGATGATAGAGCGCAACGTCTCGCCGTGTCGTTGATACAATGCTTCGAGGGCATTTTCGTCCCGATCTGTAATCGCGCCCATCAGCGCCTCATCGGTGGCCGCGCTAAAACTTCTCACGTCCTGAGTTGGTTCAATCATATTTGTTGGCACTGGGGGGAGGATGGTTCCGATCCACGGTTTGAGCTCAGTGCTCGCCACCAATTTTCCGAGTTCGTATCGGAAAGATGATGGTTCTCCGGATACAGCCATTGATGAATTCCTGAGGGACAGTCTCTGGTGGGACAATTCAGTTTGAATTCCTTGCCCTCCTGCGAAATCTCAACTTCGTGACCGGAAAAAACTCGGCCGCATACGAAGCAAACGCGATTGTCATCAAGTGAGCGCCATTCATGAAAATGATCGTTAGCACGCAGAACATCTAATCGATCTGTCGGCTGCTGGGGCCAATTCATCTCGTTTCCATGCTTGAACAGAGTCACGTCGCCAGCAATCGGGCCGGATGACGATTACGAGGTCAGGAAAATCCTGACCCGAAAAGTGAATAACTTTCTTCCTCTCTGGCGCTTGGAGCGCGAGCGGGCATCCAATATTTTCGTGATGCGCGTTACGTGACTGGATGAGCAAACAGCAATTGTCGCGCGGTATCCGACACTCCGATCCGTGGATGAAGGATCGAATGGAACGCTATTGCACTCTCCACCCGCGCAGTCCGAGCGCTGTCCGCCGACCACAACTGAGCCGCCGTCGAGGCACGTTCGTCGCCTTGCTTGGACACAGTCTGGAAAATGGAATTGTCGGTATCGGCAACACGGTCGAAAACGCTCTCCGGGCATTTGATTTGCAATATCTGCGCGCATTCGAACCGCAACCGAACGGCGTTGAAATTGTAGGTAGGAGATTTTGAAGCGACCGCTTCTGGTGTCGTAATTTCCACATTCTGTTGAATATCCTGGCGCTCTCTCTCGTCTTAAACTGTTAAAGCCTGCGTCTTTCAGACCGAGGCGTCTGTCCGGCAAGCGCGGATCATACTTACCCCGTAACAGGGATAACCGATTAGTGGTGCGGGAGATTCACTCGGTTGGGTGTAGGCAAATTAGGAAAAGAGAAAGGGAAAAATGAAGAAAGTTATATTAAGCATGGCGTTGGCGTTGGCGGCCCCGTTGGCATGGGCGCAGGTATCGGAAACAACGACCACGACCGAGGGAAGCGGAACCATCACTGAGTTCACTCCCCGCAGGACCATTGTGCTGAAAGAGACAGCGGGTCCAAAACATTACCGCTTTGGGAAAAAGGTCGTTGACGTGACTAGGAGCGGCAAAGAGCTCGATGAAACGACCGTTCGCACCAGAGTGAAAGTCGGGGTGCCAGTGCGTGTTCATTACGCCGGAGAAGGTGACAGCATGCTGGTTGATCGAGTTATCCTCGACGAAGATTAAATCGTAATCTTCTGAGTTTAAACGCGCTTATCCGTTCCGCCGTTGGCTGGTACGGGAGGCGCGTTGTTCTTTGTACCACCTATGAGTGTAGCACTTAGCGCGAAAATTCAGCTCGGGAATTCTGCGATCGGCGCCATCCGCTCGATATGAGCACAGAAAATCTTAAGAGCAGCCAGGATCGGGACGGCCAAGATCACGCCGACAATTCCCCACATCCAGCCCCAGAATGTAAGTGAAATCAGGATGATCACCGGGTTTAAAGTGAGGGATCGCCCCCATCACCCACGGGGTGATGAAGTTGCCTTCGAGCGCACCGCAAGCGAGATAGACCGTGGGGAAAAGGAGCGCGTAACTAAGGCTATCGAAGCTTAAGACGGCGCCGATGGTCATGCAGACCATACCGGTGAGCGCTCCGAGATAAGGAACAAAATTCAAAACGCCGACCATCACCCCCCACATGATCGGGTTGCGCAGCCCGAGTAGCCCGACCATTGTCCCGACCGCAATGCCGAGGCAGTTGTTGATGATTGTGATGGTCAACAGGTAACGCGACACATGCGACTCGATGTCATGCGCGATCGAGACTACGGTTTTCTTGTCCGAGAGCGTGGGCATTAACTCGATGACCTTGCTCATAAACACTCCGTCATAAACAAGAAGGAAGTAGAGGAGGATGAAGAGCAGAACGGCGCCGGCAATAAATTCAGGAGTGCGCATGTAGAGCATCTCGGTAAGGGGATGCCTCTTCACTTCCACCGCCGTCTTGGTCGGTGAATCCGGAGTTGCGAGTTTTTCGATCTCGCCGCTAGCCTGCGCCACTTGCGTCATCGATTTTTTCAACGGCATCAGCTTGTGCTGGAGTTCCGAGAGTCCGGCGGGAGCTTTTTCCAGCCAGCTGGCGAAGGGCACCATGAGCGACGAGACGCCGTAGCCAATGAGCGCGAGCAGCGCCACAAGAATGACGGCAGCACCAATGATGGAAGGAACCTTTACTCGCGCCAACGCACGTACGATCGGGCGAAAAAGGTAGCTTAAAAGGACTGCGAGCACGATTGGCAGCAGCACCGATCGCATGAAATACATCGTGTAAAAAATCGCGAGCACGAATAGCCCGGTAAGCGCGATCGAACGAACATCGAATGGTTTCCGTAATAATTCGCCGATACTCAGGCGAGCGCGGGAAGTGACCTTCTCCGATTCGCCAGGATCATCGAGAATCGGTGTTTCGTTTTTCAGTTTGGCGGCAGGCGAGTGCAATCTTTCGACAGAACTGTCGGTTTTAAGTTAGTTGAGACGAAAGAGTTCCTTTGTTCCGGCAACTTTGGGCTTTTGATGACCACATTCAGCTTTCCCGACTTCCGATCGAACGGCCCCAATTTCTCCAGCAGCTTCATAGATACTCTCCGGCATTTCGCATCCGGAAAAGAATTTGCGCGTAACGCGCGCACTGAGACAGCAGGTAAGTCGTGCGCTTCCCGAGCAAAAATTTCCGCGTGCCCAGATTGGTCGGGCGAGACTCCGTCGAGCCGCGGGTGAAATGATGTTTTGGATGCGGCTCCACAGAGCGTCGCCCTACCAGCCAACATCTTCGCGGGCACAAATTGGCAAGGCGAGACTCCGTCGAGCTCTCGGTGAGCTAGCTTCGGGCTGCGCGATTTGGTCCATTTGTGGTAACATTCCCGCGAAAAGGAATTGCCGGCAATGAAGCGCCCGACCAGGACAGTAAAACGCAAACTAAACCGCGCTCATCGCAAACCTGGGACATCGGCTAGCGGAATCGCGCGCGAAGTTATTCGGACGGACATGAAGAAAATGAAAGAAGGGTCGCGTGGGCTGCGAAAACTTTCGGCTAACGGAACGGCCAGAAAAAATGGCGCGACCGGGAATTCGGCTAATGCGCCCGTCTTCAAACATCCCGGGACGACACTGGAAGCGGCCATTCAACGTTATGTCGATCTTTTCGATTTTGCACCGATCGGTTATGTCAGTTTCGACCGCGTCGGTCACATCGAGGAGATTAACGTCGCCGCAGCGCGACTTCTCGGCGTCTCGCGCGAGAGACTAATCGGAACGCAGTTTGCGCTGCACGTTACAAAAGAAGACTCCGCACTTTTTTTAAATCATCTCCTCCGCTGCCGCTTATCTGAAAGCCGGATCGAAACAGAACTGCGCCTGAAAAAACGAAATGGCGAAATTATCATCGTCCATTTGGCCAGTTCCCCCATGACTTCGTCAATGCGAGACAGCGTAATGCTTTATCAAACCGCGATTATCGATCTTACCGAGCGGAAGCGGGCAGAAGAAGCGATCCGCCAGTCGGAGAAGCGTTATCACACCTTGTTCGATCTGGTGCCGGTCGCCGTTTACACCTGCGATGCCAAAGGCCTGATTCAAGAGTACAACCAGCACGCCGTGGAATTGTGGGGACGCGAACCGAAAAGGAATGACCCGAGTGAGAAGTTTTGCGGTTCGTTCAAGATTTTTTATCCGGATGGCCGGCCGATGCCGCACCACAAGTGCCCAATGGCGCGGGTCCTTCGCAACGAAAAATTAAAAGTGACTGATTTGGAAATATTAGTCGAGCGATCAACCGGCGCTCAGCAAAACGTTCTCGTTAGTCCTACCGCCTTGAAGAATGGGCAGGGGAAAATAATCGGAGCGATTAATTGTCTGCACGACATCACAGTGCGCAAACGCACGGAAAAAGCATTGCGCGATTCGGAGGAACGCTCGCGCGCGATCATCCACCAAAGCACCGCTGGAATAACAGGTACTGATCTAACGGGGCGCATTATTTTCGCGAACCAAAAATTCTGCTCAATGCTTGGCTACAAAGAGCGGGAGCTCGTCGGTAAAACCATTTTTGAGATCACACATCCCGGTGACATTGCAGAGAGCGGGCGACTTTTTCGCCGAATCGTGAGCAAAGCCGAGCCGTATCAGCTTGAAAAACGTTATCGTCGCAAAGATGGGTCTACGCTATGGGTCAGCGTCAGTGCGTCGCCATTGCGCGACACCGAGGGCAAAACACAATCGGCGGTTGCGATTATTCTCGACATCAGCGACCAAAAAAAAGCTCAGGCCATCCTGGAAGATCGTGCGCGCGGACTGGAGGGAGAAATCCTCGCCATTAGTGACCGCGAACGACGCCGCATCGGTCAGGATTTGCACGATAGCCTGTGCCAGCATCTTACCGCCATCGCTTATATGGCGCGCTCGGTCGCACTCCGGCTTAAAAACCATCGAGTCATTGAAGTGGAGCACATTGAAAAAATCGCGGAACTGATCAATGACGGAGTGACCGAAGCGCGCACCATTGCCCGCGGCTTGCATCCGGTGGAAATGGAACCGCCCGGCTTGGTCACCGCGCTGGCAACGCTGGTCAAGCAGCCGCATTGGCCCGTGCGGTGTCGGCTGGAGGCCGACGAAGAAATTTCCGTTCAGGACTCGACCGTGGCTCTGCATCTCTACCAGATCGCGCGTGAAGCCGTAATCAATGCGAACAAACATGCCGGCGCGCGCGAAATTATTGTACGTATGAGACGTTCGAGCAAAGGAATCGAGCTGAGTGTAGCCGACGATGGGGTGGGAATTTCGACCGATTCCCCCGGGTCAGGGATGGGCTTTCACATCATGCAATATCGCGCCCGTTCCGTCGGGGCGCGCCTGGAGATCAAGCCAATAAAGCCGCATGGGACACGTGTGACTTGTTATGTGCGGAAATGAAATCGACTGCACGCGCCGGGAGACAAGCGAATCGCAAATCGCGCAAAAGCACCGTCCCCGCCGCTGCACCCGCATCCGAGCCCATCGCCCCGGATTCGTTTTCCAGCGGCGTTGTCGATAGTCCGAAATCGGATTTATCGCAAGCGATTCCAATCCTAATCGTCGATGATCATCCTCTTTTTCGCCACGGCCTTGCTCAGCTGATCAACTCTGATGACGGCTACTCGATCTGTGGCGAGGCGAGCAGTGCGCCCGAAGCGATGGCGCTGGTGCGCAAATTGCGGCCAAAACTGGCGATCGTCGACCTTGGCTTGAAAGGGCCCAGCGGAATCGAGTTAACAAAATCGTTGCGGGTGGAATTTCCAAAGATGCCGATCCTTGTTCTGTCGATGCATGACGAACCGACTTACGCGGTGCGTTCTCTTCGCGCCGGGGCCAACGGCTATGTGACCAAACAGGATGCACTTGGCAGCGTCCTCATTGCCCTGCGCGAAGTACTTGACGGCCGCGTTTATCTCAGCCCATCGATGGCCAGCGAAGTAATTTCCAATGTTGTTCTAACGAAACGAGAACCTGGGGCAGATCCAACGGACGGCTTAACCGATCGCGAACTGGAAGTCCTCGAACGCATCGGTAAAGGCGAAGAAGTGAAAGCCATCGCCAAAACATTGCACCTCAGCCCAAAAACAGTTGAAACGCATCGCTCTCACATCAAAGAAAAGCTAAGGCTCGACAACGCACGGCAGGTTGCGCGTTACGCCGTTCAGTGGGTGAGCGCCCGCGGCATCTGACCGTTCTAAGCGCTGACGGTTGCTCGCATATCATCTCGGAGCGCGAAGAAGCCTTGTCATCCCGAGCGCAAGCGAGGGGCCTCGCCTAAGCTGTACAGATCACACAAGGTACTTTGTGTAACTCACCCGCATGGGCGAGGTCCCTCCTCGTCCCCGCGAGTCGGGGATGACGGACGATGCGGGTTGAGGATTCGATCACCCCATAAAAACAACGCGCTGTCATCCCGAGCGCGAGCGAGGGACCTCACCCAAGCTATTGATCACACAACTTACTTTGCGTGATCCACTCGTATATGTGAGGTTCCTTCGTCTCCGCCACTCGGGATGACAATCTGCCGACGCAACTCGATGCGCGCTACGCGAGTGCGATTTCTAATTCGAAAAACCTTCTACTACTACGCCGCTGCTGTTACCTGCTGGATTGTCTCCTGCAATTTTTGCACGTCGATCGGTTTGGTCAGATGCGCGGAAAAACCGGCGCGACTGCTGCGCTCCAAGTCTTCCTCCATCCCATAACCGCTGATCGCGATGCCCTTGGCGTCGCTGATCTTCGCCAGCTCGCGCATTACCTGAAAGCCATTGCCATCCGGAAGACCGAGATCGCTAACGAGAAGATCGAGCGGAGTTGTGCGCAATACCTCCAAAGCCTGCCGCACAGTAGAGGCGGTAACGACCTCGTGCCCGTTGTGTTTTAGCAACTTGCTCATGACTGTCGCTGTATTGTCGTGGTCTTCGACAATCAGAATATTTAATTTCCGGGACGCAACGGCGGCCGGTTTGCGCTGGACTGGAGCGATGACACTTAGAGCGGGAATCGTTTTTAATTCGACGGTAAAGACCGCGCCCTGTCCGCTCGATTTGTTAGCGGCCTTGATTCTTCCCTGATGCATTTCCAAGACGGCCCTGCAGATC
>QHOX01000347.1 GCA_003219465.1 Verrucomicrobiota bacterium | reverse complement strand
TGAGAACGTTCTCGGAGTTTGGTCGCGCTTGGACGGCATCGAGAATTCGCCCGAGGCAATAGTCCAAATAGGTAACCTCGCCGTAATAACGCGCCTTCACGATTTTAGTTAGTGCCGGGTTAACTGTGTCCGCCCAAATGGCGTGACGCATGAAAGGAATTTCTTCGTCCAGATCATCTTCCTCGATGTTGCCGAGGACTGGTTCCGGCATTCGATCGGGATTGTACATCCGGTTGAAGGGAATCGGCGGAGCCAGCGGCGGATGCGGCCCAACAAACGACACAAATCCGAAAAATGGGCGGGAATCATCGGATTTTTCAATTTCTTCCACCGCACGATCAGCCGTCCACCATTCGCCACCTAGATTGGCGGGCAGCGGGCTGCGCTGCGGAAGGTAAAACATCTCAGTACGTTCGCCCATGGGTTGCTCGAGGAAATCGAACTCCGGATGCTCCCGCGCCAGCCATGAACCGTAATCATCGCCTTCGCGATTTGGCGGATGATACGTTTCTTCGCAGCGCCACAATGTTTCGAAACCGAGGTCTTCGTTCCACGGATTGGTATGGAACTTTCCGACTCCAAAGGTTCGATAGCCGAGACGCGACATCGTTCGTGCCAAATAGGCCCCGCAACGCGCTTCCATTTCCACGGCTTGGCCGTTAACAGGATTTGCCTTGGCATTAGTGAACACGCGGGTCGTCGCCGGCTCGCATCCTGTGCGGATCGTATAGCGCGCGGCAACGCAAACTGGGCAGGTCGCGTATGCATTCGAAAAACTGATTCCCCTTCGCACCAGCCTATCCATGTTCGGCGTGTAAATGTGCGCGTTGCCAAGCGCAGCGATCGTGTCGAACCGCTGTTGGTCGGTCATGATAAACAAGATGTCAGGCCGGCTCATATGTCATTCTGAGCAAAGCGAAGAATCTCAGATCATTTTGAATCGATTGCGCGAACAGAAACACAACACACATGTTTTGAAGCGCTGGCCTCATGCTTCACATTTCGTGGCAGCGCTTCGCTCAACATGACGCGTTATCAATGAGATAAGTCGTTATGCGTCCGCCAGGTCGCTACCGGTCAGGCGGCGAAATGCTTCCAGATATTTCGCGGAACTTTTTCCCATCACATCCTTCGGCAGACGCGGGGCAGGGGGAGTTTTGTCCCAGTCGAGCGTTTCGAGATAATCGCGCACAAATTGTTTGTCGAAGCTCGGCGGACTCTGCCCGACGACGTATTGGTCCTTTGGCCAGAAGCGCGAGGAATCCGGCGTCAGACATTCGTCGATCAGAAGCAAGTCTTCATCGATAGTGCCGAACTCAAGTTTCGTGTCTGCCACGATGATCCCGCACTGGTCCGCGTGATCGCGGCCCCGCGAATAAATTTCCAGGCTCAGCGTCTTCACGCGCTCAGCCAGGTCTTCGCCGAGAATCTCGGCGCATCGTTTCATATCGATGTTCTCGTCGTGACCGGTTTCCGCTTTCGTTGCGGGGGTGAAAATTGGCTCGGGCAATTGCGACGCCAGCTTGAGTCCGGCCGGCAGCTTAATGCCACAAACGCTTTGCGATTCCTGATATTCCTTCCAACCGGAACCGGCCAGATAACCGCGCACCACGCATTCCACCGGCAACGGCTTGGTCTTCTTTACGATCATCGAACGCCCGGTAAGCTGCTCACGGAACGGCTGCAATTGTCTGGGGAACTTGTCGAACGTTGCCGTGACAAAGTGATTCCGAATATCGTCGAATCGGTTGAACCAAAACGCGGAAATCTGGTTGAGCACCGCTCCTTTGTAGGGAATCGGATCGGGTAGGATCACATCAAATGCGGAGATGCGATCGGTCACTACAAAAAGCAGTGTCTCGCCCAGATCGAACACTTCGCGGACCTTGCCGCTGCGCAGTTTCTTGATTCCGTGGAGATCGATTGAGGATTGCGTGGCAACTTGCATGGGCCAATGCTCAACGTTCAACGCTCAACTTTCAACTCGCTTGGGGGTTTGTCATGTCGAGCGAAGTCGAGACGTCTCGGATTTGATTCCAGAGATTCCTCGACTCCGCTCGAAATGACAGAGTAATTGGGCGTAGGACGGGGAATTGGTCATGGCCGGAATTGTTGTCAAACCGCGTGCGCGAATTTTGCATGGGCACGACTGGGTGTTTTCCAGCGAAGTGCTCAAGGTTTTCGGAAATCCCGCCGATGGCGATGTGATTTCGCTCAAGGACGGCAAAGACCATTTGATTGGGAGCGCCATTTACAATTCGAAATCGCAAATCGTTGCGCGCCGTTTCTCGCGGCGGCGGCAGGATCTTGATCAGGATTTTTTTCGCCGCCGCATCGCGCAAGCTTCCGAGTATCGGGACCGGCGAGACATCAATGCAAAGCTGCGCCGTGTGGTGTGGAGCGAAAGCGACGGTCTTCCCGGCGTGATCATCGACCGTTACGGCGACGATTTCGTCTTGCAAACGCTTACGCTGGCGATGGACATGCGAAAGGGTTTGATCACCGCTGCAATGGTCGATCTCTTAGGCGACATCGCTATCATCGAACGAAACGACGCGCCGGTTCGCAAGGCGGAGGGATTGGAATTCCGCAGCGGCGTTCTGCGCGGAACTCCCTCGCAAATCGTGATCGAAGTCGGGGGCGTGGAGCTCGAAGTCGATTTTTTGCGCGGGCACAAGACCGGTTTCTATCCCGATCAAAAGCACAATCACGGAATTGTCGCGGATTACGCTCGTGACCGGCGCGTCCTGGATTGTTTCACAAATCAAGGCGCATTTGCGTTGACCTGTGCGCGCGCGGGCGCAACGGAAG
>QHOX01000346.1:1732-4610 GCA_003219465.1 Verrucomicrobiota bacterium | reverse complement strand
GAAAACGACATCGGGGTTGTGTTTCCTGATCATCGCGGCGGTTTCTTTGCCGTTACTGCATTCGCCGATAATCTCGAGGTCGCGGTCGTCCTTTAACATTCGACGGATAAATTTCCGTGCGAGCGCTTCGTCGTCAGCGATCAAGGCTCTTATCGGTGGATTGTTCATGTTGATTGTTGCGCAATTCCATGATCTGCCTTGCGCCGGAAGGGAATTTCCATGACGACGGTCAGCCCACCATCGTTGGCGTTCATAAGTTCAAAACGAAAATCAGATCCATAGATTTGCTGGAGTCGCGTGCGCACATTGCTCAGGCCTACGCACTTCTTCCCAACGAAGTTGCCATTTGAACTTATCCCCGGCCCGTTATCGCTGATCGCGACTCGAAGGAAGCTGTTCAGGCGCTTCGCTTCAATATTGATATGGCCTGGCGCGGCGCGCGGCGCTATTGCGTGTTGGATGGCGTTTTCCACGAGCGGCTGCAGAATGAGATGTGGCACTTGGGCGGAGAGCGTCTGCGGTTCCAATTCAAACGCTACGGTTAGCCGATCCCCGAAGCGCACCTGTTCGATGTCGAGGTAACACCGGAGGAATTCAGTTTCTTCTTTGAGGGTGACGAACTGCTGTTCGGAGTTTTCGACCGTTAATCGAAGGAAGTCACCGAGTCGCGCGATCATGCTGTTTGCTTTTTGAGGGTCCTCTAAAACAAGTGATGAGATCGAGTGGAGCGTGTTGAAAAGAAAATGCGGATGAAGCTGCATTTTCAGAGCCCTGAGCTGTGCCTGGGCAAGCTGGGTTTTGAGAGAAGATTGCGCCAACTCGCTCGCCCGAAAGTTTTGATAATAGAGCAGCGCGTGCACCGCGATTACGATCAGCAAAGCAATAATCAAATCGATATAGAATCCGAACGCGAAATAAGCGCGATAACAGTCGATCAATGCCGGATACTTTTGTCGCCACCGCGGGGTGATGGACCAAAGGACAGCCAGTTGAATGAGCTGATGAATGCCAGCGAATGAAATTAGCGCCGGAAAATACAGCAACAGGTTGCGAACATTCAGAGGACGGAGCTCAATTGGGAAGCGACGGCTGAAGCGAAAAACAAGGGGTGCGAGAATCGCCCAAAGATAAAATTGAACCAGGTTCAGTCTGAGTGCAGAGGCGAAACCGAATTCCTTATTGTTTTCGCCAATCGCAGCAGCGTAAGAAATCCCAGCGAAGATAATGCTGACCAGCGTCCACCCGACAAAGAGGAGTGCGGCTCTGCGGCATTTAATCTTGAAGTTCCCCATGACGACTGCCCCGGATTATATCAAACCCGGCGTTCAAAAAGGCATTCTTTCGAGAGAATGTCGTGAGTAGTCGCGAAAACGGCGCGAATTCACTGAACGAAGGCACAATCCGCGCCCGACTAAAGCGTTCCCCGAAACTCGAACCGTTTGCCATTGCAGTTTTGGTTGAGCGTCTGACCTCAGATTGCTGACCTCTGGTCCTTAGCTCTACTCTCCGATGATTTTCACCAAGACTCGCTTTTTTCTTCTTCCATCGAATTCGCCGTAGAAGACTTGCTCCCACGGCCCGAAATCCAATTTGCCTTTGGTGATGGCGACGACAACTTCGCGGCCCATGATCTGACGCTTGAGGTGCGCGTCAGCGTTGTCTTCGCCGGTCCGGTTATGCTGATAGGCGGTGGTCGGCGCGTGCGGCGCCAGCTTTTCCAGCCACTGTTCGTAATCGTGATGGAGCCCCGGCTCATTGTCATTGATAAATACCGAAGCGGTGATGTGCATTGCATTGACCAGACACAGACCCTCGGTCACACCGCTTCGCTGAACGAGTTCCTCGATCTTCGGCGTGATATTAACAAACCCGCGTCGATTGGGTAGCTCGAACCAGAGATGTTCAGTAAGCGATTTCAATGACAGAGTCTCTCAGGAAAGCATGAAAGCAGGAAGAGCAATTCACCCCATCTCCTGATTTCCTTAGATGCTTCATAACTTGGCGCGCAGTTAGCGTAGGACGTGAGCGGCTACTATTCCGCTGATTCCGTCCTGCAAAGCATGTGCGATCATGCCGGGGCGCAGACTTTTTCGCCAATGCGCCAGCAGTCCAAGCATTGCCGCTAACACTGTGATAAGCAGCACGTATTTCCAACCTTGGTAGCCGTGGCTAAGAGCAAAGACGATCGCCTGCAGGAGAATTCCACCGGTCGCGGCATGTGTGAGCGCGGTAAACTGGCGTTGCAAGTAACCACGGTAAATTAATTCTTCACAGAATCCGGCAGTCAGTGAGGTCGCCAAAAAAAGGACGACTTCGATCGGACTTTGTGGAATCAGATTACGAATCGCCTGGTTCGGCACTGTTTTAAGGAAACCATCCAATACGCCAAGCACCCCTGTTGCGACGAGCAGAAATGCAACCGCGATTAAAAAATCGCGAAGGACGTGAATCGATTTCGACCAATTGCCGCCAATCAAGTCACCGATGCGAACGCCGCGTTGCGTCGGGCCGAACCAAATGAATGCGACAACTGCCCACTCGAAAATAATGACCAGAACGTAACCCGCGCCGCGGCCAATTTTCGGTCCGAACGGAGTGAGGCTGCCAGCATGAGCGCTGGCAAACGAAAAACTGAACAGGATCAGAAGAAGCACAACTGTGTGCCAGGCAGGTGCAACTGAACCACCTAAACCGTTTCCTAGGTTCCTAATTTCCTGATTCAGGTGTCGCATGACTAAGCGCGATCCGCGATTGCGTTGCGATCCTTCATAAACGAGACAATCGTTAAAGATGCAACCAACAACATACAAGGCGAAAGCCTATTCTGCTGCGAGTGACACGTCGCCATTGGCCTCAACCATTATCCCGCGACGCGATC
>QHOX01000346.1:0-1723 GCA_003219465.1 Verrucomicrobiota bacterium | reverse complement strand
GAAATCTTGTTCTGCGGCATCTGCTACTCCGACCTTCATTCGGTCCGCAACGAGTGGAGCGAGTTCATGGCCACGAATTATCCGATTGTTCCGGGACATGAGATTGTCGGCCGTGTTACCAAAGTCGGCTCGGCCGTTACCAAGTACAAGCCGGGCGAGCTCGTCGCGGTTGGTTGCATGGTCGACTCCGATCGGATTTGCCAAAATTGCAAACGTGACCTCGAGCAATTCTGCCCAAACATGACGCTCACTTTCAATTCTCCAGACAAATACCTTGGCGGCGTCACCTATGGCGGCTATTCCGATAGCATTGTCGTCGATGAACATTTCGTCTTACGATTGCCTTCGAATCTGAACATTGCCGGAGCTGCACCGCTCCTCTGCGCGGGGATTACTACGTACTCGCCGATGCGCCACTGGGGCGTCGGCAAGGGCAAGAAAGTCGGCGTGGTCGGGCTCGGAGGACTCGGTCACATGGCCGTGAAGTTTGGTCGTGCGTTCGGAGCTCACGTTGCTGTCTTCACCACGTCACCTAACAAGAAGGACGACGCGCTCCGGCTCGGTGCCGATGAAGTCGTCATTTCGCGCAATGCCGATGAGATGAAAAAGAACGCAGGCACCTTCGATTTTATCATCGATACGGTGTCGGCCGATCACGACATCAACGCCTATCTCAACTTGCTCGGGGTTGACGGCAATCTTACGCTCGTCGGCGCCCCTGCCGAGCCTCTCGATGTTCCTGCGTTTAGCCTGATCGTGCGGCGACGCAGTTTCTCTGGGTCGGCCATTGGTGGAATTGCCGAGACTCAGGAGATGCTCGATTTTTGCGGCAAACATAACATCACGGCCGATGTCGAAGTGATTCCCATTCAGAAGGTCAACGAAGCATACGAGAGACTGCTCAAATCGGATGTGAAGTATCGGTTTTCTATCGACATGGCATCGTTGAAATCGGAGTGATAGTAGGATTTTGAGTCAACTGACAATCGCCGGAGCAGCGATCAAACGGAAGAACCGATCACGAGCAATGCAGTCAAAGGACACTGAATTGTCCCGGACACCGGTGGCCGCTCTGAACAGGAAGTAAATCATTATGCGCGCAACTGTGATGTATAGCGCTGGCGACGTTCGCATTGAGAACGTGCCAGATCCGCAAGTCATCGAGCCGACGGATGCTGTCATTCGGGTCACCCGCGCGTGCATTTGCGGGAGCGATTTGTGGCCATATCAAAAAATGGAGCACAGCGACACCGGTCGTGTGGTGGGGCGCGAAGCGATAGGTGTGGTCGAAGACGTCGGCGCAGACGTTCGAACGATTAAACGCGGTGATTTCGTTATCATGCCGTTCGCGTTTTCGGATGGCACATGCGTGTTTTGCCATGACGGGCTTCAAACGTCGTGCATCCATGGCGGATTTTTCGGTACCCCAGAGGTCGCCGGAGCACAGGCCGAAGCGGTGCGGATTCCTTTGGCAGATGGAACCCTCTTTCCGCTCCGCGCGCATGCAGACGACGCACTCACGTCATCGTTATTAACGCTTTCGGACGTCATGGGCACCGGACACCACGCCGCAGTCATCGCGAAGGTCGCGCCGGGAAAAAGTGTGGCCGTTGTCGGCGATGGAGCAGTGGGATTGTGCGGTGTCATTGCCGCGAAGCGACTGGGCGCGGAGCAGATTATTATTCTGGGACGCCATGCCGATCGCATTGCACTCGCTAAGGAT
>QHOX01000345.1 GCA_003219465.1 Verrucomicrobiota bacterium | reverse complement strand
TTGGCCACGATGCCTTCTTCGCCCGCGAGTTTTTCCACCGCTTCCCGGATTACGCCCGCGGTTGAGCCCCAACCCACCAGCGTGACATCCGCGTTCTCAGGACCAACGAGTTTCGGCGGCGAAATGTCGTTGATCGCGCCTTGCATTTTGCGGGCGCGTTTCTCCACCATCATCCGCCGCTTTTGCGGATTGGTGAATTCATCGCTGATGAGCGTGCCGTCCTCATCGTGCTCGTCGGTCGCGGCCGTAAAAATGTAACCGGCCACGCCCGGCACGGCCCGCGGAGAAATTCCACTCGGAGTGTTCTTGTAACGCAGATACGCCTTGTCGTTGTAGCCGCTGGCGGGATTCGCGCCATTTCCATTGCCGTTAGACAGAATTAACTCGCCCCGGTCGACCTTCACTTGGAATTCCAGATCATCGGGATCGATACTCGTGGTTCCTTCGGAAATCAGCAGATCGGACAGGACCAGTCCGGGACACTGGTATTTGTCGCAGAGGTTGAACAACTCCGGAATCGTGTGAAACAGATCCAACTGGTTCGTCGGCGCGACAACGATGCGCGGATAATCGCCCTGCCCGGCGCCTAGCACCTGCCAGAGATCGCCTTGTTCGCTCTTGGTTGGCACGCCTGTCGCCGGGCCGGCGCGTTGCACATCGATGCAAACAATCGGCGTTTCAATCATTCCCGCCATCCCGACAGCCTCGGTCATCAGCGCAAATCCGCCACCGCTGGTTGCGCACATGGCGCGGCAGCCGGTGTGGGCTGCGCCAATCAACATGTTCATCACGCCGATCTCGTCTTCGACCTGCCGGACCATGATGCCGAGCTCACGCGCATGCGCTGCCATCCACATTAGCACGCCGGTGGACGGGCTCATCGGATACGCCGCGTAAAACTTCACGCCTGCGGCCGCGCCGCCCATGGCGATGGCTTGGTTGCCGGTAATTATTCCCAGCGGTTTGCCGCCTCGCGGCGCCTTCCAGGAAAATGCCGAAAAATTTTGTGACGCGTAATCGTAGCCCGCCCGAGCGATTGCCACATTTTCGGCGATCACGGCGTCGCCTTTCTTTTTGAATTGGCGCGCGATGACGGTCTCGAGCGGCTCCGATTCAATCCCGAGCAATTGGAGCGTTGCGCCAAGAGCAGCGGTGTTGACCGCCAGCTTGTTGCCCTTGGTTAATTCCTTCATCGGCATGGCGCAGAGTTGGACGCCGTCGGCCGCTTTTCCGGGCGTGACTTTATCTTTGTCGTAAATGGCGCACGCGCCGCTCTTCAACAGATGCAGGTGCCGATCCATCGTGTCTTGATTGAGCGGAATGAAGACGTCAATCTTGTCGCCCATGTTGCGAACTGGTCCGTCGCCGGCGCGAATTGTCAGGAACGTGTGGCCGCCACGGATAATCGACTGGTAGGCGTTGTAGGCATTGAGGTGCAGCCCGCGACGCGCAAAGATCAGCGCGAGGATGTTCCCAGTGGAAGCGATCCCCTGGCCGTTCTCGCCACCAATGCCGACTGCGAAATCAATTTTGTTCATTACACCGGAACCCGTTTTTGCTGTTGGGGGCGTAAATTTCGTTGCGTCGGACGCTAATAGCAAGCGCAGGATAGTTGAGAGTTGAGACTTGGAAGAGGCGGCGGCTAAGCTGAGCGGTTATGAAGAAGATAAATCCTTTTTTGTGGTTCGATTCCGAAGCGGAGGAGGCGGCTACATTCTATGTCGGCATTTTTAAGAATTCGAAGATTGGGAAGATTGCCCGTTATCCGAAAGAAGCAGCGGAGAAAATTGGACGGCCGCCAGGATCGGTCATGACGGTGGAATTTACGCTCGATAGAGTCGAGTTCGTGGCGCTCAACGGCGGACCGCAGTTTAAGTTCACCGAAGCGATCTCGTTCTCGGTAAACTGCGAGACCCAGGACGAGATCGATTATTTCTGGGAGAAACTTTCCGCCGACGGCGGATCGACTGGGCGTTGCGGCTGGGTCAAAGACAGATTCGGTCTCTCGTGGCAGGTCAACCCGGTCTTTCTCGGCGATATGTTGGTCGATCCCGATAAAGCCAAAGCAGCGCGCGTCATAAACGCGCTGATGGATATGGACAAGATCGAGATTGCCGCCTTGGAAAAGGCCGCAAGACAAAATGACTAATGTTGGAATCGCGTAGATAAAGCCGCCAAGAAGAGGTCGGTCGCACCCGGACGCGCCGAGTGCGAGACGACTTGCTTCTCTAATTTAGCGGGATGCCGATTTCTCAGCGGCAGCAGGGGTCTCCCTCTTCAACGGGTCGCCGTTGCCAGCTGAGCCGCTGCCAGTGAATTGCCGGATAAAATCCTCCATCGGCTTCGAGGTACTGGCATTCTCCTGGAGGTTGATCCCGGCTTTCTCGCTCAGGATCAGACTGAGCAGTGTTTCGAGAACACTTCCCCTGGCCTGGCTTTCGCCCGCATTGCTTATGAACAGCCTGCTTGGTACTAGGGGCTGAACGCTCTTGGAGAATTGATCCGCGAAAACATTCAACGCGTACAGACGCGGATCACGATAAGCGCTGACCTTTTGCAGTGTGACCGCCGCCTCGGCCAAACCAACCTGCGCGATCCTTGAAGATTCGCCTTTGCCGATCAGCTCCTTGGCTCGTGCTTCACCTTCGGCGAGCGTCACCTGTTTCTTCGCTAACTGTTCCGCTTCCGCGAACTCAGCTTGACCACGGTTCTTCGCGATCTCGACGGCAATAGCGCTCTGAGTCAGCTCAGTCTGGCGTTCGGCTTTCGCCTTAGCCTGATTGAGGGCGACCTGCTGTTGCGCCGCTTCCTCTTGCTTCGCAAAGGTAGCGCGCTGTTCGTCCGCCAATCGGCGCATCCGCAGCTGGTCGAACAACGTTTCGATTGGATCGGATTTTCCGGCGGCGATCTCTCGCGATT
>QHOX01000027.1 GCA_003219465.1 Verrucomicrobiota bacterium | reverse complement strand
CTTCGCGATTGATTGCGTCGCTTTTTGTGCAGCCAGCGATATCGGCTTTTCAGCGCTCGTGCGCACCGATTCTTTCACGAGTTTTCTCGTCTTTTTGGCAATCGCGGGCGTGCTTTTCGCCGTGATCACTTGCACCAGGTCGCTTGTGGTTCCCTCGGTGCGACTTTCACCGCCTAACGTGGACGGCGCCAGCGCCTGCGCGCGTGCGCCTGTGCTGAAAACCACTGAAACCAATGCAGTTGCCACTGCTAAGAAGATTGGTCGTCTCCGCACGAGCGCGAGGTATGCCGGAAATCAAAAGCCATGGCAAGTTTTTTTTTGATAAATTTTTCGGCGGCTGCCGCTTACCCAGGCCGCCGCATGCACCCGCATCGTGCAGCGAAATTGTCAGTCGTCCGGGAAATAATCTGGTCCAGATCCGGGCGGCGGACCGAACGTCTGGTCGCGGTCAATTAAAACCCGGCTTCGATGGCGCGGCGTGAATTCTTCATCGGGCGCGACGATTGCAGTCCGCCCCGAAGGCAGACGAAGGATCAACCGCCCGTCAGAAGTGATACCCACGAAGCGGCTGCGCACCGAACCACTGCGGCCCCGTGACGAATTCTCCGAACTCTGACCGGCACGGGCTCGTCTGGATGTCGATGCGACAGACTTCTTTTTGCTTTGCGAACTCGACTCACTGGCAGTGGTCGGGGGCGGTTCCGCGTTTGCCTGCGTTGATGAGTTCGCGTTCATGGTCGCAGCGGCAGAAACAGAGCCGTCGGGCGTCGCTCCCGCGGCGTTTACGGCCGTGTCGGTTGAAGGAACTGCCGGCGATTGAGCATTTGCGACTTGAGCCTGCTGAACATCGCCCGGTGCAACGTGAAACGGATTCGGACTCCTCGCGGCGTTCGTTTGCGTCTCAGTTTGAGGCGCGACAATCGGGTTAACTGGCTGCGATGCCACAACGGCGGGAGCCGTGGCCGCCGGGTTCTGAGATGCTTGAGGTACTCCCGGTGCCAGAGATTCCGGCACTCCGATCAGAACGCCAATTGGTTTTCGTTCGCGGATACCACGAATCATTTTGCCGATCGATTCCGGGAAGACCACCGGCGCAATTAGCGCTGCTAACACCAACAGTGCGGCGACGGCGACCGCGGTTCGCACCAAGCGACGCGGCCGAGCTTCTCTCCGCCGAAGAACAGTTGTCCTCAACGGGATACCGTATCGATCCGACAACGCACGTCGGCGCTCGATTTTACCGAGCGATTCGCGGATCATTTCCGTCACAACCAGCAAGTCCTTTGGACGCTGATCGGGGTCGCGATGCAGCAGCTGGCTTAACAAGACTCGCAACGGCTTTGGAAATCCGGAAAACTTGGGACCGTGCTGGAGCGCCTCAGCCGAGAGCGCAACGCCGGTTAGCAGAAAATAGAGTGTGACACCGAGTGAATAGATTTCCGAGCCGATGTCCCTCGTCGGCTGGCCGAATTGCTGATGAGTGCTGATCTGTCCCGAGGCAGCTTGCTGAGGCGTCTCTGATTCTAGTGCTTGAGGCTCGGGACGAGCCATGAGTGCCGGCAAGCCAAAGTTCGTCACCTTGATTAACGGCCAACTGCCTTCGGCAGTCTGCCCCGGAACCAGCATGATGTCGGAGGGCTGAATCGATGGATACGGCAGCTTGTGAAAACCGGCCGATGACAAGACACTCACGATTTGCTCGGAGACGCGTAAAGCGGCGTCAGCCGGCATCGGGCCGTGGCTGCGCACCCACGATGCGAGTGTCTCGCCCGCGAGGCGCTCGGAGACGTAAACGTAATCGTCGCCTTCGCGTCCAAAATCCAAAACCTTGGCGATATTGGCGTGCCGCAGCTTCTGCGCCGCCGACGCATTCTCCTCAAATTGCTCCCGCTCGGACCGATCGATGCTCTCGGTCGGGATAAGTGTTACCGAAACCGGCTCAGCCGTCCTCTGATCCACCGCTTCGTAGCTGATTGCCGGTCCGCTGCGATCAGGTTCATACGGATTGCCGTCATATGTAAGACGGATGCGGTAGTTCTTGAGAAAGGTTGTACGATCCATAATCGGCCTCGTCGGCCGCGGCACAACTACGATCTGGCTGCGCCGACGTTGATTCAACCGTGATTTTGGCGGCGAGTTGCTCGGCGTTTGCATTCGAAACATCTGATCTCCGGATCGTCGACCGCTTCGGCACTATGCGAATACGCTTTGGGAATTGCGCCGGAGGCGAAATTCGCGAATCTAAACTGCGGATCCCGTACCCCGTGGTGTAACGGTAACACAGCGCCCTTTGGAGGCGTTATTCTTGGTTCGAATCCAAGCGGGGTAGCCACGTAAGAGCGTCTTCGACGCTCACGTCGCTGCGCTCACGCGAGCGATCGTTTAGTTGTCTAGCGGGAAATTTCTCCAAGTAATGCCTCAGTTGTTGTTCCAAGAAACCGGCAAATCTGCCGCTCGCACTGTAGAGCTGGGATTCGCATGGGACTCGACGAAGCAAACACGTTGTTCTAGAACCGTGGCATGAAGAAACTGTTAGTCTTAATCTTCTTCCTTGGGCTACTGACGCCATTTCGCGCTTATGGACAAGCCGGCGGCACCCTTGCTGGCGTCCTTTCGAAACAAGGGCTCGCCGGCGCGAAGCTGGAGCGACGTTACGGTAATCATCTCTTCGTTCCGGTTTCCATCAATAATCGTCACGGCGCGCTGATGATCGATACCGGATCGCCCAACACGCTGATTGATCGCAACAGCACCAATACATTCGGTCTCACTATGGAAAAGACCGACTCGAGTGTTGGTGGCTTGTTTGGCCGCAGTTGGGAACGTTATGGCACCAGCAAAGTGAAAAGCATCGCGATGGGTAATTGCATGCTGACGAATGTGCCCGTGGCAATCGCCGATTTGTCCGGCATGAATCCGGAGCGCAGCGCTGCCGCAACCGGGTCGCACATCGCCGATTCCAAGGCTATGGCCCATCTCAACGGCGTGCTTGGCACGCGTGAGATGGTCAAGTTCGGAATGATCATCGATTGCTCACGGCAAATGCTTTACATCAATCCAAACGGCCCAAGCTCTGCGGTGAGCCAGAGTCTCGCGAATTTTCTGGTCACTCGCGGCTTCAGCCGAATCCCGATGCGGCTGAATGCGAATGATCACTTCGATGTTGAAGGCGCTCTGAACAGCCACGAGACCAAATTCATCGTGGATACCGGCTCGGCGAACACGCTCGTCGACACGCAAGTCGCGGTGAAATCAGGAACCGGCGTGACCGCGCTCGCCGGCTACGGGGCGGGGGGCGCCGGCGGCTTAGTAGAAGGAGTAAATCGCACCGCCGTAAAGGAACTGGCGATTGGCAATTTCAAACTCGCAAACGCCGCGGTCGTAGTAGCGCACGTATCCGGGGAGGTTCTGCTCTCGAAATCGAAGACGGAATCTAACGCAGGCGTGCTCGGCCAGGATTATCTCTCAACCAATTTCGCTGTCATTGACACGGCGGGCAAAGCGCTTTATCTGCGCCACCCGGATTCGCGCTAAGAGCGAAGTCACAAATTTTGTCGTCGCCGGTTCGCCGCAGGACGAATCCGTCCAGTGTGCGGACCTGTGGCCCTCGAGTGCGACGCTGCTTTGGATGCCGCGAATAGCCGACCGGGTTCGCAAAGCGCCGTCTCATCAGCCAGTTTCAGAGACCGACGAAGCGGAAGGTGGGCATCGGCGTCTCGAAAAAGTAACAGAAATGTCCCTTTTATCGCCGCAAAATCGTTGCAAGATGAGCGCTATGGAAACCAAGCGTACGGGACAGAGCAGCCTTGGGTTGATGGCCAGTCACGACCTTTACGAGGTTCGTCCGCGCGAGGGCAAAGATGGCTTTGATCTAATCAGTGAGCTGTTTCGATACGGCCCGATCTGGTATGCAGGGCCCGACGCGGTCCGCAACGCGATCGCGTACGCGAAGTACCGCTCGCACTCCCGGTCGCAGCGAGCAATTATCCGCGTGTTGGACGACTCGGGCGCTGTAATCCAGATGCACGATTAGAGCGGCGTCTTGGGTGCGCCCAACGCAATACAGCCGCGACATCCTCCAGAACTTTGTGATTGATTGCGCGGTTTTGGCGTGTGCTTTCAAAATGCATTGTATAGCCTCTTCGACTTCGGAGGGGAATCAATATGCGCAAAGGAATCATCTACTTCAGCGCGATCGCACTCGCGGTCACAACTCAATCAATATCAATCGCGGCTTCAGATACGGAATGGGATCGAACCGTTCTGCCGCGTCCGCCGCAGCCGTTTGAAGGCGTAGCGAAACGAACGCTCGAAGGCTCGGTAGCCTCGTTTACCCAACCGGTGAAAGCGCCGGACGGTGCGCCCAATATCTTGCTTGTGTTGATCGACGACGCGGGTTTCGGAAATCCGTCGACCTTCGGCGGGCCTGTCGCTACGCCGACGTTCGACAAACTGGCGGCGGAAGGACTGCGTTACAATCGGTTCCACGTCACAGCACTTTGCTCGCCCACGCGCGCAGCGCTGTTATCAGGACGGAATCATCATGCGGTAGGATTTGGATCGATTGCTGAAGTCCCTGGGGGTTGGCCCGGCTACAACACAAATTGGCCTACCAGCGCGGCTTCTATCGCCAAGATTCTTCAGGGCAACGGCTACAACACCGCTGCGATCGGCAAGTGGCACATGACACCCGACAACCAACAGGGCGCAGCAGGGCCCTTCGATCGCTGGCCGAACGCGCTCGGCTTCGATTATTTCTGGGGCTTTCTCGGCGGCGAAACCGGCCAGTTCGATCCGGTGGTGACGGAGAACAACACGATCATCGGCGTGCCGAAGGAAAAGAATTTCTATTTCAATGACGCAATGGTCGAGCACTCGATCAATTGGATTCGCGGTCAGAAAGCACAGGCGCCGGACAAACCGTTCTTCCTATATTTTTCAACGGGCGCGACGCACGCGCCGCATCAGGTGCCGAAGGAATGGAGCGATAAATACAAAGGCAAGTTTGATCAGGGCTGGGACAAGTTGCGCGAACAAACGTTCGCGCGTCAGAAGCAACTGGGCGTGATCCCCGCGAACGCGAAACTTACGCCACGCGACCCTGCCTTCCCCGCGTGGGACAGCATTCCGCCCGATGTGAAGAAATTGTATGCGCACCAGATGGAAGTTTATGCCGGCTATCAGGAGAACGCGGACAACGCTGTCGGCCGCGTGGTGAAAGCGATTGAGGACATGGGCCTCGCTGACAACACACTGATCTTTTACATCTTTGGCGACAACGGCGCGAGCATGGAAGGCACCGAGACGGGAACGTTCAACGAAATGACCACCCTCAACGGCGTCCCGCTCACAGCCGATCAACAGTTGAAAGCCATCAAAGCTTACGGCGGCCTCGAAAAATGGGGAGGCCCCGACATGGCGCCGCATTACGCGGCAGCTTGGGCATGGGCTGGAAACGCGCCGTTTCAATGGGGCAAACAAGTCGCATCACATCTCGGCGGTATTCGTGACGCGATGGTGATTCGCTGGCCAAAACGCATCACGGACAAGGGCGGCGTGCGCAGTCAGTTCACGCATTGCACGGATGTTGCTCCAACCATTCTCGAAGCCGCCGGCCTGCCTGCGCCAAAACTAGTTAACGGCGTGGAACAGATGCCTATGCATGGCGTGAGTTTTCTCTTCACGTTCGATGACGCCAAGGCGCCGTCGCGGCACACGCAACAGTATTTCGAGATTTTGGGAAATCGCGCGTTGTACAAGGACGGCTGGCTCGCATGCTGGCGACTGGACCGAATCCCATGGAAGATCGATCCCGAAACACTCGCGCGATTCGCACCTGGCAAGTGGAACCCCGATCAAGACAAATGCGAGTTGTACAATCTCGACGAGGATTTCTCGCAGGCCGACAACATTGCAGATGAGTATCCTGACAAAGTACGCGAGTTGACCGCGCTCTTTTGGTCAGAGGCGGAGAAATACCAGGTGCTGCCGTTACTCGGAGAGATGGCGGCGGTATGGGGTTTTCCGAAAGGTGTACCGGACCAGACGAAATTCGTTTACTACAACGGAACTGAAAACATTTCTTCTGGCATGATCCCGCCGATCTACAATCGTTCCTACAGCATCAGCGCGGATGTAGACAATCCGGGACGAGCAGGCGCGCTTGGATTGCGCCCCGGAGTAGCGGGCGTGATCGTGGCTGAGTCCAGTTTTCTAGGTGGCTTTTCGCTCTACGTCGAAAACGGGCATCTCAAGCACACCTACAGCTTGTTAGGCTTGAAACTGGACACCATCAGTTCGCGCGACTCCGTGCCCGCCGGAAAAGTCAATGTGCGTTACGAATTCACCGCCGATAAACCCGGCGAGTTTGGTACCGGCGGCACGGCACGGCTTTTTATCAACGGGAAACAACAGGCCGAATTGAAAATGGAGCATAGCGTGCCGTTCCGGTTCGCTTCCTACGAAGGCATGGACATCGGCACCGACAACGGTTTGCCAGTCGTCCCGAAGCTCGAATACGCGAAGATTCTGCCGAAGTATTTCAGGGGCACGATCGAAAAAGTAGAGTTCGATCTCGGCCCGGCAAGACTCAGCGCCGAAGATCTGCAACGAATTTATCTCCAACGCTTCGCCAGCGCAGTGCGCAATTAAATGAGCTTCGCGGCTGAAGAAGAAAAAGCGATAGCCGGGAAGGCGAAGAACTTCTGGTGTTGCAGCGGGGCGGCCAATGTGATCGCAGCGCAAGAGTAGCGCGCGAGTTCAAAGAGCTGGAATTCCGAATTTCCAATCTCGACAAACCTGTATCAATTTCATATTTCTGGAAAAGGACGTTGGCAAAACTGTATCGCAATGGCAATTCATCTGATGAACAAAACAGCTCACTCTATCAACTCGATACTCGCATTGGTAATGCTCGCCTGCCTAACGAGTCACGCAACGGCGGGCCACGCCATTACACAAGAGAAGGTCAACCAAATCAGACCGGGTTGGACGACCGAACAGGATCTTGTTAGCGCTTTCGGCCCGCCCGCAACAAAAACGGCCTGTCCACCAGGAGAGATCGCGCTTGACTGGTTTTACATAAGCCCTATCAGAGCTCAAAATTACATTCCAGTCATTGGCCCGGCTTTGGGCGGTACGCAGGTTAGAGCGTGGGAACTTTGGGTGGTCGTGGGCCCGCATGGGGAAGTCAAGCGCTACATCGCCTATGGCCATTATGTGAATGGGGAAACCAAGCGCTATGTCGAACGTGGTCATTATCCCTCTCCAAAGTAGATGAGCCGGCAGTCGGATTCGAACCGACGACCTGCTGATTACAAACCCCGAGAGGAATCGGGAGTTTGTCATAATTCCCCAGGAGAATAGGGTGTTCGACGGCCGTTCGCAACCCTCAATGTTCCCCGAAATTCGGCGATAATGGCAGTATTTGGCAGTGAAATCGGCGTCGTGCATTTGAAAGCTTACGGCCCTTAATGACATGCTGCGGACTCGCTAGATGGACATGGCAAATGTTCTTCCAACGCGAACCGATACGGACTCCCATTCGCGGAGCGAGCACAGTCAAGGTGGAGCACAGCGGCGCGAGCAATACATTTATGGCGCGCAGCGAGCGATAGAATCGAAAGCTCGATCGGTCCGATGGAAAGTTGTGCGTTCCACGGCTATCCTGGAACAATGCCAAGATGCCGAAATTGCCAAACGGCGCCAGACTTAGGATTGCGAAATCATCGCTTTCAAAACGTTCCTTTTCATTTCAAAAAACAATCGATTTACGAGAGGAAAACGCGATTTTGCACGGTCAGTATCGCGTTCACGCTCGACGAGTAAAACGTCGTCATTCTAGCACAATTTCTAGTACACGAACCGATTCAGAAGCCGCAACGCTTATCGGGAAAGATGCTTTCGCAAGAGTTTTCGAGTCTCTCGGGTTCGGTCAAACTTTCGGTAAGCCGCTCGGAGCGCTCGGTTAATTTTCCGATTACTGCTTAATGAGATTGGCAGCGCTCGACAGGCGTGTCTCGCATAGCCGACCGCTGAGGCCAAATACGTTTCAGAGTTGATCACGCGATTCCTAGGTGCTGAGTTTCCAGCCCGACGTTCTCCGCAATCGTCGAACCGGCTCTGGCGGGGGAGTTTTCTTGCATTAGGCCTGCCAGAAAAATACCAATGTGCTGGTTATGTTGAATAGTGGCAGGCTCTTCCATCGAGAGGATCAGAACCGCGGGTCGCCTGCTCAGTTCAAATTGAAAACGTCCCGGCGTGATCACATCTCCCGCTGAAGCCGAAGCTGCCGCTTGCTCGCAAAAGCAATCGAACAACCGAACTGATTCGTCGTGATACTGGCCATTGGTATCGGCAAACACTCTTGGCCCTCGCACATTCGGTAGCCAAGTGAGTCGCCCGCCGTTGTCCTCGGAGTCAAAGTGGAAGCCGACGTCGCGGTACGAGCGCGGCGCGCAACCGGAAAAGAATGGTTTCACCACAAGCTGCGCATCGATAGCTGTGTCGCCCCGGAGCGACCACGATATCGCGACGGCTGATTCATCATGCGGCAGGAACATTTGCTGTTCCAGCAGCAGTCCCTCTGCGAGACGAAAGCGCGAAACCGGCCAAGAGATAGCGCCAAAAAGGGCGCCAGAAAAAGATGACCCTGGACCGGTCATCGCATCTTCCGAAGAAATTGTGTAAACACTGCTGGGCGTCTTCAAAGTGGCGTCGACGCAAACCAGCGTAGGTTTCGAGGTAGTTTTGGCTTGGCGAATCGTAATCATAGGTTTCCAGATGTGTCGGGGTGCCACGGTAATTCCTTACAATCAGGCCCCTGTAACTGGCATGCTGGTCCCGCAATAGGGGTTCTGACCTTGCCCGCGTCGTAAGGTTTTGCGCCTCGGATCGACATATCACTGTGGAAAGAGAAAAGCCGCGCACGAACTGTGCGCATCGCTCATGGGACCTGGCCGATTCCCTAGTAACGCCGGAACCGTACTACCTCCGACGCCGGGAATTTCTGCGCGTGTTTGGACTCGGCCTTGCTGCGTCAGCCCTCTTGCCGCCCGCGATTCGGGCTGAACCGGCAGACCTGAATGATTCGCTTAATCCCGTATTCAAACTCGACGGCGTAAAACTCACGCCCGAAGACCTCGTCACGAGTTACAATAATTTTTACGAATGGGGCCTTGCGAACGACCAGCCGAAAGATCAGGCCAATCGCGGTTGGAAAACGCGGCCGTGGTCCATCGAGATCGGCGGATTATGCGCAAACCCGCGTAAGATTGACGTCGACGAGTTGATTCAGCTTCTTGGCCCGACGGAGCGGCGTAATTATCGACATCGTTGCGTCGAGGCTTGGTCGATGGTCATCCCATGGGACGGTTTTCCGCTGGCGAAACTTGTCGATCTCGCGCGGCCGAAGCCCGAGGCGAAATATGTAAAGTTCAGTTCGTTCTTCGATCCCGCGAATTGTCCCGAACAACGGAGCCATGATTTTCCATGGCCCTACACGGAAGGCCTCACTTTGCCGGAGGCGATGAACGAGTTGGCGTTTATCGCAGTCGGGCTTTACGGCAAACCGTTACGCAACCAGAACGGCGCGCCGCTTCGTCTCGTTGTTCCGTGGAAGTACGGATTTAAGAGCGCGAAATCGTTAGCGAAGATCGAGTTCGTGGCCGAGCAGCCAAAGACACTTTGGAATCAGCTCGCCCCTAACGAGTACGGATTTTACGCCAACGTGAACCCGAATGTCGATCATCCGCGGTGGAGCCAAAAGAGCGAACGCATGATCGGCGCCGGATTCTTTTCAGGCAAACAACCGACCCTGATGTTCAACGGTTACGAAAAACAAGTCGCGCATCTCTACACCGGGATGGATTTGCGGAAGAATTTTTGAGGACGATCAAGATGAATTGTTTTGTCAAAATTCTGGCAAACAAACTCTTCGCTCTTGCGATATTCGTTGGCGTTGGGATTTGGCTACTGGTTATTCCTGCGCTCATCGGCGGTCTCGGCACGAATCCGGTCGAAAAGCTGCTGCACCAGAGTGGAGAAATAGCCATCTGGACATTGGGAGCCGTCCTGGCACTCAGTCCACTACGTGTCCTGTTTCCGCGCTCGCGTGTCGTTGGGGCACTCAATCGGCATCGCCGCGTCGTGGGCGTGAGTGCGTGCGTTTATGGCTTGTTGCATTTTGCGTGTCACGTCCTTTACGAAGGGGACCTGGATGACTTGGAACGCAGTTTATCTAAACCATTCATCTGGTTTGGAGCCGCGGGATTGTCTATCTTAATCGCCCTGGCCCTAACGAGTAATAATTGGTCGATCCGCGCGCTCGGCGGAAAAAATTGGAAATTGCTTCATCGCCTCGCCTATATAGCCGCGGCGCTACTTATGTATCATCAATCGATCGCAGGCAAAGGGCGTTGGCAAATTGCTCGCTGGCTTTTGTTCCCTCTCGCGGCGCTGCAAATCGCCCGAGTAACAAAAACGCTGCTGACGAAATGCGACCGGACTAGGTCCTCGATGGCGGCATTTAGGAAGGTCGCAACACCGTCATGAGTGCCTCCGACATTCGGGTAGCAGCATCACGTTGGGTAGACGACCATGGCGAGTGTCTTTACCGATACGCTTTAGTGCGAGTCCGCAAACCCGAAATCGCCGAAGACCTGGTGCAGGAAACCTTTCTCGCCGCCGTGCGCGGCTACGAGAAATTTGGCCGCCGTTCGTCTGAACGGAGCTGGCTGGTCGGCATTTTGAAGAACAAGATAGTCGATCATTTCCGCAAGCTCGGTCGAGAGACGTCGTTCACCGACATGGAATTTCTTTCGGATGAGTTTTCAGAAAAATTCGTCTCAGTC
>QHOX01000026.1 GCA_003219465.1 Verrucomicrobiota bacterium | reverse complement strand
TGGCCAGGTCGCGCGCCTGCTCTTCGGTGTCGTTGATGCCGGCGATCAGGAGGTACTCGAACGCTACCCTTCCTTCTTTAGCGACATAGTAATCGCAAGCTTCGAGTAAGACTTTTAGTGGATACTTGCGATTAACCGGCATGATCCGGCCGCGCACTTCGTCGGTTGCGCCATGTAGCGAAAGGGCAAGACGAAACTGCGTGGATTCGTTGGCCAGCCCGCGAATTTGCGGCGCGAGTCCGCTGGTGGAAATGGTGATGTGGCGGGCGCCGATGCCGAAGCCCCATGGCGCGTTGATGATCCGAATCGCGCGCAGAACATTTTTTAAGTTGGCGAGCGGCTCGCCCATGCCCATGAAGACGACGTTATCAATTTTTTTTTCGCTCTTCTTTTCTATCTCGATGAGCTGTTGGACGATCTCGCCTGCGTCAAGATTGCGCGTCCAGCCGTCCAGTCCGCTGGCGCAAAATTTGCAGCCATACGCGCAGCCGACCTGGCTAGAGACGCAAATTGTCCGGCGATCTGAGGGTTGGCCATAAAGTGCGGGCGACGCTGGAATGAGGACCGACTCGATCAGGTTTTGATCGTGTAAACGGAAAAGAAATTTCTGCGTCGTGTCTTGCGAGCCAAGGACGCGGACCACTTCCGTCTTTGGTATGTCAAATTCCGCTGCGAGCTCAGCGCGCAACTCGTTAGGTAAATCGGTCATCGCGTCGAAGGAGGCAACGCGTTTTTTGTAGATCCAGTCGGTAATCTGCTTCGCGCGATAGGAAGGCGCGCCGCGTTCGCGGAGAAAATCCGCCAGTTCTTCCAGGATGATTCCGGTGAGCGAAAGCTTCACGCGGGAAGCTACGCCGAAACGCGGAAACCGGAAAAGCGAATCAGGAAAGCAGGAAACGAGGAAAGTAGGAAGTAGGAAGGGATTACCGAAACAGACAAGGGAAGGAGCAAGAAGGAGGGAAAACTAATCAGGAAGCCAGGAAGGCAGGAATTTTTAAGCTGAGAGGAAAATTCAGAGAGATCGAAGCGCAGAGGACTCAGATTTAGCGTGGTTCAATTTAGGAAAAAATACTAAGAGTTTCCTTCATTCTTTTTCCTAACTTCCTAGGTTTCCTGATTAACTCTTTGCTGACTCGGATTTTGAATTCGCACGCGGGAGGGAACCAAATGTCAGCGATCGCACGAAATGTGAGTACGTGATCGATGCCATGTAACGGCGTCTCCCTCAGGCAGCTGAGCGGAATTCCACAAAGCGCCTGAATAGATCACGGACATTGAACGACTAAACATGATTATTATGAAAAAACTTAGCAGTCTACTTATAGGCTGTTCACTGGCATTGGCCGGAGCCGCGTTGGCACAGCAGCCAGTGGAACAGCAGTCACCATCAAAGGGCAAGCGCGCCCCGGAAAAAGCGCACGCGACTCAAGCACAACCCGGCGTGAACGCGGCCAAGCCTCAGGAGAGACCGGGGAGGCAACCCGGCGCAATGAAGGAACGCGGCGCGACGAACCAGCGCGCTGCGACGAATCAGCCGGGCGCTGAAAAGGGACAAAAAACGCACGCGGGCTACGGACCTTCGAACGCCCCGGAAACTAATGTCCCGACTAAATCGACTGGCGAAGCGACGAATGAGCCCGGGGCCGGAAAAAACCGAAGGGCTCGGGCGCGCGAGGAATCTGCAAATGCACCCGCGACGGGGACTGATGTTTCAGGTCAGCCAGCGGGAATGCCGACGCACCGTGGGAAGCAGCAAGTTGAGGAGCGCAAGCGAGGTCAAGGTGTGAAGCAGCCCGCGACTGAAGCCGGCGCAACTTCCGTAGCCGGCCAGCAAAACCCGCAGGCAAATGCCGGGGCCAAGGCGAAGAAGCCCGATCCGCAGCAGGTGCAGCAGGTCAAAACGCAGCACGCGAGCTTCCGTGCACAACCGAAACCGCAGCAGGTTCAAACGGTTACTTTCAACCAGAACCATCGGATTGAAGGAAGTGAACACTGGCAGGGTACCCAATACGAAGTATTCCGTTCGTATCATCCGGAATGGCACGATGCGGGCTGGTATCATTCGCATTACGCGACTGTGACGCTAATCGCTGGGGGGTATTACTTCTTCAACAATGGCTACTGGTTCCCAGCGTGGGGCTACAATCCTTCGACTCAGTATTATGCCTATGATGGGCCAATTTATGTCGGTCAACGCGCTGAACCGCCGGACCAGGTGATCGCGGACACCCAGGCCTTGCTACAGCAAATGGGCTATTACAGAGGTGAGGTGGATGGGTTGCTCGGACCGTTGACTCGGGAAGCGCTCACCGCTTATCAGACGGACAACGGGCTCACGGTGACAGCGGCGATCGACGAGCCGACGCTCGATTCCCTCGGACTGTCATAAGTTAAACTATCAACCAAAAGCCGCCGGGCGCAGAAATGCCTCGGCGGCTTTTTTGTTTCCAGGTGCGATGAAAAAAGTAAGAAGGCAGAAGGAAAAATTATGAAGTGGACCTCCCGCAGAACCTGCACGATCGCTGCCTCATGGACATCCAACCGGGCGGTGAGCTTATTCCCCGCACTCCGCGGATCGTGCGAATCATTCCGTCAGGAAACTTTGGCGGTGAGAAGCTGCTTCTCGAATGTCAGCAGTTTTGATGTTTGATCAGACGCACATGGGGCAAAAGCAATGAAAGCAATCAGAGTGCACCAAGAAAGGGAAGAAGGGAGAAGGAAGAATTAAGAAACTGTGAAAGCAATCAAAGTGAAAGAATTTGGCGGGCCGGAAGTTCTTCGGCTGGAAGAAGTGCCTGCGCCGCGGCCGGGTGCCGGTCAGGTGCTCGTGCGAATGCACGCGATCGGCGTGAATCCGGTCGAGACTTATATTCGCTCGGGAACTTATGCGCGATTGCCAGAGCTGCCTTACACGCCAGGTAACGACGGAGCGGGCGTAATTGAGCAGGTGGGCTCAGATGTAAATGAATTTAAGGCGGGCGATCGCGTTTACACTGCGGGATCGATCAGCGGGACGTATGCGGAGTTTGTGTTGTGCAAAACGGAGCAGGTTCATCGTCTGCCGGCAAATGTTTCGTTCGCGCAAGGCGCGGCCATGGGCACGCCGTACGCCACGGCGTATCGCGGATTGTTCCAGCGCGCCGACGCGAGGCCGGGCGAAACGGTGCTGGTGCACGGCGCGAGCGGCGGCGTCGGGACGGCGGCAGTGCAACTTGCGCGCGCTCGCGGTCTGCGCGTGTTCGGTACCGCGGGCAGCGACGAAGGACGCAAGCTCGCGCGCGAGCAAGGCGCGCACGAAGTGTTCGATCACAGCGTGCCTGACCACTTTGAAGAAATCATGAAAGCGACCGGCGGGCGCGGGGTTGATGTGATCGTGGAGTTGCTCGCGAACGTGAATCTCGGGAAAGATTTGCCGATTCTCGCGAAGGGCGGGCGCATTGCGATCATCGGGAGCCGCGGCAAGGTGGAGATCGATCCACGCGACACGATGCAACGCGACGCCGACGTTCGTGGAATGGCGTTGCCGAACACGCCGCCATCAGAGTTAGCGAGCATTCACGCCGCGCTCGTGGCCGGCTTGGAAAATGGGACGTTGCGTCCGGTGATCGGGAAAGACTTCCCGCTGGCAGACGCGCCTCAGGCGCATCGCGCGGTAATGGAATCAGGAGCGTTTGGAAAGATCGTGCTCATTCCCGAAAAGTAAGAAGTAAGACGGATGAATTAAGCGGATCGGATGAGCGAAATAGAACACGTGCGGGCGGGAACCGCGCGGGTAGACGGCAACGCAGCTAGGTAGCTGGCGCAAGCACGGGGCCGTGCGAGTGATCAACGTAAAGTGACGAGGGTAGGAGCGAGCGAACGCGGGCAGTGAGCGAGGTTCAATTAAGAAAAACTAATCAGGAACCCAGGAACGCAGGAAAGAAACTAAAGAGCTTCTTAATTCCTACTTCCTCCTTCTTACTTTCCAATTTTGCGCCAGATGACATCCTCGTTATTGCGACGGTCGATCAGCGCGTCGACTCTACCGGTGGCAGCGTAACGGAACAGAATTCTGCCTTCGGTACCTTTGCGGAAGAAAACGTCTGATGTTTCCGGGAGCAGTTCCTCCTTCTTTCCGTTCCGTTCAACGAATAGCTTATCGCCTTCAACTATGACCGATCTCGTTTGGCCAGGCGCCAGCTCGTACGTGCCGATGAAGTCGGCAAATTTTTTCGGGTCGGATTCTCCCACCGCAGGATCTTCATAGTAACGATGTGCCTGACTAGCGACGATCTGCCAATTGCCGTTGCGTTGAAGCCACGTGTCAGTGACGTGATAACGCGCTTTCAGATTTTGGCCAAAGATCGTCTCGGTCTCGTCCGCGTCGTAACTGAGTATCGCGGTGTTCCCAATGATCCGGCTCTGAGCGTTCTCGATATTAATCGTGCCGGAGTATCCGGCTGGAAGCGGTGTGATATCGGCGATCAGCTTTGGTTTGTAGAAAACGCGTCCCTTCTCGTCGGCGAAGATACAGTCGTCGGCGAAATATTTTTTCACGGGACCTGATTGCCGGGGACCACCGCATCGTAAAGCTCCTGCGTGCGTCGGACCAACTCTTCCTGGGTAATCGGAAGATCCGTGGCGCAGACGATGGTTGCGGCGGACAGAAATTTAATTACCGCGAGCTGTTTCATAACAATGAATTAAGGAATAAGAATACACGAAATGACGGCAGGAGAACGTTCGCGGCTTGAATTGCTCGATGCGGCGTTGCGGTCTGACAGCGTGCGTGAGCACACTCGTTCTGTTGTGGTACGTGTTCGCGAGCAACTGGCTCGCAGAAAAGATGCGCTTATGAGTTGGGAACCAGTTCCGCTGGACGTTTTCGCAACGACGCTACCGCCTGAGATTCGATCTGCGTGGGTATTTGTCCTGCGCGCAGGCGCGGACACAGGCGCCGAAAGGCATCCAAACAGTCATCAACGCATGATGTCCTTCGAAGGCAGCGGCGATCTGCAAACTGGTAGGCCGGGAAAATGGCAATCGAATGTGTTGGTCAGCGAACCTGATGCGCCGTTGGAACGGCGGTGGATTTCAATCCAGACGAATGTATGGCACCGCCCCGTGATCGACGCGAATGCAGATTGGGCAGTTGTTTCCTTTCACACTGTGCCCGCTGAGGAATTGATTGAAGAGCGGCCGGATGACAACCGCGACGCTGGAACGAAGCAGATGAAGTATTTGGGAAAGTGAGAAGTAAGAAGGATGAATTAAGCGAATGGGATGAGCGAGATAGAACACGTGCGGGCGGGAACCGCGCGGGTAGACGGCAACGCAGCTAGGTAGCTGGCGCAAGCACGGGGCCGTGCGAGTGATCAACGTAAAACGACTAGGGTAGGAGCGAGCGAACGCGGGCAGTGAGCGAGTTTTCAATTGAGAAGCGGACACGAGAAACAGAAAAGCAAATTAGGAAACCAGGAACGCAGGAACAAATGGGGGTGCTATTAATTCTGTAGGTCCTGAGCGCTGGATTGCAAAACTCGGACGAATTCGGTAACACGGCAGATCACCATTTATGAAACCAACAACACGCCTCTTCCTTAGCGGTATCGCGGCTGGATGTACAGCACTGTTAATCAGCTGCGCCAGCACGCAGACCACGACGCAAAACAGAGAGAGCATGCTGGTGGCCTCCGGATTTAAGGTCATCACTCCCAAAACGGCCACCCAAAAGCAAAAGCTCCAAAATCTTCCGGCCGGCAAGGTGACCATGATCAAAAAGGGCAAGAAGACCTACTACATCTTTCCGGATCCGGCTCACAATCAGGCATACGTCGGAGGGCCAAAGCAGTACGAGGATTATCAACAGCTCCGCACCGAAAAGAAGCTCGCCAGAGAAGATCTCCAGGACGCCGAGATGTATCAGGACGCGACGATGGAGTGGAGTTTGTGGGAAGGCGGCGAAGGAGTGTGGGGGCCCATGGGCGGGCCGGCACCCCAACCGTTTTAGTCAAACGGGAACTTCTGTCGAACCTTCCTGCCGCTGTGACCAGGCACTTTGGGCGTCGCAGTGAAAACTGCAGAACTGAATGAACCAGACGACGCATTCGAGACATTCAATGACCCCGGTGGTGAAGCGGCTCAGATTCCGTCGCTTCTCGACCGTGCAACTTCTCATTGCTCTCGCCGTTCTCCTGATCGGTGCGCCTTTCGTTGAAGAACTCGAAGGCGGGCATCTCATTCTATCGGTGTTGTTTTCGTTGGTCCTGATCGCTGGGGTGTTTGCTGTCGCCAATCGAAAGCGCAGCCTCGCCATTGCGCTCGTGCTCGCAATTCCAGCTATCACTATGAGATGGATCAATCAGCTTCGGCCGGACCTGGTTCACCCTGCCGCTTTTCTGGTCTGCGCACTCGTGCTGTTGGCGTTTGTGATCGGGCATCTGCTGCACTTCATTCTGCGCGCGCCTGTGGTGAATATGGAAGTGCTCTGTGGCAGCATCGCGGCTTACCTGATGCTGGGCTTGATGTGGACGGTCGCGTACTGGCTGGTGGATCAGTTGACGCCTGGCGGGGCCTTTTCTTTCAACACTAATCGCGGCGCGCAATCGATGAACGGATTCACTGGATTTTACTTCAGCTTCATTACTGTGAGCACGGTCGGCTACGGTGACATCACTCCGGTTTCACGGGCTGCGCGCTGGCTTGCGGCGATGGAAGCGATGACGGGTCTGCTTTACGTGGCGGTCCTGATCGCCCGGCTGGTTTCAATTTATTCCAGTGCGAAATCCGATGATGCGTGAGCAACCTGTTTGATCAGTTGGACGGCCACGCCGAGCGATACGCGTGAATTTCTCGACGGTTCATGTAGCCCTAAAGTCTTATAAGAAAACTTGCTGCGCGCAGAATACTTCTTCGCTATCATCGCCAACGATCTGAACACGCCCGACGTTTATGAGGTTTGAAAACGCGAAGGTATCCATTCGCCTGATCGCCGCTGTAACGTGTCTCGCCTTCTTGGCCAGCTGTGCGACCGCCCCGCAGGCAGCGCGCGGTCTCGAATATGCGCCGACCGCGAGTATCATGCGCGAGCCCCAGTTGAAAAGCGAGCAGCCGATTATTTGCAGGCCGCCGCAATGACCGCTCCATTGCTCGGGACCGGCATTGGGACACCGGCTTGTGAAACCTATAACGCGGCGTGCGGTGAACTTACCGTTCTGCTGCGCTCCAGCGAAGGTGGACGCTTATGGAATCAGCCGCTGACTCTCGCTGGCAACAACACGACTTATCATCTACGGCTGGAACCTGCGAGTAATGCAGTCTGGGCGCCGAATTACTTCACTTCGTTTGTGCCCGCAGATGCAATCAAAGAGAAACTGATCAGGAAGGAGAACACTCACGAAGGTGTCGGCGGCGCGCTGGTAGGAGTGCGAAAGGTCGATCCACCTGAAAAGTTTGCGCCGCGGAGGGGGATCACCGCGCCGGTCACGGCCACGCTCGATTTTCACGCAACAAACGCGACGCTCGCGCTGCGTCGTCCGGCAAAGCAGTTGACCGCGACTGTTGAAGGAAAAGTGCGTCCTCTTAATGCGAATTTTTCGGCGCCAATCAGTTATTTCCCGCCGCCGGGCAGTCTCATGTTAGTGGGATTGCTTGGTGGATTCAGGGCCACCGAGTATTCGGCACCGACCGGGCTTTATTTCCTCCAGCCGTATGACCCCGATCGAATTCCCGTGGTATTTGTGCACGGTCTTTTCTCAACACCCTGGACCTGGGTGAAGACGATTAATGGACTCCAAGCCGACCCGGAGATCCGCAAGCATTATCAATTCTGGATATTCGCGTATCCGACTGGCAATCCGATCCTCTATTCCGCGCTGCGATTGCGGGAAGAATTAGCTAAAGCCGACCAACTTTACCCGAACCATAAGCCGTACGTAGTGGTCGGCCACAGCATGGGTGGGATGTTGACCCATGACCAGGTGGTTACAGTCACTGAAGCAATGTGGGATAAGAGTCTGGGGCAAGTTGCCAAGAGTATTTTCAAGGAAAACTCGGGGAATAGTTTGATTGTTCGCGCAACAACATTTCGCGCGAACCCGCGGATCAAGCGTGTTGTCTTCATCTGTACTCCACATCGCGGGAGCGACATAGCCAGCAATGGAATTGGAAAAATCGGAATCAGTTTGATTACTCTTCCGACGAGGCTGACCGCAGTCATAATGGACTCGCTCACAGGCGCGGATCTCGCGCAACTGACGGGAAGTTCCAAGCGTCTGCCTAACAGTATCACGGGCCTGAAGCCTACAAGCCCCGCACTGCCAGTAATCAACAGCGTACCGATCAGCGTTCCCTATCACTCAATCATTGGCGACCGCGGGAAAGACCACTGCCCGGCCTGCAGTGATGGTGTCGTCGCCTATTGGAGCTCTCACCTCTATGGCGCGCAATCCGAGCTCATCGTTCCCGGCCCACACGGGTCGTGCGAGCTGCCGCAAACGATCGCTGAGCTAGACCGGATTCTTCGTCTGCATGTTGGAATCAGGAGCACCTCAAAGCCGGCGGCGAATGTTGCTCAAGCGTCTCGCTGATGCAGGCGACTCGCTGCCTGCATTGCAGCGAAGTTCCTCCATCATGATGCTTCCCATGCGTCTGCGAAACGGGCCGTTGAAATGATTCGTCGCGCGCTGCGGGCTATCGTGTGGACGTTTGTCTGGGTCATTGCGCTTGGCTGCACGGTTTGGGCGTTCGGCGCGCTGCACTACGATTTTCCGGTGGCCAAGTCTGTCGTCTCGTGGGTGTTCGCAGCCGCGGTCATCACAGCGATCGTTTTTCTCCGCCGTCCAGTGAGAAAGCTCGGTGCCGTCTTCTTGGCCTTCGTCCTGGTGCTCGCCTGGTGGCTCACACTCAAACCGAGCAATGATGGTAACTGGCAACCCGACGTGGCGCAGTTGGCGTGGGCGGATATTAACGGCGATGAATTCACTTTTCACAACGTCCGAAACTGCGACTACCGAACTGACACCGATTACACGCCGCACTGGGAGACGCGCACCGTGCGGCTCTCGCAAATCACCGGCATCGATCTTGCAATCGACTACTGGGGTTCACCTTGGATCGCGCATCCTATTGTCAGCTTCCAATTTGCGGATACCCCGCCGCTGTGTTTTTCCATCGAGACCAGGAAGACCGTTGGCCAGACTTATTCCGCGATCGGCGGCCTCTATCGGCAGTACACACTCATCTACCTCGTCGCTGACGAGCGCGACGTGATCCGCCTGCGCACCAACTATCGCAATGAGGACATCTACCTTTATCACACCACGGCTCCGCCAGACCGCGCGCGCGAGCGTTTCCTCGAATATGTGCATTCCCTCAATACGCTGCGCGCTCAGCCGCGCTGGTATAACGCCGTCACGGCCAACTGCACCACGAGCATCCGCACGCAGCATCCCAGCAAAGAACGCGTGCCGTGGGACTGGCGAATCCTGCTCAACGGCAAAGCCGACGAAATGATGTATGCACACGGCGCTTTCGTCACCGGCGGCCTGCCTTTTGCCGAACTCAAAGCGCGAAGCCTGATCAATGCTCGCGCCAAACGCGCCAACGCGTCACAAGATTTCTCAGAGCTCATCCGTGTCGGGCTGCCTGCACCTGAACCAAGGGTCGCACAATGAGCAACACTTGGCTTTACCCAAGAGCATAGCTCAGCAAGGGAACCGCAGGCCTAAAATTCCAATCGCTTCCCGATACCGCTTGTATCAGCCGACAGCGGCTCCAAGTCGTGCGCTACTCGCCAGGCAAAGCTACAACGTCACTGGCTGGAGAAGCTGAAACTGCATCAACGTTCCGGGATTTACGACCAACGTGCCGGCGGTATGTCCATACCGCGCCTGGCGCGCCGTGACGGTCGGGCTACCCGGCTGAAACGCATTGGTCTTCACCGCGACATTGCGGCCGTTCACTGAAACGGAGGTCAGTTCCACTGTGAGCGGTTCGTTTTTCCGCGGATTGTAACGCGACGTCGCGATTTTTCCGAACGCTTTACTCCCAGCTTTCAACAGAACCCTTCCATTGATCGAAACGTCCTGAGCGAGTTTCGCCTCGAAGCTTCTGCCTACCACAGTCTTCGAGCTAAAAGCGCTAACAGTGCTTACGGTCAGCGTTGTTCCGGCAGGAATTGTAGCCGCATTCAACGGTGAAGCGGCAACACAAGCGGAGATTACAGCGATAATTGAAATACTTTTTGTTAGTTTCATAATGATTCCGAAGAGTTGGTGGTTGAGCTTTCAATCAGGTGTTTCGTAGGGCGGCTCCTCTGTTGCGATGGGGGTCGTTTGCATTAGCGGATTAATCAACTGAAAAATCACCGCTGCGAGCACGCCGGCGGCGAAGTTCGCCAGGAGATAAATCCAGATATTATTCCAATCAGAAATGCCGAGAATGCAAATGCCCAGAGCAACTGCGGGATTGAATGCGCCACCCGAAATATCCCCAACGGCAAATGCGCCGGTCATCACGGTCATGCCGATTGCCAGGCCATAGAATGAGTTTCCTGACGTGCCTTCGGCCGTGGCGGCATTCAAAACCACATACACGAGCGCAAACGTGAAAAGAAATTCCGCAACCAGCGCTGGGCCGATATGCGGCGAGATTGGAGTGACAGCGACACCGGCCCGAAGAAGTTTGCTGACGATCAGGGCTGCGACTGCCGCGCCGGCGAACTGCGCCACCATGTAGGGGACGACATCGGTTGGTTGCACTTTGCCACGAATCAAAATGCCGAGTGTCACCGCTGGGTTGTAATGCCCGCCAGAAATGTGCCCGCCGGCGTAAACCATCACCATCAATGCCGCCCCGATTGCCAGTGGGGCGATCACGCCCGTACCCGCGCCAACCACAGTGCAGCCGATCGTCAGGACAAGAAAGAACGTTCCGATGAATTCCGCGATATACTTGTTCATAAGTTACAGTCTTACCCGACACAGCTTGAAAAAAGCAAGGCACATCAGCAATAGGACTTTGGTCTTACCGGCTCTGAGAAACGCCGAACCAGAGGGCACTGTTTGCCCGTCAATGAAATAACTTCAGAAATGCGAATGCCTCGTCAGGCCACTAATTTTATCCAAATAAAAAGCAGAATGATCGCGCCGATAATCGACATGATGAAACCAGCCGGATGAAATGAGGAACCGGGTTCCGGTTTGGAGAACAATCGTCCGATCAGCCCACCGACGATCGAGCCACCGATCCCGAGTAGCGTGGTCATTATGAAACCGAGCTGCTGCGCGCCCGGCATGATGGCGCGTGCGATCCAACCGACGATGAAGCCAACAATGATGTACCAAATGATGTGTAGCATAGATTTATTTTGGTTTAGCCGCAGAGGCTAACATGTTGGCCAACGCGATGTCGATTCTTTTCACGGAAAAATCGACTAGTTGAGTGGAGGCGTCATTTTTGCTCAGAATGCCGGCAGCGGCATTGGCCCGAAAAACAATCGCAGCATCTTTTCCTTGCCGATCACGCGCACGAGTTCGTGCGCCGTGCAATACACCAGGATTAGGAGGAACACGATAATCTGAGCCGCCCAAAAATGCGGCCACACCATTTCCGCGAGCAGCTTCTGATTGCCGGCGACGAAGCCGCCCGCCTGCCGGGAGAAATCGATGAGCCGCTCCAGATAGTGAATGAGGGTGGCCACGAATAGATAGATCGCCGTCTTCCAGGCAATATTGTAAACGAGGGGCTTACCCGGATAGCGATTGATCGGCGGCAGCATGTCCGCGACCAATACCGCCTTGCCCAGGATCAGCGCAGCGATCGCAATCGACATGGTAGATAGAGGCACGAAATGCGAGCCCTCAGCCATCAGCACACGGATAAACGTGACGATGTGCAGCATTACGAAAAAAAAGATCGTTGGCGGGAGGATGGCGAAAAATTCTTCCTTAAGTTTCTCGAGTATCTTGTGCATGGCACTCCTTTGTTCACTCTGAATGTTCACTACGAGAATCGAAGCAGCGGCCAGGTACGGCGAGAGCCGTGCTTTCTTAGAAATTCAGTCCGGTCTGCAGAAATGGTCCGTTCAATTCGTTCTTGTCCGTGAAGCCGTTCTTCCTGAAGTCGTACTTCATGTAACGCCACCCAACCTGCGTCCAAATGTTACGCGTGAGTTGAAATTCCAGCCCGCCCGCCAGCTGGTAGCTCCAGTCAGTACTGTCCACTGATTCTCGCATAATGGTCCGCCCCTTGCGGCGCAGTTCAAACGCAGTGTCAGCGTTGGCGTCAAACCCACCGACATCGCCTTCCGCAAAAATCTTTGTGGCTTTCCAGATTTTCAGCCTCCCGCGCATACCGATCACGGGGTCGACCCAGTCGATGGAATCTGAGAAATCCAAACGCTTCCGGATTCCCAGTAACTCGCGGAGACGGACGAGCCGCGCATCGCCATTATCGAAAATGCTTAGATCGCCTTCCAAATAGGTCCACCGGGCGCCTGCAAATAGAGTAAGGTTTGCGTTGTCACAATTGATCAATCGATAACCAACGAATCCCTCCGCTAGCGCGTTTTTGATGTGCACATTTGCGTCGGTAAAAAGCAAACCAGGCAACGTCGCAGAAGTACCCACCTCAATGTACTGACCATCTACCCAGAATTCCCAGCGCCGATAGCGAGCGTTGATGGACAGCGCGACAGGAAAATGCGTCAGGTGTTTAACCAACTGCTCGAAGCTGACGTCCGCGGAGTCGACGACACCCTTGACTCCACTCTCGCCTGACAGACCTGCGAGCCACCCGGGAGCACCGATGCGGACTTCCCACAATGACGGAGTTTCGCACCAGCTCTTTTCGACCGGCACTTCTTTAGAATAATCTTTTTCGTCGGTAGCAAGCGGTTCCGGCCCAGCAAAAAGAGTCCTGGAACTGCTAAGGATGATTGCCACCAAAAGGAGACAAACGGATTTGTCAGCCGACCAATTATTCATGGTCTTCCTTCTACTTACTCCGCGGCCCCTTGAACAAACTCTTTCTTTCTTGATTTGCTCCAATCTATTGGAACGCGCTGGCCGGATCGGACCACAAAACTCACTCCGTTACTGGACGGGGCCTTTGCTCGCCGCCTCCGCCTCGGCCATCTTTTTCGCCATCTCTGCTTTGACTGCGTCAAGATTGAAACTCGCGCCCCGCTGCATCGGTGGGTAATCGAGGAAACTCTGGAGTTCCTTGGCCATCACCTGCTGGACAAAGACAAAGCGCCAGAATTGGAACTTGAACCAATCGAAGTATTGCTGCGCCCCCTCTTTGGTTCCGTCTTGCGGCCAGCCCTGGCGCTCGAAAGGATCAAGGCGCAGGTTGACCAGGACTGGCACGTCAAGGTGCGGCTTGGCACCGAGCCAGCCTTGGGGTTGGTCGATGAAACGATACTTATAGTCGTCGATACGCACCGCGCCGACTGTGCTTTCGCCGAGGTAGAAGATTTCGTGACGCGCGGACGGGCCTTTGCCGGTGATGGCATCCGTTTGATTGTAGCCATCCAGGTGGTTCTTGTAAGTTCGGTCGCCAAGTTTTACACCCTTAAGCAACTGATCGGTGATGTTCGGGTTGCCAGCGGCATCGAGGAAGGTCGGGAACCAGTCCAGGCCAGAGAAGATGCCGTTCTGCACCGAGTCCCCCGGGACGTGGCCGGGCCAACGCAGGATACACGGCACGCGGAAGCCGCCTTCCATGACTGTCCCCTTCGACTGCGCGAACGGAGTCGTTCCACCATCGGGCCAGGTGAAGACTTCGGTGCCGTTGTCAGTGGTGAAGACGACGATAGCGTTGTCGTCAACGCCGAGATCCTTGAGCTTCTGCATAACGAGACCGATGTCGTCATCGAGTTGGGCCATGCCGGCTTCTTCTTCCGACCAGCCATTCTGTGAGTTGCGCATCTTCTCGTACTTGTCGGCAAGATGTGTGACGATGTGCATGCGTGTCGGGTTCAGCCAGCAGAAGAACGGCTTCCCGTCCGCTTTGGCCTTTTCGATGAACTTCAACGCGAAGTCACGGATCTCGTTGTCCACCGTCTTCATCCGTTCGGGATAAAGCGTGCCGGCGTCCTCGATCTTCTGTTTGCCGATCTTGCCCCAGCGCGGCATCACGGTGGCGTCGTCCGTGGTTGTCGCCCAAGAATGAACCATGTTGCGCGGGCCGACCTTATCTAATAGATCCTGCGGATAGTTGGGATGCGCCGGGTCTTCCATCGCGTCGAGGTGATAGAGATACCCGAAGAATTCGTCGAACCCATGGACAGTGGGCAGAAACTCATTCAAGTCGCCGAGATGGTTTTTGCCGAACTGGCCAGTAGCATAGCCCTGCGCTTTGAGCGCGGTGGCAATTGTACATGCTTCCGCCGGTATGCCGGTCTTGGCACCCGCCTGTCCGACCGTGGTCATGCCGGTGCGAATCGGCAGCTCCCCGGTGATGAAGTTCGCCCGACCCGCCGTGCAGCTCGCTTCCGCGTAGTAGTCAGTGAAGAGCATGCCCTCCTTGGCGAGCTTGTCGAGGTTCGGCGTTCGTCCGGCCATCATGCCGCGATGGTAGGCGCCGATGTTCCACATGCCGATGTCATCGCCCATGATGAAGACGATGTTTGGTTTCTGGTCCGCTGCCCACCCCGCGACGGCGATAAACGCTGCGCACAATGTGACAGCCCATTTGATGATAGGTTTATAATTCATGGTTCTTTTGCTACGGGTTTTGTTTGTTCGTTGGAAAATGGCGACTGAGCCGTAAAAATACACACATCGGCCTTAAAAGAATATTGGACTTAAGGCTTACAACCTTTTTGGGATGGCCCCGGGGACGATCAAGTTACAATTGTGTGACGTTCGCCGGATCAGCGATCAATAACGACGAACGGCTGCGCAGCTGCGCCTGACGAAATCCGGACTCGAGAACCGCGGAGCTATTCTCGCTGATCCGACGCGCCTGGCGCGGGGGAAGCATTGGCCCCTGCCGCAGTGCCGCTTCCAGTTGCAGGCCCTGAATTTATGCCCACCGGAGTTGGGGACGCTGATCTCTTTGGTTTGAACAAACGTGGGAATCTGAATTTACGTGGTGTCGGCGACGGGACTGGAGTTGGCGTAGGAGTAGGAGATGCCTCAGCCGTTGCCTTTTTACGAGTGCGCTTCGGTTTCGGCGAAGCCGCTGGCGATGCGGCTTCTGAAGCTGATGTAGTGCTCTCAGCAGGCGAGGTAGTCTGGGTTGGGTTGGGTGTGGGATGTTTTGGTAGTGTAGGGGATTCCCTCGGAGTCCCAGTCAGCAACTGCGATTGAACTCGCGCAACCCAAAAGATGAGGCCGATTACTAACACTACTGGAAACAGTTTGGTGGCCATAACAGCAAGCTAGGAAAGACGCAGGATTGAGGTCAACGTCTTTCCAATGACGTTGTGGTTCCCTTGCATCTTATCTGCCGATCCGCTTCATGCGATCAAAAACTTCAGACTCGCGCTAAAATTCAACCGCACTGGAAGCGTCGGCCCTGTCGAAGTCATGATCGATCGATGTAACTGGAACCTTTTGCCTTGGCAGTTAGCCGTTCGATCGGCACGTTGAGCCAATCGGCTGTTTCCTGCCGATCCTGGAATATCCGGACGTTAATCGGCGATCCCTGAGTCAATAAGGCGTGCAATCGCGCGTAATGAATCATGGTCGAATCGGTGGCGAGAATCGCGGATTTCACCGGTGGATGTCCCGCATAAGCGAGACGCCGACAGAGAGAGACTTGAATGACATATTTGAAGTTCAGCTCAACTTCATCAGCGCCCAGAGTGTCGGAAAATCGATTGAACGGTTTCTGCAACTTGGCTTCAAGATCTTCGAGAACGGAAACTATTTCTTTAATAGCCGCCTCATCGATTACACCGCGCGGTCTATAGATGAGGAGACGAATGTCTTCGTGAAATTCAACGTCTGGCGGCAGTTTCATCGCTTTCACGGATTGTCACACAAAGCAGCAGCGAGAACGAGGAATTTTCGCCGTCAATTCTGCTTGCTTCTGCTCATCTTGTCCTGCTTCGCCTGTTGGACTCTTCGTCCTATGGATCCTCTCAACTGTTCTCCGCGTCCAGCCGCATCAACTCGATCCGGTAGTTCGCCTTCGGGTTGCGCGGCGATGGGCCGGCAACAAGCATCACCCGTTCGGCGGTGATTCCGTTTTCGCGCAGCCAGAGCGCAGTCCATTGACGCCAATCGTCTGGTTCCTCCGCGAGATGCACGGGATGCACGCCGTAGGAGAATGCGAGATTCTGGCATACCGCAGACTCGGGGCTTGGCGCGACGATCCACACCGGCGGTTTGAAACACGAGATGGCACGCGCCACCGTGCCGCCACGCGTCGGCACGAGCACCAGATCGCATGGGACCGTGTACAGTGCGTGCTCGACGAGAGACGCCATGCGATCGCGAGCGGTCGTGGTTGCCTTCTGCTGTGCGAAGTCGCGTTGGATCGCAAAGCTCCTCGGTGGCCGGTGTGTTTCGGTGAACGTCGCGATCTTCGCCAGCATCGTGACTGCTTCCTCGGGAAAGTTGCCCACCGCCGACTCGCCGGAGAGCATGACACAATCGGTGCCGTCGAGAATCGCATTCGCCACGTCAGTTGCCTCCGCGCGCGTCGGGAGACGGCTCGAAACCATCGATTCGAGCATCTGCGTCGCAGTAATAACGGGTTTCCCCGCAAGATTTGCTTTCGCGATAAGCTGCTTCTGCGTGTAAGCGATCTCTTCGATTGGCACTTCCACTCCGAGATCGCCGCGCGCGACCATGATGCCATCCGCCGCGGCAAGAATTTCGTCCAAGTGCGCGAGCGCGTCGGCTCGCTCGATCTTTGCAATGATAAAGGGCTGCCTGCCGACTTTCGCCGCAGCTGCGCGCACGGCATGAATGTCAGCGGCGCGTTCAACGAACGATTGACCCACCGCGTCGACACCTTCTTTCAGCGCGAACTCAAGACAGGCGCGGTCGTGTTCGGTAAACGCGCTGATGCCAAGATCAACGCCGGGAAGGTTCAGTCCTTTGCGTGAACCCAGCTCGCCGCCAACAACAACGATGCACTCCACCTCGTTGCCCAACACGCGTTCGACCACGAGCTGCACAAGACCGTCGTTGAGAAAAATCCTGTCGCCGGGCTTCACTACGCGCGGCAATCGCTCGAAACTGGTCGACGCGCGCTGCGTATCGCCAACGATGTCCTCACTCGTTAACGTGAAATGGGTGCCGGGCAGAAGTTGAATCGGCTCCGGATCGATTTCTCCCAGCCGCAATTTCGGCCCTGGAAGATCGGCCATGATGGCGATGCGCCGTCCCGTTTCACGCGCTGCATCACGGATCCGACGAATGACCTCAGCGTGTTTCGAAGGAATCCCGTGTGAAAAATTCAATCGCGCGACATTCATCCCCGCGCGGATCAGCCGCGCCAGCATGTCGGGCGATTCCGACGCCGGGCCGATCGTCGCGACGATCTTGGTCTTGTGCGCGGGAAGTGCCGTAGTCATGACGCGAACATTGTCTTTGCGCTCGCGCGCAGATCACTCGCGGCCTGCTTCACGCGCTCGGCCATCGCCGTCTCCGCGAGCGCGAGATAAGCGCGAATCATACTTTTCTTAGTATCGACTTCAATTTGCTGCGAAATATGTGGAGTCAGCTGTTGGATTCCGCACTACCGGCTGGTCGGTGACGATCACTGTTGTTCCCGGCTTGATCTCGTCTGCGAGTTTTTGGGCAAACTCGGTGTTGAACCGGATTCGCGAAGCGATGTCGTCCGCCTCAACAGGTCGGCCTTGGCTGGTCACACGCATC
>QHOX01000349.1 GCA_003219465.1 Verrucomicrobiota bacterium | reverse complement strand
ACACCGTTGTTCATCACGATTGGAGTGGGCGCGCTTTTTTTTGGCGGATTCAGAGCGCGTGCGTTCATCACGTGCCTGATCTTATCCCTGCTGATCACGAATGAGCTCATCGATGTGCTAAAATCTGCAGTAGATCGTCCTCGGCCGAAACAGGTGGAAAATGTGCGAATGGTGCAATTGCAAAGGACGCGTCCGGCGTTCCTGACTTTGTTTAAGAAGCCGACCATTCGGTTTTCGGATTCGTCCGATCGCAAACGTTCGGGACCATCGTTTCCCTCCGGTCACCTGACCACCAACAGTGTGATTGCTGTTTTTTGCACGCTGTTTTATCGACGCCGCGGCTGGCTCTACTGGTTCGTCGCCTTAGCGGTTGGTTATTCGCGAATTTATCTCGGCTCGCATTGGCCCAGCGATGTGATCGCCACATTTTTTCTCGGCGTTGGTGAATCACTGCTTTTGATCGCCCTCTTTGAGTCGATCTGGCGGATCGTGGGGCGCAAATGGATGCCGCAGCTCTTCGCGCGTCATCCAAGTTTGGTTGGTCATTCAAATGGTAGGGCGCGATCGCCAGGCGCACCGCAACCGTCCATATGAGCACGACGCGCGCGGTCTGGTTTTTCATCGTCGCGCTGACGGCGATTCGATTGTCAATGCTGGCAACGACTGATCTGGAATTCGACGAAGCGCATTACTGGATGTGGTCGGAGCGCCTCGCGCCGGCATATTTCAGCAAGGGGCCGGCCATTGCTTTTGTCATTCACGCCAGCACTGCGGTCTTCGGCTCGAATGAATTCGGAGTGCGCTTTTTCAGTCCTTTGCTTGCGGCAGGAACCAGCCTGCTCCTGTTTTATTTTGCGCGCCGTTTGTTCAACGCCACCGCCGGCCTGTGGGCGGTCATCGCGTTAAACGCTACGCCCATTTTCAACATTGGCGCATTCCTGATGACGATCGATGCGTTGTCGATTTTTTTCTGGCTGGCGGCAATGTTCACATTCTGGCTTGCTCTGGAAAAAAGTCCGCAGTTCTCCTGGTATTGGCCGCTTACCGGATTGCTGATTGGTCTTGGTTTTCTTTCCAAATACACGAACGCACTTGAACTTGTGTCGATTGTGTTGGTGCTTGCCCTGGCTCCGAGGCTTAGACAGGAATTCAAGCGCCCGGGTCTGTACTTATTGCTCGGCGTGTTCGCCGTTTGCACGGTGCCGCCGATAGTCTGGAACCAGCAACACGCTTGGATTACGCTGGTGCATCTGCGTTCGCGCGGAAGTCTCGAGCATGGATTTGGTTTTCATCCGACCGAAGTTCTTTCGTTTCTCGGCCAGCATTTTCTGGCCTACTCGCCATTTCTCTTCCTGGCCCTGGCTTGGGCTGTCATTGCAAGCTGGCGACGCGTTAATCAGCAATTCAAGGTGCTGTTCTTAATGTGGTTTGGCTTACCGGTGTTTCTCTTTTACCTGCTTCTTTCATTGAACAAGGCCGCTGCTCCAAATTGGGATGGACTCGCTTTTCTGGGCTTCGGCCTTTTGGCAATTTATTTCTGGTGGGAAAAACTCGAAGCGGGCGTGACGTTACGGCTGGGCGCAATCGTGGCGATACTGGTCGGGCTCACCATGAGTGTCGTCGCACTGGACACAGACTTGCTGCGCGCGGCGGGGTATCAGTTGGACCGAAGCGACCCAAGCGACCGGATGCGCGGATGGAAAAGCGCCAGCCGCGCGCTGGAAAAAATGCGTATCGATCTGGAAAGCAAGTTGGGCGAGAAACTTTTTTTGATTGCCGACGCGCGCGATCGGGCATCAGAGATTTCCTTTTATCTGCGCGACAAACGCGTAGAGGGTCCCGGACATCCGCCGGTTTATATCCCCGAATCGCAGGACATGGTGAATCAGTTCTCGTTTTGGCCGCGCTATGATGAATTCGTCGAACTAAAACCCGGCACGCCGCGACCAGAGGGTGAAACGTACACCGAAGAGAACGGCATTAACCCCTTCGTCGGCCGTGATGCTCTCTTTATTCGGAGCGGCGAGAAGAACCACGTGCCGCATAGTATCCGGGCTGCGTTTCAATCAACAGAGCCGGTGGGAACCATCGAGGTGCAGCGCCATGGCAAGGTGTTGCGTACCTGGCAGGTATTTCTTTGTCGAAATTACCGGACGCTCCCGCTATGACGCAGCAACTAAACTCACCGACCGTTTCGGTGGTGGTTCCTCTTTTCAATGAGGAAGAAAGTATCGCCATCTTGCAATCAGAGCTGAGCGCAGCACTGAAAAGCTTTGATTACGAAATCATCTTTGTCGATGATGGCTCGCATGATCGCACGGTCGAGCGAATCGAAGCCGCGCCGAATATTCGACTGATTCGCTTCGAAAAAAATGCCGGCCAAAGCGCAGCGATCTATGCTGGCGTCCATGCAGCGCGCGGAGCGACTGTAGTTCTCATCGACGGCGATTTGCAAAATGATCCTGCTGACATTCCAAGGCTTCTTGCTGAAATTGCGCGCGGCGCCGATCTCGTCTGCGGCTATCGCGCGCAGCGCAGAGACACGCGCGTGAAGCGGTTGACCAGCTGGATTGCCAACGCGGTTCGCAGCCGCTTCACAAAAGACGGCGTGCGCGACACTGGTTGCACGCTCAAAGCGATGCGGCGCGAATGTGTCGGCGCGCTCGTTCCATTCAAGGGCATGCACCGTTTCATTCCCGCGCTAGTCAAAGGGGCAGGGTACCAGCTCGTAGAAGTTCCCGTCAATCATCGGCCGCGTCGCTTCGGTCAAAGCAAATACGGATTGGGTAACCGCGCTGTGCGGGCGACACTCGATATGTTCGGTGTGCGCTGGCTGCTTTCGCGGCGATTGAGCTTTAAGATTCGCGAGTCGTAGGCCCTACTTGGTATCAAAACACGCTTGTCAACCTAGGCGCTGCCGCTA
>QHOX01000025.1:3560-14523 GCA_003219465.1 Verrucomicrobiota bacterium | reverse complement strand
CCGTTCCAGCAATCGCCGAAAAACAACCCCGTAACGGCGCAGCAGTACCCGTGCGAATTTTTCAATCGCAGTTTCGCGCGGGCCTGTGCCATTTGACGCGCCATTGGCTGCTGGAAAGCCACCCCTCCCAGGCAACAATGACCAGCGACCTGCATACTCGATACTGGCGAGGTTTGTTCTGCGCCGGCGTTTTGCAGCATTTCGGCCAAACGTCGGACGTTTATTGGACGGAACGAGAAGCGCGCGTAACCCGTCAAAACTGTCTGAAGTGACCAGACCCAGCGCGGCGAGCTGCGACAAAGCGTCTTCAACTAGAGAAGACAACAAACCGCTGCGCCGGACCAGCTCGCTGAAGAAAAGAGCACCGCCACTTTGCAGTGCCTCAAACACAGCTTGGCTAGTCACCGAAAGTTCTATTGCAGAGTTCGACGGGATCAACGTGAGCCAATCGGTGAGATTTTCGCGCAGATAAAGCGCGATTGGACTCGTCCGCAACGGCGCCGATGCTCGTGCGTTGGGGTGTTGCGGGGTGCTCAAACGTCCCCAGCTAACCCGGCCGGAAAAACACAGCCGGTCGAGCCATTCGGGATCGTAGTCGGCCACACGCGCCTGAAGCACCGCCGATTCCCATGCAGCCAGTGGCAACTCGCAACCGTCGAGCTGTTCCAGGACGGATTGCAAGCCTTCCAGACCTTCGACCCGATGTTCCTGGTCAGCTCGCTGCCACGCGAAAAGAAAACGATAGAAATCGTGAATCGAGACCGGCTGAATTTCCGCGCGCAGCCGGTCGATCGTCAGTCGATGAATTCGCGCGAGCAGTCTGCGATCGCACCATTCTTGTTCAGTGGACGCGGCGCCCCCGCCGCGTTGAACAGCAACGCCCTGCGACGAGGGCGTCGCCTCTACAATTGCGCGCGGATGAAACTTACCGCGCAACACAAAACCTTCCGCTTCGAGCGCGAGCAGCGCCGCGTCAATTTCCGATTGTTGCAAAACCAGTGTATCTGCGAGGCCTCGGACCATAATTGGTCCGCAAACTTCAATGCGTCCTCGAACGAATTCGCGAATCGCAGCGGTGCGCTCCCAAGTCTTTTCGCGAACCGAATCCGGCAAACTCAATTCCGGTTCGACTATCGCCTCGGGATAGATTGCGCGGAGCATCGCAAATCGTTCGGCAGCGACGTAAAAGGTCTTATGCGCGCCAGCGGTTTGGAGTGCGCGGACATGTCCGCGCTTTGAAAGCGGCGACATGTCGCCGCAGTCCAAACAGACAAATAGACTCGTCGCCCGGTTCTCGGCCACGAGAGTGGAGAAGAATTGCTCTGCGTTGTCGCTCGCGGTTCGCTGAATTTCCTCCGGCGTCATTAGGCCGATCAACATCAACGCGTCGTGCAATTCGTCCGCGTTCGTTGCTTCCGGCCATGCTTCCTTTACCACTTTGTCGATCGCAGCAGAGTCGAGGACACCGAGTCCGTCGCTGCCGTTTCTGTCCGAAGCGCGTCGCGTGTAAACCGCTTGAGTGCGGCGTTCTTCCAACGGCGCGTTATCAAGAAATGCGTACGGCCGCGCATTCAAGATCTCGGCCGCCAGCGGCGACGGTTCCGGCAAATCGCGCGCGATACATCGGATCTCGCCGCATTCGATTCTGCGCAACACTTCCTCCAATCCGTCGATATCCATTGCCTCGGTGAGGCAATCATCAATCGTCTGTTTCACCAGTGGATGATCCGGAATCTCGCGATCACCTACGATGTGCTCCAGGCACGCGAGCTGATCCGGGAAAACTGCGGCTAAAAGATTCTCCGACTCCATGCGTTGAAGCGGCGCGGCGATCTTCGCGCCGCCACGGAAACGCGGCACGGCGAGCGAACGGGTTGCGTTCCAGCGCCATCGGATCGTGAACATCGGCGCGTCGAGCAACGCTTGAACAAGAAGCTCTCGTACTGTTTTGGAGTTCAAATACCGAAAGACTTCGTCGAGCGGAAATGAATGCTGCGTACCGAGCGAAATCACGATCGCGTCATCGGTCGCCGCTGCCTGCAGCTCGAAATTAAACGAACGGCAAAAGCGTTTTCGCAGCGCCAAACCCCAGGCACGATTGACTCGGCTGCCGAAAGGCGCATGCAAAACGAGCTGCATACCGCCCGATTCATCGAAGAAGCGCTCCAGCACCAGCGTTTGCTGCGAGGGAATTGCGCCTAACGAACGACATGCGTCAGCAAAATACGCGGCGACTTGTTCCGCGGCGTCTTCTGGCAACTGGAATTCTTTGGCGACCCATTCTTCGATTTCGGCCGCCAAATTCTCAGTTTCAACCCCGGACAAACGTTTTTCGATCTCCATCCGCAAATCAGAAACTGCACGCGAAAGCTCGTGGGTTCGCGCCGGAGCTTCGCCCAGCCAAAATGGAATTCCCGGTGGCTGACCTTTCGCGTCCTCCACCCTAACGACTCCGGAATTCACGCGCAGGATTCGCCACGATGCGTTGCCCAATTGAAAGATATCTCCGGCGAGACTTTCGACGGCGAAATCTTCGTTGACTGTGCCCACGAAGGTTTCCGACGGCTCGAGAATCACTCGATAGTCGGCGTTGTCAGGAATCGCTCCGCCGGACGTTAGTGCAGTAAGTCGCGCTCCACGCCGACCGCGCAAACGATGATTGATCGCGTCATGATGAATTAACGCCGAGCGTCGCCCGCGCTTTGTGCTGAAACCTTCGGCAAGCATTGCCACAACCTGATCGAACTCACCGCGCGTGAGATTGCGGTACGGCCAGGCTGAACAGACGAGGTCGAAGAATTCATTCTCATCCCAATCTTCCGTAGAAGCTGCGGCGACCACTTGCTGCGCCAGCACATCCAGAGGTTTTTCGGGAATGGTCAGCCGATCGAGCTCCCCACGATTAACACAGCGCAGCAGCGCCGCGCACTCGATCAATTCATCGCGGCTCAAGGGGAAAATCCGGCCTTTCGGCAAACCACCGCGCTTATGCTCAGCCCGGCCGACGCGTTGCAGCAATGTAGCTATCGAGCGCGTCGTGCCCAACTGGCAAACGAGATCAACAGAGCCAATATCAATTCCCAACTCCAGCGAAGCCGTAGCGACGAGCGCTTTCAATTCGCCGCGCTTCAATCGATCTTCCGCTTCGAGCCGCAGTTTCGCAGAGAGACTTCCGTGATGTGAAGTGACAGCGTCGGCGCCGAGCAGCTCGCTCAGGTGATGTGTGACGCGCTCGGCCATGCGACGCGTGTTGACGAAAACCAAAGTCGTTCGATGCGCCTGAATTAATTCGGCGAGCCGACGGTAGATTTCCTCCCAAACCTCATTCGACATCACGGCCTCGAGCGGCGATTTGGGCATTGCGATCGCCAGATCCAGTTCACGACGGTGACCAATGTCGATGATCTTGCAATCCGGATCGCCCGCTTTGTCCACGGAGCAAGCGCCGACGAGGAAACGCGCTATTTCTTCGATGGGGTTCTGCGTTGCGGATAAACCGATTCGCTGTAGCGGACCCTGCACGAGCGCCGCCAAACGTTCGACGCTTAGCGCGAGGTGCGCGCCACGCCGGTCATCCACCACCGCGTGAATCTCATCAAGGATAAGCGTGCGCGCGGTGCGCAACATTCCGCGGCCGGATTCGGAGGTCAGCAGCAGATATAGCGACTCCGGAGTCGTGACTAGGATGTGCGGCGGCTTCTTGATCAGTGCCTGGCGTTGCGCCGCAGTCGTATCGCCGGTGCGCACTTCAGCGCGCACATCGATCTCGCGACCGTCTGTTTCCCCGAGCAACGCGCGAATCCCTGATAGCGGTTCCTGAAGATTCTTGCGGATATCGTTGCTCAACGCCTTCAGCGGCGAGACGTAAACGACTTGCGTTCCTTCGGGCAAATGATCTTCCGCGCCCTGTCGAAACAATGTATCGAGCGACGCCAGAAACGCAGCCAGCGTTTTACCTGAGCCCGTCGGCGCGGAAATCAGCACGTGCCGGCCGGATTGAATGGCTGGCCAGCCGCGCATCTGCGGTTCGGTCGGTGAGCCGAACGCATGTTCGAACCAGCGGGCGACCGCGGGATGAAATTGGAAGGACTGCATGAGAACCGAAAAACGAAACAAGTAATTTAGATGTACGCGCGAGAAAGAAAAGCAGGTGGATCGGCTTCTCCGAAGACGATGTCCATCGCCGAAGGCCAATAATCAATCGTAAGTGCGATATGCGAAGATCAGGCGGCAAAGCCGCAATAGCCAACGCGTTGAGGACAACGCGTTCCACCTGAGATCAAGAGCTCGCGCGCAGCGTGATCACTTCGCTCAACATTCGCAGACTGTCGCGGAAAAAACTAACTTTACTGCCTTCAGCGTGGTTCCAACGCACTGGAATTTCGCGGATCCGCAAACCAGCGCGGTGCACTAGATAAAGCAGCTCTACATCGAATGCGAAGCCTTGGATTCGCGCCGCCTCAAGAATCGGTCGGCACGCTTCGAGGCGAAAGGCTTTAAACCCACATTGCGTGTCCCAAAACGGCAATCCGGTGGCAAGTCGCACAAGCAGATTGAACACGCGACCAGCCTGCTCACGTCGCCACGGTTGATGCACTCCAATTAAGCTGCGATCCAGTGCGCGCGATCCAAATGCGATGTCCACTTCGCCATTCGCGATGGGTTCAATCAGCTTCGGTGTCTCTTCAAGCGGCGTGGAAAGATCGGCGTCGGAAAAAAGCCCGATCGGTGTTCGCGCAGCCAGCAACCCGGAGCGCACCGCGGCGCCCTTCCCGCGATTTGGAAAATTCTCCAGCAAACGTGTGGCCACCTGTGCCGACTTCAATCTTTCACCGGCGATTGTTCCGGTTGCATCGGTTGATCCGTCGTTCACGACGATCAATTCGCTTTCGGGGGCGTTGGCGGCGAGATAATCGAGTGTGAGCCGCAGCGTTTGGCCAATCCGCGATTCTTCGTTGAAACAAGGAATGACGATCGAAAGCGCTGGCAGCATGAGAATCGTTAAACCGTTAAAGCGTCGAAGCGTTGAGGCGTGAAACGAATTGTCATTCTGAGCGAAGCGAAGAATCTCTGATTAGTTTTTCCGGCAACACGAACGTGAAAGTCCGAGATGTTTCGCTTCGCTCAAGATGACACCGATGGGTTTGGCCGCTTCAATGATTCAATGTTTTAACGAATCAAGAACTCATTTGTAGATTTCCACGACGAACTTGCCATTGGTATCGACGTAACCGCGATACATGCCGTTGGTATTAAACGGCAATGCGATCTCCCCGTTCTTGTCGATCGCGATCAAACCACCTTCGCCGCCGAGGTTTTTCACGGCATTCAGAGCTGTCTGCGCCGCTTCCTGCAATTTCATCCCGCGATATTGCATCAGCGCCGAGACTTCATGCGCTACAGCAGTGCGAATGAAGTATTCGCCGTCGCCTGTGCAGGAGACAGCGCAAGTTTGATTGTTCGCGTAAGTGCCGGCGCCGATTACCGGGGTGTCGCCAATTCGCCCGGGCAGCTTGTTTGTTGTTCCGCCCGTGGAAGTAGCCGCCGCCAAATTCCCGTCCTTATCCAGAGCGACCGCTCCGACGGTCCCGTGTCGGTCTTGGTCCGTGATTATAAAGCTTTTCCCGGCGCCGCTCGCGCGCGCTTTTTCAGCAGCCTTCATCTTCTGCAGAGCATCCCAGCGTTCCTGCGTGAAAAAATATTTTTGGTCCACGAGTTCCATCCCATTTGCTTTCGCGAATGCTTCCGCTCCTGCACAGTCGAGCATCACGTGCGGTGATTTTTCCATCACCAGCCTCGCGAGAGCGATGGGATTTTTTATGTGTTGCACACTGCCGACTGCACCCGCCTTCAGTGTCTTTCCGTCCATGATGGACGCGTCCATCTCGTTTGTCCCGGCGCTGGTGAAAACAGAACCGCGTCCGGCATTAAAGTGCGGATCGTCTTCGAGCACGCGCACAGCCGCCTCGGTTGCGTCGAGACTTGATCCGCCGCGCTTGAGAATTTCGTAGCCAGCGGCGAGGGCACGCTCAAGTCCGGCGCGATACTCTCGCTCTTTTTCCGGCGTCATCTTGCTGCGTTCAATGGTTCCGGCGCCGCCGTGGATCGCGAGTCCAATGTTTCTTGTTTCCATGTTTGTGTTGTTGTCCGGCGTTCTTTCCACTGCCGGTGTGGCGGAACGCGCGGTTCCCTGGGCAAGCGCGGACGCCGCAGCATTAAAGAGCATCAGAGCAAAGAAGCAATTGGCTACGCAACCTGTCGCCAGTTTCATGGGGCAATGTAATGAGCCAGGCGCGCCACTGTCGAAAGTTTTCAACCTGTGCACTATCTGCGCCAGCAAGTTTGCGCTTTTCCCAATGGCGAAGTGAGGCAACTTCTCGTTCATGGCTAATGCTGGAGCGCGTCGCGCGGGGCCGTTCGAGGTCGTTGAGATCGAACGCAGTTTTCTGCGCGAGGTCGGCAGCGTCTTCTGGTTCATCTTGAACACGTTCCAGGAAACGTTCGAGCGCATCCAACAGGGGCGCGTTCCGTTTCGAGCAGCCAGCTTTTTCCGCCAAGGCGTGCGCGCTGGCGTGGATTCAGTGCCGCTGGTAGGGCTGGTCTCCTTTTTCCTCGGGTTGACCATGGCGCTGCTAACCGGCTACCAATTGCAGCGCTTCGGAACGGAGCGGTTGATTCCGGGCCTGGTCGCGATTGCTTTTACGCGCGAACTTGGGCCGCTGCTCACGGGGATCATGCTCGCCGCGCGCATCGGCGCTGCGTTCACGGCGGAACTCGGCACGATGCAGGTCAACGAGGAAGTCGAAGCGATCGAGGCCATGGGCATTGGTCCGCTGCGGTTTCTCGCCGCGCCGCGAATGCTCGCGTTGTTTCTGCTGACGCCGTGTCTCTCCACGGTTTCGAACATCGCAGCCGTATTTGCAAGCAGCCTGGTTTGTAAAGCGTATTTCAGCATCGCGTTTCCGTATTTTCTCGATCTGGTGAAAGACTCATTGCTCATTCGCGATATCATCACTGGCATCTTGAAGAGCTTCATGTTCGGCCTGCTGATCGCCGCGATCGCCTGTTACCGGGGACTCACGGTTAAGGGTGGCGCGGCTGGAGTCGGCACCAACACGACTTCGAGCGTGGTAACCGCTATCACGACCGTGATCGGTTTCGACACGGTTTACAATGTCGTTTACACAAGCTTTTACCCGGTGTGAGCACGCCCTCACACATGGTCGAGCTGCGCGACGTGCACATGCAGTTCGAGGAAAAAAAGGTGCTCGAGGGCGTGTCGCTTGACGTAGAGCCCCAGGAGCGGCTGGTCATCATGGGCCAAAGCGGAAGCGGCAAAAGCACCATTTTGCGTCTGATTCTTGGGATACTTCGACCGGATGCCGGCGCGATCTTTTTCAAGCGGTTCGAGATCAACCGCCTTCAGCGCAGAAAACTTCAACAGGTGCGCCAGCACATCGGGATGGTTTACCAATATTCAGCGTTATTAAGCTCGCTCACTGTTCACGAGAATGTGGCACTGCCGCTGCAAGAGCTTACCGACAAATCACGGAGCGAGATTGACAGGATTGTTGATGAAAAACTCGAGCTTGTAGGGATGCAAGACGCAAAGGACCTGCTGCCGGACGAACTCAGCGGCGGCATGCGCAAACGCGTGGCCCTGGCCCGCGCGCTTGTGCTCGAGCCCGAATTGATTCTGCTCGACGAGCCTTCAGCAGGGCTTGACCCGGTCATTGCCTCAGTCGTGGACGAATTGATTATCAGCCTCACGGAAAAATCGAAGGTTACGTCCATCACCGTGACGCACGAAATGGAAAGCGCCTTTCGCATCGCCACGCGCATGGCTATGCTCTACGAGGGAAAGATTATTGAAGAAGGCGAACCCGAAGAATTTAAACAATCCAAAAATCCGGTGGTCGGACAGTTCTTGAGCGGCAGCACTGAAGGCCCCATTCTGGAAGGAAGCCTCGATGCAATTAGAAAGAAATGAAATCCTGACTGGGCTGCTGGTGATCGGCACGATCGGAGTGATCGCGTTCCTTCTGGTTTTGCTTGGCGCGCCGGGATTGTTTCGACCGCTGGTGACCTACAAGGTTTATTTTGATAACGCCGCCGGAATTAAACCGGGCGCGGTCGTGATGCTGGCAGGTCGCAAGATTGGCCAGGTCGGGAAACTGTATTCACCAGTAACACCTGCCGAAGAAAAACAGGCGCAGCAAGCCGCGGCGGCGATTCACCCGCTCGAATCTGGTGCGACCCCTTCTCCATCGCCGCGGTTCGAAGTACGCGTGGACGTGCAGGTGGACAAGAACGCCAAGCTTTACCGCGACGCGAAGGTCCAGATGATGCAGCTCGGCTTGTTAAGCGACATGGCAATCGATTTCACCCAAGGGACTAAAGAGTCGGGCCGCGCGAAAGATGGCGAGACGTTCGCAGGCGAACGCACACCTGATCTCGGCGAGGCTGCGGCGAAAATGCTGGAGGTCATCAAACCCGTTGCCAATGAAGCGACCAACACCATGAAAGACCTCCAGAACACCGCGCAGAATCTCAATCGTCTCACCGACCAAAACTCCGAACTGAATCTCGCCCTCACGCAGTTCAAAACGTTCGGCGAACACCTCTCCGATCTGACCGCGCCCGACAGCGCACTTTCTCATTCACTCACCAACATCGAGAAAATCAGCACCAGCTTGACGGACAATGACAACATCGAGGTCACACTGCGGAACCTGCGGAATTCATCGGACAAACTGAAGCTTGCGGTTACCGATCTCGGGCCGGCAGGCGAGAACATCAAGCAATTCAGCGAGACAATAAAAACTCAGCCGTGGCGCCTGATCTGGCCCACGACCAAAAAATATCCCGAAGCATCACCCACGCCGGCTATTGCCAGAGAGGGATCAATCACCGTCCGCAAAACCGCGAAAGCAAAGCCGCGTCCACGCGCTACTCCCACCACGCGCACGAGCAGCCGATAGCGTAATTCGCCGCAGAGGCCACCGGGTGCTGTGGCAGGCCCACTGAAGTTGTAGATGGGCGTTACTGGTCTGGCCCGCTGTCAGCCATTTTTTCCAGTTGCTGATTTTGTTTTTCGTTGGCTTCCCTGATGTGATCCACGCTCTTCCTGAGCCTTTTACCTTCGTATCCAACGAGATCCGCCGCCTCTAGGGGCTTCGTGCTTCCAGGTGCGCTTTGAGCAGTGGGATCTGTGGCGGCAGTTTTCTTCTCACATCCGGACGAAAGCAACATCGAAACGATCACTGCAACGAAGGTTAAAAGAACCGTGGTTCTCATGGGCCTAACGAGAGGGATATAAGCCACAGGAGGTTGGTTCATCGATTGGTCAGATTGTTTCACCACGGCGCTGCTGTGCTGAGATTCTTACTGTCCATCTACTGTGTAAACTCAATTTGAACAGACCGAAGCGCAGAAACCAAAAGGTGAAGGCAAACTAGATTCATGAGTATTGCTGCCTTAACCCGGCTTCAGCGTCTTCGAGTTCCTCCTTCCGGCGCCCGTAGCCGCATTTCTCGATCAGTCGCCGCGCCTCCGCGAGATCGGCATGCGGGCTTTCCCACGGATACAAGGTCTCGCGACCGAAGAGCCTTGCGCGGTAAAGGTGGATGTCGGCCAGGAAAAGCTTCATGGGACCGCGCTCGGCGATTTCCCGCGCTTCGTCCAAATCTTCCTGCGCGCTCTCGGGGCCGGTCTGCGTTGAGCTTGTCGACTCCGTGCGCGCGCCGGTTAGAAAGCGCAGCCAAGCGCGGGTGAGGAGGCCGCGGGGAAGGTAGTCGCTGCGGTTGGCGCGGCGGAGGCCGTCCACGGCGGCGGCCAGTTCGCGACGGGCGGTTTCAAACTCATCCGTGGCCGTGCGGTTGCGCGCCGCATCGGCGCGCGGACGGCGCAGCGCGCCGTCCCTGCCTTCCAGAATCGCCGCGTAGAGCGCGGCGCGGCCCAGCGTGAGGTGGTTGAGGGCGACGTCGAGGAGACCGAAGTTACCGGTCGCCCACTTGAGCGTCTGTGCCGCGCGCTGGGAGACGGCGCGGCACGCCGCAAGAAGCTCCTCCTTCGTCCTTCTGCCCTCATCCTTCATACTTTCCCGCCACGCGGCGCGTTCGGGGGCGGCGAGGAGTAGGTCGCAATACCGGAAGCCTTGCACCGAGTCGAGCAGCGGGTAGTTGGGGTAGCTCTCGGCCTGCATTTGCTCGGCCTCGCGGAAGAGCGTCTCCGCCTCGGCCCGGCGGCCCGCCTGATGCAGGGCGTCGGCGTGGCTCGTGGGACTCGCCAACTTCCAAAACGCACCGCCGCTGCGGTCGGCGTAGGTCACGGACTGCTCGGCGTGCCCCACCGCCCCGGCCGCCCCGGCCACCTCGCCCAGCGTCAACTCCAGCTCGCTCAGGTTGCTCGCACCAATTGCGGCGTGTTCCCAATCCTTTTCCTTCGCGGCCCAATTGGTGGCTACACGCATTGGCTCGGGCGCCTCGGTCAGACGACCTAAAGCGCGAAGGCACATGAAGGTTTGGTTCATTAGAAAGGCTTGGTCGGCTTCCGTGAGAGATGGCGATACGCTTTTCCACGGTTGATCGAAGAAGCACGCTAGGGCTCCTAAGTCGGAGCCGAATACGCCGAGTTTTTTCAACGAGTATTGTTCCCTATGCTGAAGAATTGTGTTGTCGTAAACGTCACACGCCTCCTCCTGCAACCCCGCCTTGCAGGCGTGGGCTACGGCTTGGTAGAGCGGCTGGAGATCTTCGAGTGTGGGCTGGGGCTTGTCCGGCGTGCTCGCGCAGAGGTATTCGTAGAGTCGCCGGTGGGCCGCGTGCCAAGCGTCGGGGTATTGCCCGCGCAGTTGCCGGGCGAAGTATTCGCGCAGCAACGGATGCGCATCGAGCGAGACGAGCGCGCTGGCCGCGTCTCGGTTCACTGTGAGCAGTTTTGCGGCTTCGAGTCGCGTGAGCGC
>QHOX01000025.1:2996-3502 GCA_003219465.1 Verrucomicrobiota bacterium | reverse complement strand
ATCGGCAGTCGCGGGCCGGTCGAATAAGCCGAGCAGGCGCATTATGGCGAGGGCGCGCCGCCCCTTCTTATTTTCTTCATCGTTCTTTCCGCCATGTTCGAGCCATTTTACATACGCGTTCATAACATGAAATGCGTGGCCGCCCTGTTCCTCAGCGTCGGCTTCTTCGAGCTTCACGAGATCGCGCTTTCGGATGTCGCCGCCGTAAACGTCGCGAAGAAAAGTGCCAAGCAAATTCAACGTGAGCGCGTGACCTCTCACTTCCTCAACCAACGTCTCGAATTCTTTTTGACTTCCCTTGACTTCAAGAACCTTTAACAGATTCATACCAGCCTCTTTTGAAAGCCGTTTGAGATCTATCATCGGCGCACTCGTTCCCGCGAAAGCTTTCAAATCCGAGATTTGATAGCGCGTCGTGACGATGCACAGGCCATGACTGGTTTGCGCCAAACCTTTGAGCAACGCGGCGATGCCCTGGTCCTTCAGTTCGCCCCGCGCGGGCGCGG
>QHOX01000025.1:614-2962 GCA_003219465.1 Verrucomicrobiota bacterium | reverse complement strand
CCGCTGGCCGACAAGGCGGGCCAGGCGCTGGCCTTTCTCAAACGCGCCGACCGGGCTGGCGGCGAAGGCTTTGTCCGCGTCGTCGCCGAAGAAGGTGAGGGCTTCCTTCAGGAAGAGGTCTGACGAAGCGGCCTGTTGTTCGCGCGTGCCCTGGCTGTGGAAGGACCACGCGAAGGCGGCGTCGCAGCCGGGCCAGCCTTTGGCGAGCATTTCGTCCACAGCCCACTTGGCTACCAGCGAGGTTTTCCCTTCACCGCCTAGGGCAACAAACGTGAGGACGGTGGACCGGCCAACTTCAGCACGAAGGGTCTTTGCCCATGCATCGGAGATTAGTTTCTTCTCGTCGTCGCGCCCAATGAGTTCGGCAGGCGCGTATTTGAAAACGCGGCTAATGTCGGTTCGCAGAAGCTCGCGGGTGCGCGGGCGAAAGTCGATGACATCCCGGTCGGCGAAGATGGGTGGGCGCGGGCAGTCCTCAACCCAGAGCGGGATGACTTTTCTCGGGAGGCTGCGGGCGTATTCGACTTCGCGCTTCACCCATTCCGACGCGCTGGACGCGGCGGTGATGACGACGACAAAGCTGTCGCAGTTCGTAATTCCCTCTTCGATCCTCGTCCAGAATTTCTCATCCGGCTGGATGGCGCTGACATCGTTGAAGACTTCGTCAAAGCCGGCGGCGTTGCGGAGAAACGATTCCATTTCCGCAACGTAACGGTCATCGGCAGAGCTGTGGGAAACGAAGGCGCGGCGCATGGGACGGTATTGGGTAATCAGGAATCTGGCGCCAAACGACGGCTTACCATCGCGGCCACCCGGTTCAGTTGGTCGGCAACAACTCTGACGTACCTTTCGCAGGCCAGGGTCATGGGCAACGTGTGTGCGGTCTCCAGATCAAGTTTTATTGCGTGCCTTCTTCCAAGGCAATCTTGGAGTTGCTGCCTAACGAGAATTATACACAGTAGGTCGGCCTATTCCATTATCGACGAAGACTTCCAAATCGCGGCGAAGCGCACCGCGAGTTATTTTGTCGTTTATTCATAACGTTTATCTCGGTTTGTTCCAAGCTGATTAGTATTTGACGAGGTCGAGTCCAGTGGTCGAACCGGGTTGATCAAACCGTTGTTCACGTTGTATTGCACGCTGCCAAGGTTCTCAGCGGTGCCGGAGGAGAACCGGCTGCAAGTCGTCCCCGCGGGAGTGATTTGACTCACCGGGGCAGTTGCGTAACAAGATCGACACGTTGTCTGAGGCCCCATTAGCAACGGCAAGATCTTGCTTGCCATCGGCATTGAATCGCCAACCGCTACAAACCCAGGCTGATCGCCAACGGTGAAATTTGTGGGAGCGGTGAAGTTGCCCGTGCCGTCGCCTAACAAAATCGAAACCCTGCCCGGGGAGCTGTTGAGGACAAGGGCGAGGTCTTGCTTGCCGTCGCGATTGAAATCGCCCACCGCTACTAAGTCAGGTGCTCCAAAGCCAGTGTCGAAGTTGGTGGGGAGCCTAAACCTGCCATTGCCATGGCCTAACAAGATCGATACGGTGTCTGAGTCCCGGTTAGCAACTGCGAGGTCTTGCTTGCCATCACCATTGAAATCGCCCACCGCTACTGATGCGGCATTATCGCCAGCGAGGAAGAGTCTCGGATGCCTGAAATTCCCCGTCCCATCGCCCAACCAGATCGCTACGACGTCTGAGTCGTAGTCGCAACAGGCGAGGTCTTGCTTGCCATCGCCATTGAAATCGCCCACTGCTACTGAGTGAGGGTAGTCCCCAGTGACGTAGTTGATGGCCCTTGCGAAGCCAACCGGGAGGCATGTTACTGGCGTGGTTACTGTCAGGGCGAATCTCTTGGTCGCGGTCGCGCCACCACTGTCGAAAGCCCTCACCGTCACTTTGTAAATGCCCGCTGGATGTGCGTTCGTCACCCGCACCCCGCCGGTCGTCGGATCACCTGCGAGCGTTCCCTTGAAGTCGGTCGAGGTGGAAACATTGATGCTCGTGGTGTTGGTCGGCGGGGCATCAGGCGTAACCGTCGTATCGGAGCTCAGCGGAAGTGATGTGTCTGGATAGTTGCCCAGAGTCGGGCCACCCAGCGGGTTTTGCCCAAACGTTTCTTTCGGGTTGGTCGGCGCCGCGCTGGCCAGCAAGATCCCCAAGAAAAAGCTCAAAGCGATCGGGAAAATGATTTGGAACGCCGAAGCGCGTGATCGAGTTTTAGTGTTGAGCTGAATCGGCTGACGCATGTTTGGTCTTTGTGTTCCCACTGGTCGGTTGGGTGACTGCAGGTCTGAGAGCCGAGACGAAGCTTGCGGAGAAGCGTTCTATGCCGGCTCCCAGATCTATTTGAT
>QHOX01000025.1:0-577 GCA_003219465.1 Verrucomicrobiota bacterium | reverse complement strand
AAGCGTATCTGTTCAGACGAAGAAGGAATTGAACCCGTCAATCGCTATGGCGGCGGCTTGTAACCGTCACAAATATCGCGCTCGAAAAACCGGGTCGGCGTGCCCTCGACGCGGCGGGCAGGCTCTGGTCGCGCCCTACCATTACGGCCCGTAGCTTTTGGTGAATTTCTTCCGCGATTCTGTCTCAGACTCAGACGATGCGATGGGTGGTGATTGCTCTGCAGCACCTGAGGCCGGTTGTTCCGACGGTTGTGATGGCGCCGTCTGAGGCGCTTCCGGCTGTGCGGCGCGTTGTGGTTGCGCTGCACCCGAGGCTTCCACGTATGCCATCTGCAAATTGGAAAGCGCGTTGCGCAGGACCGTCGTCTCTTCGCTGGTGAGGTTGCCGCGCGTTTTTTCCTGAATCATCTCCAGTTGATCGATAAACATTCTGGCTAAATCCAGGTTGATTTCGGGTTCGCCGGTTCTTGGATTTGGGATTTGGCCGAGGAAGAGCGCGGCGTTTTGCGCATGCATCATCACGAATTCGATGAAGCGCTGGGTCATCTCACCGGTCTGAACGGTTTTTTGAACTTCA
>QHOX01000348.1 GCA_003219465.1 Verrucomicrobiota bacterium | reverse complement strand
TCCTGCTCCTGTGGTAGCGGGAAAACCAAGAAATGTTATGGCCCGATCGACAAACAGGCTGGACGTCCGTGTTACGGCGACGCAGACGGCTTCGGAGTGGGGTCGAGCAGCCTGCGACCGCGAAGTTGGTGTCGATGGCGTTCATCGATTTGCCGCAATTTCAAGCGCTGCTCGTCGGTGAGATTTGCAGCCATTTCCTGATGTGCGCCTATTATGATTTCATGGACGCCCCAGGCAGTGTCTCGCCGCATTTGTTTGAGTTGCACGGCCGTTTTATCGATGATTGGCGAGATTTTTACGAGTTGCTCCGGCGTCAACTTGAGCTCCGTGCTGAGCCTTTCCTTCATTCTAAGGCCTATTAGTCGATAATGAAATTGATGGAGAAGATGCCGGGCGTGTAATCCTCCAACAAAAGCGCCGGTGACGCACCCAGCAATGAACACGAGGGTAACGCCGCCAATCAGTTTCCACTGCAACGAGCGGTTCACTTTAAGAGCTCGTCCTGCATCGCCGAATCGGCGATGGCGAACTCATTTGTGAAACGCTCACCGACTTCTTCGCGGTGTTGCCTTGCCTCGTGAACTGCTCCAACCGCCGATATAGTGATAACGGCCGCCGACAGCAATGCGATACGCCGAGGCAGCAGTGTCAGCTCATTCGCATTCATCGCAGTCGCATGCCAGAGAGCGACCATCCGCGTAACGAATCCGAACGGCATCGCCGCGGGAACATAGGGGCCGGAGTAGGTGTCGGTGTCGGATTGGGCCTCAGGTCGTTTCCCTAGAAAGGATTGGTTTGTCCAACTCTCCTGTTGAGCGGAGTCTTCTCCGAAAAGCCCTAGCTGGTCGGGAGTAATCGTGCGCAAGCTGCGTCCCATTCTGATCAGCTCCCGAAAGGCTTTGCTGATAACCGCAACGTTATCGCCGGTCGGCTTGCCCGCCCGTCGTGGAAAATGGCTCACCGGCACCTCCTTGACTGTCATGCCAAATGCGCATGCCTGAGCGAACATTTCCGTGTTAACCATCGCCCCTGCCGACTGGATCTGGATACGATTGAAGACATGGTGGTTGAAGGCTTTGAAAGCGCAGTCAATGTCGCGGATCCTGATCCCTAGCACCTGCCGCACGAGGATATTCCAACCCCAGGCAAACAACAGCCTGTGCGGCGGATCATGTCTCCGGGCTCGGTAACCGGCAACGATATCGTAGGCATCCGTTTGTTCCAGGAGCGTGGCCACCTCTCTCAAGTCGAACTGCCCATCAGAGTCGGTGAAGAAAATTACATCGTACCGCGCCCGCTCGATGCCGCTCTTGAGCGCGGCCCCGTAGCCCCTGTTAGCCGCATGATGAACAACACGCACCTCGGAGAACTCTACGGCCAGATGGTCGCAGATGTCCCCCGTGCGATCTTCACTGCCGTCGTTCACCACAATGATCTCAAAAATTGGAGCAAATTTCGATATGATCCGACACGCGTCCTCAACGACAGCCCGGATATTTGCCTCTTCGTTAAATGCAGGAAAAACGACCGATAGGGATTTCGCGACGCTTTGAACCTTTCGATTTAAGCACTCGCCCGCCCCTATTCTTTGGAGCGGACGATCCGACCTTATGTCAGAATCGAGGCTCAAGGACGTAGCTACGCAGATTATCACGAACGTGTCAAGCCGAAAAAAGTGAGCGTCTCTGTTGTCGCTGGCTCATCTACTCCGCAATGGGTTTACGATGCGGGAGCCATTTCGCATGGCGTAACTGCCAGCAATCTTGTGTTAGCTAGGATTTTAACCGATACGCTAATCAGTCGTTCGCCTCATTGTGTGCTCGGAGCGCGCTATGACGGCAATGTTAATCTTTTCTATGTGGTAATGACGGGATCTGGCAAACCGAGGGGGTCTCGATGGTTTTTTCCGCTACACTCTATCAGCAGCAGTCGCTTTGCGGGGAGCAACGCAAGAGTATTCGGCACGCGTAATCCGGGAACGTGCAGTGCCTCCAGAACGCGCAGCTGTTTATACTGGCATCAAAGCATGGCCTTCGTCGCCATGGCCAGCTGCTTTCCAAGGACGAAACGTCCGTGCGTAAGTTCGATTCGATAAATCCGGTTTCTCCAATTTTTCGCGAACAGGTCGCACTTTTGGACCGCTTCGCCCAATGCTTCCTCCAATTCGCTCACTGTCGGTGGCTCCACAGGGTCGGTTTCGCTGCTGCGCAACGCCTCGATACGTCGCCGCGCACCTTGGATATACCCAAAGTCGATGGCATGCACGGCAGTGGCGTGAAGGATCGAATGCTTCATGGAGTTGATGGCACGCGATTTGTCCAGCTCTCGCGGAAACTTCTCGCGATTGATGGCTCTTCGCAACATGACTTCAACCGGTTTTGAAGTCAGCTTCGAGAACCAGGTGGTTAAAGATAATCCGGGAGCGGAATTAGGTCGGTCTTTTGGGTCGATACGACGGCTTGCTCTCAAGCAGAATCGTTGATCTCCTCAAATACTGAGTGAGAGCTTCGCGAACGATAACCGCTTCGCTTTCGCCGCGTTTGTCGGCCAGATCATCGATGCCGCGCTTCATTTTACTTGAAACGCGCGCTTTGATCATTTGGGCTTTGCGCTGTTTCATGCCTGGACAGTCGTGGCACAACTGGCCACGCAGATTTCTACGGAAATTCGAGGAGCAAGTTCCAAAAAATAAATTTAAATTTTATTGACAGTCTGGCCCATTTGTGTCACAAGAGGGGCCCCCAGAACGTAGACCCAAAGAGTGCCGGTTTGATTCCGGCAGCGTCCCCCGAAATCCAACTAGGAGGCAATA
>QHOX01000337.1 GCA_003219465.1 Verrucomicrobiota bacterium | reverse complement strand
CTCCTGATCGCCGGGGTTCTCCTTCGCTTCCACCTCCAAGATCCACCGCACCGAGTCGAGCGCGGCATAGGCACGCTCCTTGTTCCCCGCATAGAAATGAATCCAACCTTCAACGAATTCCTTCGGGACCATAGGACCAAATCCGCCTTCGAGAGATGGTAATCGCTCAGAACGACAAGCCGCGAGCAGGCGTAGAGCTTCGGGGGAAGTTTCGCTCATAGACGGCAGCTGTACAGTACGCCGCTGTTACTCGACCATCCGGATCCTTGCCCGCGGGAATCTCAGCGAGAAATTTCTTTGTTCGCGCCACCTCTCCTGTCCAGAGCAATTCCTCATTCGCGCGGAAGAGCCGAAAGAAAACGGATTCGGGCGCGAGTTCCAGGGAGCGATCCGAAGCCCAGCGCGCTTTGGCCACGTCTCCCTTCTTCGCCTGCAGAGTAGCGTAGTTGTAAAAGACTTTTGGTTCGCGCGGATTGATTTCGATGGCGCGCTGGAACGTCGCCTCCGCTTCTGCGAGCCAGTCCATGTCCGTTTGGAAGAGGGCCGCTATCATTACCAGGTAGCCGTCGTTTGGCAGCAGGTGAAGCGCGCTGTCCACCTCCTGTTTCATCGCTTTGTCTCTCTCTATTGACTTAACGGACCACGACAGGATCTTCGCTATCAGCAAATGTGCCTGTCCACAATGCGGGTCGAGCCGCAGGGCTTCCTCCGCATGAGTGCGCGCTTCGGCGAGCAGCGCGGGCTGATGATCAAACCATTCGTAGCGACCCTGGAGTATTTCGGCGAGTCGCGCGTGAGCCAGCGCAAATCGCGGGTCCAGCGCGACTGCGTGTCTGTAGCATTGTTCGGCCGCGACGAAGTTGTCGCGCGAGACCTCAGGCCGCATTTGAAACTCACGGCCGCGGAGATACACGACGTAGGCATCCGGATTGTTGGTCAGCTTCGCTTCCACCTGTGCCTTCTCTTCCGGGCTGAGCTTCGCCGCCAGCGCAGTGGCGATTTCTGCCGCCAGCTGGCCTTGCAGAGTGATCGAATCCTCCAGTGTGCGATCGTAACGGTCCGACCAGATTTGCCGTTCGGTCGTTGCGTCGGTCAACTGCACATTAACCAACACGCGATTTGCAGTGCGACGAACACTACCCTCGAGAACGGCTCCAACGCCAAGCTCTTGTGCGATCGCGCGGAGCCTGCGACCGGGTAGATCCCGATATGACGCTACCGAACTCCGGCTAACAACCTTGAGACCCTTGATCCGGGCCAGGCTGGTCACGAGATCGTCCTGAATGCCGTCGGCGAAAAACGCATTCTCTTTCTCTTCAGAGAGGTTGTGAAACGGTAGAACCGCAATGCTCTTTGGCGGGATGCTGGAAGTATTTGCCGCGCCAGAGAGCGGCTGGTTGCGCATCTGTGGAAAAAGTAAAACGGTCGCAACAATCACGAGCGTGACCAAAGCGGCCGCGAGTGCAAACCGCTTCACAATTTTCCAGCGATCGAGGATCTGGGCGCGGCAATCTTGCAATTGCAACGTGAGTGCACGGACATCCGGGCGCGCGGCTGGTTCGGGGGCCAGCATCGACACGAGCAGCGAAATAAGGCGGCTTGGAACACGTGCCGCCTTTAGCTGTTCGATCGGCAGAGCTCGCGAGCGCTGGCTCGTGCGAATTTGTTCGATGGTCGTGCCTTGGAAGGGCCTGTTGCCGGTAAGCAGATACCAGAGCGTTGCGCCTAACGAATAGATGTCCGAGCGAACGTCGACCCGCGCATTTGTGAATTGTTCCGGACTCGCGAAAGCCGGTGTGCCGACAAATCCTCCGTGCGTTAAGCCCATCGCATCCGGCTTTTCGACAAGTGCTTTGGCCACGCCGAAATCGATTACCTTTACGACGGTGTCGGCTTTTTCGGCTTTGCTAGGACTCGAATCGTCCGCATCCGGCGCGGCGGCGACGAACATCAGATTCGCCGGCTTCAAATCTCGGTGCACCAGGCCCTGCTTCTCGGCTGTGGTCAGTGCACTGGTAATCTGCAACGCGATCTCGATTGTGGTCAGTGCGTCGAGCGGCCCGGTCCGGCGAACACGCATCTCCAGCGTCTCGCCTTCCACCAGTTCCATCGCGCAGAAGCACTGCCCGGTCTCTTCGCGGATGCCGAAATGGTAAACGGTCGCGACATTTGGATGCTTTAAGGCCGCCGCGGCCCGGGCCT
>QHOX01000336.1 GCA_003219465.1 Verrucomicrobiota bacterium | reverse complement strand
CGGCAAAGGTAGATCGTGCACAGCCGCTCGTCATCGAGGAGTTTTCGAATTTTCGGCCAACCATCCCCAAATATCTTATCCGGATTCAGTTTGAGAGAGGGCTAGAGCTAACATGACTACACTCCATAGTGAGGATGGCCGGTTGGTCCTAGACATTGACACCGTGAGATATTAAGAGTGGTTTTTAATGAGGACTGCTCCAATTTTCGATCGACTGGGTATCGGTCTCACGCCCGGCGATTCTCACTACCGCGCTTATGTCGGACCGCCACAGGATTACGATCTGATTGCAGCGATGACTTTTAACCTGCTCACGACAGCAGGGTTGCGACAGCACCATAAACTGATCGATGTGGGTTGCGGGTCTTTGCGCGCGGGCCGTCTTTTCATTCCTTACCTGAACTCCGGTAAGTACATCGGTGTCGAACCGAATGAGTGGCTGGTGAAAGAAGCCATTGAACACGAAATAGGCGACGATTTGGTTCGGATCAAAGCGCCATCTTTCATTTTCAAATCGACGTTGTCCGCGACCGACCCGCTACAGGCGGATTATGCGGTCGCGCAGTCGATCTTTAGCCACGCCTCTCGTCCCCAGATCGCGAACTGGCTCCTGGATATTTCCGATCATTTAAAAGACAACGGCGCGCTCTTCGCTACCTTCATCATCGGAAACGAAGATTACAACGGAGATGACTGGATCTATCCGGGCTGCGTCACTTATCGCCTGGAGACGATGGCGCAAGCCGCAGCTCACGCTGGTTTCCGTTTCGTTCCATTAAAATGGCGGCATCCCCGCCAAACGTGGGCCCTTTTTGCTAAAGCCGGGTATGAGGTGTGGTGGAGCGATAAAATACCGCTCACGTGGAATTCGAAGATCGACACGAACAAGTAGCCATCGCCATCATTTTTCGGGCTCGTCGGTGGGCGAGTTCATGTCCGGTTAAACGTCGAAGAGCTTCCAGGTACTTGGTCGACGTTTTCTTGGTCACTTCGCGCGGCAACTTCGGCGCGGGCGTGTTTTGTTCGAGTCGAGCTTCTCGTTGCGGGGACAAACTGATCCGTAGAAATTGTTTGTTCAAATTGGAGTTTACCGTGCGCGGCATCTGTGATACGCATTTGTATTCTCGGTAAGTATTTGTCTGCTTCTTGAAGCAAAAACACTTGAAGGACTCATCGACCGCCAATACCGCCGTTTGCATCGCCGGCGCGCATCGCTCAGGAACGTCGATGCTCACGAGGCTGCTGCATACTTGTGGACTCTACCTGGGGCCAGAAAGCGAATTGATGCCAGCGCAAGCCGATAACCCCGAGGGTTTCTGGGAACATCTGGGGTTCGTGGCGCTGAACGACGAATTGTTGAATGAACTCGGCGGCGCCTGGGATCTGCCGCCAAAGGCTGACGAGGATTTCGCAGGCCCCCGGCTTGATCCTTTGCGTATGAAAGCGCGGCTGCTGATCGAAGGATTTAATTCGGCAAGCATCTGGGGTTGGAAGGATCCGCGCAACAGTTTGACACTGCCGTTCTGGCAGGACCTTTTGCCTAAACTGAAAACACTCATCATCGTGCGGAATCCGCTTGAAGTCGCTTACTCGATGCGGGAGCGGAACGGAACGTCTTATTCGTTTGGTTTGCGGCTTTGGGAAATCTACAACCGACGCGTGATCGAGACAGCAAGCGAGCAAGAGCGGCTTGTTACTCATTACGATTTGTTTTTCGAAGACGCGGGAACGGAATTACGGCGAATTGTGCGGTTCATCGGTTTGCCCGATGGGGAAGTAAACAGCGCGGCGGCGCTGATAACAACGCAAAGGCGCCACACCCATTTCACGATTGACCAGCTGATCGATGCTCGCGTCTCGGCGGAAGTGATCGAACTTTATCGCGCTTTGATTGCCGAGGCCGATCAAGGCATTAGTGCATCGGCGAAGAAAGGAAACAAAGCCAGGATAACGAAGGCTCCGCGAACTGCGAAATCGGGAGAAGCCGATTTGCTTCCCGGATCGGTTAACCGACTGAATGCCTCCGTTCCAGAAAAAATTGCGCGGATCGAGCATCTCGAGCGCGAGTTCTTCCAACTTAGCCTCCATCACGAAAGAGAGCGCGCCGAGCATCTCGAGCACGAGCTTCGCCAATTTAGCCTCCACCACGAAAAAGAGCGCGCCGAGTACCAACGCGAGATTGAGAAAATTCGGGAATCCTTCCTGCAAACGGAAGCTCGGCATAAGACCGAAGTAGAGAAACTCAATGCCCATCTCGCGCAAACGGAAGCTGGGCATAAGACCGAAGTGGAGAAACTCAGTGCTCATCTTGCGCAGACGGAAGCTCGGCATAAGACCGAAGTAGAGGAATTGCGCCATCGCATAGTGGAAATGAACCGTCTGCTTCATGACAAAAGCGTAAGTCTCGCAGAAGACGAGAAATGCATCGCGGAGCTAACGGACCGGTTACGCAAGCAACTGTGGAATACGAGAAGGCTCTCGCATCTGCTTGAGGATGTGGAAAGCGCGGCTCGCAGGCTCCGCACTTCCCGCCGGTGGAAATTGGCCAATCCCGGGGCGACGCTCAAAGCAAAGCTGTCTCACGGAAAAGTGTCGCCCGGTTATGGACACCTTGAAAAGATTGTGAACACCTATTCCAAATGGCGCGTTGCGCACCCGGAAATCGCGAAGATCGATGATGAAATCAAGGCCGCCCAGGTCCCGAAGATTCCCAGAAGCGCGGCGCAACTGCGTGGGAAGATTGGTAGTTCTGAAGGCACCAATTCGGTTGACGAAGTTTCCACAACGGAAAGTGGTGTGCCAAATACACCACCCGCTGCGCCTGTTCCCTCATTGCCATTGAGGTCTCTTCATTTTCCGGAGCACAAGGAGGTTGAGGTCTCGGTTATTATTCCGGTCTTTAACCAAATGCCATTTACACACGCATGTCTTGCTTCGCTGCAGACCGCGCAAGAACGA
>QHOX01000335.1 GCA_003219465.1 Verrucomicrobiota bacterium | reverse complement strand
CTTCACTAAAGCCGATGTGTCCCAATAGGCCATCGATTAGAACCGATCTTCGCGATCTTCAGCAATGATTTGCTCACTTCGCCGGCCGATTCGGCCAGTGCTGTATTTGCGGCGCAGCTCATCCAGTTCGGCCAACCATTTTTCTTTGTCGCGTTTTTTCATGCGCTTGGGCAGCGCGACGAGTTTTGCGGCTTCCTTACCGTGTACGGTAATCACCACTTCCTCGCCGCGGCTGGCGCGTTTCACCATCTCGGAAAGTTTGGCTTTGGCTTCGCGAAGTGTTGTCGTCATGTAGTCACTGTAGTCACAGCAGGAGAAAGTTTCAAGCAACAAGCACTAAACCGAGCAGAATCTCCAGACTCCGATGGCCTACTCCTGAATTTTCCGCTCACTGGGAGAGAACTATTGCCGAAGGCCGCGAGTGAAGCCCCATTCACTGAAAACTCACGGCGCAAAAATCAAGAGCACAAACACAGCGAACAGCAACAAGTGGATGCAGCCCTGTAAGACATTTGTCTTCCTGCTTGTAAACGTAACGATGCTCACGGCCAGCGTCAGCAGCAGTAGTGGAAGATTGCCGCCTTCCACGCCGAGTGTGACCGATCGTTTTGTGATCAGTCCGATCGTCAGCACGGCGGGAATCGTTAGCCCGATTGTCGCGAGCACCGAACCGAGCAGAATGTTTATTGAACGCTGCAGTTGATTGCCCAAGCTGGCGCGAATGGCGCCTAACCCTTCCGGAGAGAGCACCAAGGCTGCGATAATCGCGCCGCCGAATGCCTGCGGCATGCCAAATTTCTCGATACTGTTGTCCAACGGGATAGCAAACTTTTCCGCCAGTAAAATAACGGCAACCAGGTAAAGGAGCAGCATCACCGCATGAAAAGCCGTTGAGCGCACCTGAAATGGATGATGAGCAGAAGTCATCGGAATTACTACGTCCTCTGATTCCATGAAATAACGGCGGTGTCGCACGGTCTGGATGAGCAGGAAAATCGCGTAAAGCAAGAGTGACATCACAATAAGAAAGACTTCCTGTTCGGTAGAAAAATTTGGCCCGCTCCTAGAAGTGGTAAAATTGGGCAAGACTAAACCGAGCACAGCCAATGTCATGATCACATTGAGATATGCGTTTACACCCAGCAGATTGTAATACTGCTCGCGATGACGTAATCCGCCCAGCAACAGGGACAGTCCCACCAAGCCATTAAGCGCGATCATCACTACGGCAAAAATCGCGTCCCGCCCGAGCGTGGGATTGTTTGCGCCGTGCAACATTGCGGTGGATATCATCACCACCTCGATGCTAATTGCAGAGAGCGTCAGGATTAAGGTTCCGTAGGGTTCACCTAACTTAATCGCGAGACAGTCGGCATGGCGCACCACACAAATTGCCGACCAAAGGATAACAGCAAAAAGCCACAGAAAGACGACGATCATCGCGACTGGGTGCCCAACGAGTTCGACAAACTGACTTCCAGCCGCGAGGAAAATCGCAGCCGTTCCGAAACCGACTAGCAGCGCAAATTCACGGCGTATGGCGTCTCCGAAGTGGTGAGCGCTTTTCGCTTCGTGGCTCGGTTCTGTCTTTCCAGACATGCGTGCGAGCATATCGAGTTGACGTGCATCCTGCAATCCACCAAGGGCGTTCTACTCGGAAGCGCCGCTGAGTTTTAGAGGCGCTCGCCACAGCAAGCACCTGGCGTCTCGGCGGCTGACACAGCCGCCGCTACACCAGGCTCTCATCGAACATTTGCGCTACTCTTTTTTCTGGGCGAGCGGCAGAAATTCTTCGCGCGCGACTTTGCCCTCTTTGACGATGTAAATTCCCACCTCCGACATTTGCATCCGTTTGTTGGAGGCTTTGTCGGTTACATCGACATCGAACTGCACAACGAATGTATCACGGGCCACAAACGGCCCGGTCACCTTTGCGCTGTGCACTTGCATGTTCTTCTCCCACCACTCGGTTTTCCCGCGCACCTGGTCGATGCCTCGCATTTCCGCCGGCATGTTCTCCATCTCCCTGGGCTCTACGCTGACGATGTCTTTTGCATAGAGATCATTGACTGCCTGCATCCATTCGCCTTTGCGGCAATACTCCGCCAACTTTGTTGCGACTTCTTCTGTGTTCATTCTTTCTCCTTATTTTTGATTGCGAATTGTTCAACCGATTATTTCTCGCGTGTGTCGCTTCTGTAGAGGCAGCCGTGTCGGCTGCAATTCACCGATTTTCGCAGGCGACACGCCTGCCACTACAATCCCGCTAGCCACCCGCGATGGCTCCAATGATCAGAAACGGTTCGGTACCTTTAGCAATTGCGTCCGGCAGCGGAGCATCCGGTGATTCATGCGATAAGTCCTCGCCACAAACAAAAAAGCGAACCATTGGCCGTCGGAGTTTCGTGACATGATCGCGTATCGTTCCTCGCAGCATCGGATATTTCGCTTCGAGCGAGTCGAGCACTGAACGCTGACTCACGGGAGTCTTAAGTTCGAGTTCCACTTCACCGTCCACACGGGCGAGCGTGCGCAAATGAGGCGGAAGCACGACGCGAATCATGGCAGGGTTTGAACTTCTACCGAAAGCACCGCTGGTAGATCGCGCACGATGGGCTTCCAGTTGTCACCCGCATCAGCCGATGCATAAACCTGTCCACCAGTCGTTCCGAAGTAAACGCCGCAGGGCTCTAGCGAATCAACTGACATCGCATCGCGCAGCACGTTCACGTAACAATTGCGTTGCGGCAGACCTTTCGTGAGCGCTTGCCATTCATCGCCGCCTGTCCGGCTGCGGTACACGCGTAACCTGCCGCTGGGCGGGTAATGCTCGGAATCGCTCTTGATCGGCACCACGTAAATCGTCTCCGGCTCGTGCGCATGAACATCGATCGGAAATCCAAAATCGGTT
>QHOX01000334.1:3031-4791 GCA_003219465.1 Verrucomicrobiota bacterium | reverse complement strand
ACGTGACCGTTTACAACGAGGTTGTGCCTTCCAACTACCTCGAGCCGATCCTTTGGGCGGAAGCGGAACGGATGTCTTCGCTGGCCCTCAATGATGCGAACTTCAATTCGGAGCGGGACGTGGTGAAAGAGGAATATCGCCAACGCATCCTGGCAAATCCGTATGGCGAATTCTCGTTAGCGATCGATCAGAAATCCTTTGCCGCTCATCCTTATAAACGACCGAGCATCGGCAACATTGCAGAGCTCGATGCCGCGCAGCTCCCCGAGGTTAAGACGTTTCACTCCACCTTCTATCGGCCGGACAATGCAACATTGATTGTAGTTGGTGACTTTAAGGCGAGCGACCTGGAAACCTGGACTAAAAAATACTTCGGTCCGATCACGAGGCCGACAGCGAAGATTCCGCGCGTCACTGTTGCTGAACCGCCGCGCAAGGAAGATAGGCACGAGGTTTTGTTCAGTGCTAAGGCGCCATTGCCCGCGTTCGCCGTGACTCATCTGGCGCCGTCGATTCGCAGTGAAGATGAAGCAGCGTTGGATTTGGCCGACGAAATTCTATCGGGCGGCCAATCGTCGCGCCTTTACCAGTCGCTCGTTTATGAACAACAGGTTGCGCAGCGTGTCTCTTTTAGTGCCGATCTTCGGGAGGATCTGGGCCTGCTAACATTTCACGTCATTGTGGCCAGCGGCAAATCGTTACCCGAAGCCGAGAAGGCGTTGGACGATCAGATTGAGAAAGTCCTGAAGAACGGTGTGAGCGAAGCGGAGTTGGATAAAGCAAAGAACCGCTTTCTAACGGGAAAGCTGATGGAGCGAGAGACTAACAACGGCAAAGCAAGTGCGTTGGGCGAAGCGGCGGTGATCTACCGTGACCCTAACCACATCAATACCGATTTGGCGAAGTATCAGGCAGTGACCGCGAACCAAATCAAAGAGGTATTGAACAAATATATTGCCGACAAAAAGAAGGTCTTGATCGAGTATTTGCCTGAAGCAAAAAAAGAAGCAGCAAAACCGGAGGAAGCGGAGAAGCCGTGAAGAACGGACGGGGCCATCTCTTGCTGGTGCTGTTTTGCCTTGCGCTAGGGCAACACTTGTTCGCCATCGGAGGTGTCGATACCGCCCCACCCCCGGCTGCGCCGCATGCGGTAAGTTTCACTCATCCCAAGGAAACGAAGCTCAGTAATGGTCTGCGACTCATTGTGGCGGAACGGCCAAGCCTGCCTTTACTAGCAGTGGAATTAATTATTCGAAGCGGATCGGAGGCAGATGCCAACGATCTTGCGGGAACCGCGAGCTTGACCGGCTCCTTACTCACCAAAGGCACCGAAAAGATGTCGGCGCCGCAAATTGCCAGTGCAATTGAATCGCTAGGTGGCACGATCTTTTCGTCTGGTGTTTCGGATAACTCGAATGCGGGTGTTTTGGTTATGTCGAGCAAAGCTGAATCCGCTTTAACTATTTTATCCGACGTAGCTTTACATCCTGCTTTCAAGCAGGAAGAGATTGATCGATTAAAAAAGCAGTCGCTTGATGGATTGCGTGTCGCCTTGCAACAACCAGGCTCAGTCGCATCCTATGTTACCGGGCGTGTTGTCTACGGAGATGGTGAATATGGTCACGCCGCCGGAGGCACGCTGGAGACATTGCCGGCCATTAAACGAGCAGACATCGTAAAATTCTACCAGACCTACTACCGACCGGATAACGCGACACTGATCTTCTCGGGTGACGTTACCTTTGAACAAGGGAAAGAGT
>QHOX01000334.1:0-2997 GCA_003219465.1 Verrucomicrobiota bacterium | reverse complement strand
TTGGAAGACACATCAAGCGACGGTTAGCCCTATTAGCGCTACGACCGGGACCTGGAAACCAACCAGCGTAGTCGTTGACATGCCAGAGGCCGGTCAGGCTTCCGTCAGCGTAACCAAGCCCGCGATCAAACGTGATTCGCCAGACTATTATTCGGGACTGGTTGCGAATGCTACACTTGGCAATGGTTTTGCTTCCAGGCTAAATCGGGAGATTCGGATCAAACGCGGTCTTAGTTATGGAGCCAGGAGCTCACTCGATATCCGTCGCGATGCGGGGGCATTTACGGCTTCCGCTCAAACTAAGAACGAATCGGCCGCTGAAGTCGCATTACTATTGCAGGCCGAGTTGAAACGGATGAAAACAGATCCCGCACAGGGAGACGAACTAAAGTCGCGCCAGGCATTACTTACCGGCAACTACGCGCGAAGCCTGGAAACTGATCTGGGATTCGCGAGTCAGATTGCTGGTTTAGCAGTTTTCAATTTGTCGCTTGAGACCCTGGATAAATTTATTCCCGCGATCAATGCGGTGACGACAAAAGATGTGACCACATTTGCGGACAAGTATCTCGCGACCCCCTCCAGTTTGGTAATTGTCGGCAAGGCTTCGGCTTTTGGTGATCCTCTGAAGAAAGACTTTCCGGTGACGCGAGTGATTGCTCAATCTGACCTGGACTTGAATCGGGCGGAATTAGTAAAAGCGAAATAACGCAATTCGCAGAATCTGAATCAGGAATTCAGGAAAACAATTTGATTTTCTCTCAACCCTCAACCATCAACTCTCAACCTTCCTAGAGGGGGCATAGCTCAGTTGGTAGAGCGCCAGCTTTGCAAGCTGGAAGTCAGGGGTTCGAATCCCCTTGCCTCCAGTCTTCGCTCGCAGCGGTAGCGGAGAGCGAAGACTGTCGCGCCCGAGGCTTGGCGGAGGCGGACCCGGGCACTTGTTTCGGTTTGGTATTTCCCGCTTAACTTCATCTCGCAAACTGGTCAGCGCCGATGAAGCGCTTCAGGCGAAGCGGGGGCGAAAACCGGACTGCAGTAGCACCTCTGCGTAGCTCTAGAATTTTTCTTGACCTTGCTTTCCCGGTTCCGTTAGAGCTTTGGACGAAACATATACTGACAAAACCACATCCCACCAAAAACCCATGAAAATCCCCTATCTCGCGCTCACTTTCGCATTTGCGCTCAGCGCCAACACACTTCGCGCTGTGCCCTCACTTCCAACATTTAGTTTCCACGAGAACGGCCAGGGCCAGCTCGAGCTTCCCAACGGCTTCGTCATCCCCTTTCCGGGCGCCCTCACAGCCGATCCCGGACCGGGCGGACTTATGAGTGCTCTAACCTTTACGGCACACCCTCAGTTAACCCCCTTTCCAGTAGGCGATGTGGTGCTACTCGACGCGAGCGGCCACGTCTCCGACATCCTGCGATTCAATCCAGCCACAAGCAGTTCGTCTGGGTTCACTCAACTAATCTTCTTCTATTCGAACGATCATGGCGGCCTGCTGGCTGACACCGGTCTTCCATCGCTGATGTATGACAACACCGTCACCATTCAGGAAAGCCAGTCTGGTCCCACCATTTATACCCCCACTTCGGGTCAACCGGGCTTCAGTTCCGATAGTCCCTTGGGGGACACGTTTCACATATTTTCGACACCGGACACAGGCTCGACGTTGCTGATGCTCGGAATTGCAGTTGCAGGACTCGCACTCATCAGGGCGCAAAAATTTGGCCTGAGTTTCGGCCCCGGCTGACTTAGAGCGCTAGCTGAAAAGCGCTTCCACGGCGATCCCCAAGGAATTAGCTTGAGTTAAAAGAGCCGACCGCTAGTCGAATTCTATCCGACGAGTCGCGTCAACCTGAGTGATCTTGTTGTTCAAGGTTGTAGGTTTCGTATACTCTGGGCTTATCGATCGATTCCGTTTTCGGTCTGCGATTGTCCGGACGAAATCATCGCCATGCGCCGAGCCCATCTTTGGCTTCGACAACAACGACGTCGTATTTGTCGATCATGGGCATGAGCTTTTGTTCAAGCTCTTCTTTCCACAACTTGCCCTCATAGAACTGAGCTTTCATCGGATCGCGGCTCGCCAGATCGGGGAAAGCGCGCATAAAGAAAAATGTGTTGTCGTCTTCGACCGAAAGATATGGGCCGAGGATTTTCATCCCGATCTTTTTGTGTTCGGGGAGGCTTTTCGATTCGAAGATCTCGAGAAATTCCGTCCGCAATCCCGGTTTGATTTTGTAGGTCCGCATTTCAATGATCATGCGCGAGGTTGGCATAAGCATCTGGGTAGCGCACGCATCTCGCGTGCTGGCGGTCGCGTCCTCGCGATCGCAAACTTGTTTTGGGAAAGACTGTTTCGGCGCGCCGCCGAAACGAGCACGCGAGCAGCCCGCGCTCCCCAATCCAAAGAGAGAAAAAGAAAAATGCCGGATGTCAACGTGAGGTTGTCATCCGGCATTTAGTCGATGTGTAGCAGCAAAGACTGAATTGTGCGTTACCGTCGTTTTCTCTGAGCTCTGGTCCCTTTCGATTCCAAAGTCTTTACGGCATGTCCCGTTGGATGATCAATTGATTCACCCAAAGGATTTAGCCGTCGACCTAGTGCGAGCGACCGATTTCCGAATCTCGATTTCTCGATTCTCGAATCACGGCGCGTCGCGGCTTTCTCCTTAGAAAGGAGGTGATCCAGCCGCAGGTTCCCCTACGGCTACCTTGTTACGACTTCATCCCAGTTACTGCTCATAGCGTAGGCGGCTGCATCCCTTGCGGGTTAGCGCGCCGGCTTCGGCTACAAGCAACTTCCATGATGTGACGGGCGGTGTGTACAAGGCCCGGGAACGTATTCACGGCGCCGTAGCTGATGCGCCATTACTAGCGATTCCGGCTTCATGGAGTCGAGTTGCAGACTCCAATCCGAACTGGGCCCAGTTTTACTAGATTACCTCCACCTCGCGGTCTCGGATCGTTCTGTACTGGGCATTGTAGTA
>QHOX01000333.1 GCA_003219465.1 Verrucomicrobiota bacterium | reverse complement strand
AGATCGTGTGCGCCGCGATTCGACTTCGGGAGTCGCGCGACGCGCGGCAGTTCCATCGCGAGCTCAGGCAGTTTTGCCGGCAGCGGCTCCAGGAGTTTCAGATTCCCGTCCGACTCAGGCTGGTGGAAAATGCGATGCACGGAGAACGCTTCAAAAAGAACCGGCGAGAAAACGTGGCCAGCTGATGAAGTTCAAGCCAGACACCCTCGCGAGTGTCCACGAGCAGATGGCGCTCGTGAAAACTCAATCCACCGGCGGCTTTTTCACGAACTATTTCCGCCAGGAAATGGTGGGACCACAGATTCTGACCGCCGCGACGGCTCGGAGCGTCTTGCTGGCCAATGACGAACACGATTTCTTCCGGCTCTATTTTTTTACGAACGATCTAGCCGACCTCGAGCGGATCCTGCGTGACGTGGACTTGCCAAGCGACGTAATCGCTGGTTACCTCACCAAGGCCGCCGACAAAGCGGTCGACGAAAACATCGCCGCCGCGTTTCAGCAATCCGGATTCAATCCCATCGCTACTTACCGCCGCATGATAACCTATCGATTGCCCCCACAGCGGCCAAACCCTGCGCTGGAATACGCAATCGCTGCCGACGTCGACCAGATCTACGAGGATCTCTTTCAGGCTTTCAACAAATACACCGATCACCTGCCTACCAAAAATCGCTTGCACGGTTACGTCGAAAATCAGTGGGTCATCGTAAACCGCCACGCCGGCCGGATCTTGGGCGCAGTATGTTTCCAGCTTGAAGGCCCGCGCGTGAACTATAACTACCTCTACAATCTTAGCGGCAACGGCCTCGATTTTCTTCGACTGCAAAATAATTTTTACGGCGTGATGCATCAGCGCGGCATTCGTGCCGGGTTCCTCTGGATCAACCAGACCGACGCCCGCCTCACAGCGCTGCATGAGTCGATGGGGTGGCGCTTTGACGGCCTTAAGGATTATTTTTATCTTCGGTCTTCAGCGGGGTGAGCCGCGCTATGGATTCGACGAGACGGATGAAGGATGTTACGCCGGACAGCGTTCGGAAGTTTCTTTTAACGAGATACTCTGAGCCGATCACGGCCATGCAACTGTACCTCACGGAACTTCCAGATGATTTCGATTTTTTGTTAACCGGCGTGATCGATTCGTTCGGAATACTCGAGATGATCAGCGCCATTGAAGATGAATTTCGAATACGATTGGATTTGGCCCTATTAGATGCGGAAGACATCACAAGAATTGGGCCGCTGGCCCGGTATATTGCAGAAAGTGCAAACTCGCGCTGATTGTGGGGAGAGATAACCTCACGTCCTTGGAACTATGCAATCGGACTCCAACTCGGCTTTTGTGTATTGAAAGAGCAGTCACGCGATGCAGCGAAGATCTGACCGTAGCGACGTTTTACCCAATAGTAACCGCAAGGCTATACGCGAGCGACTGCTGCCAGGCTTAAAAAATAGGATTCTTCAGGTGCTCGCTCGAATCGCACCGGGCGCCACAACTACACGCGTCTGCCTCAACCGCTGGCGCGGCGTCAACATCGGGAAGGATGTTTGGATAGGGTATGACGCGATAATAGAAACGTCCTGCCCGCACCTGGTTACCATTCGTGACCGCGCGGCGATCGGAGTACGGGTCACCATTATTGCGCATTATCGTGAACAGCAAGGCGTAGTGATCGAGGAAGACGCCACGCTCGGCCCTGGAGTAATCGTACTGCCGGATGTAACGATTGGGCGCGGAGCGATAGTGGCTGCCGGTAGCGTTGTCACGAGGTCCGTTCCTCCTAAAACCATGGTGCAAGGGAATCCGGCGCAACCGATCGCTACCGTTGAGATCCCGCTTGGATTCGGCGTTTCGTTAAAGGAGTTCGCCAAAGGTTTGCGACCAATTCGATAGCAGTCGCGGATGAATTTTGGGGTTTCATTGATGGCGCTTGGGAATAATGCCCCACACAGAAAAAATTTGCTTACCATAATAATTAATTCTGATACCAAAGGGCAGCGGCGGCGCATAGGGAGGATCGTTATGAAGGTGTCGAGAATCCTTCCGTTTATCCTTATTTTAAGCGGCTATTGCGCTCCACGCTGCGGGGCCACCGTTCACGATTCCGACGGGACTCAGGCGAATGTGCAGGCTTTACTTCATGCCGCGCACGATGGAGACACCATCATGATTCCCGCCGGAACATTCAGCTGGACTTCGCGTGTTGACATTACGAAGGGCATAACGCTTAAGGGGCAGACAACGATCACCGGGGCCGGAACGGCTAACCCGACCGTTAACAGCCTTACCATAATCCAGGATAACTCGCCGCGTTCAACGAAGTCCTCAGGCGTAATAAGGATGACGCTGACCCCGGGGCAATCGGGCAGGATAACCGGGCTTACCATAACCCATGGTACGTCGACCGTCTTCAACCAGAACGGGGTGGTTCAGCTCGTCAGCA
>QHOX01000332.1 GCA_003219465.1 Verrucomicrobiota bacterium | reverse complement strand
TTTCCGCGAATGTCTTCAACTACGTCCGAATGACGGCCCGTCCCACGTCTTCCTTGAGCGCATTCAAGTCTTGCGCCGAAATCCCCCCGGCACCGATTGGAATGGCGTGTGGCAGCTCGGAGAAAAATGACTCGCGGCGAGCGTGCGCCGTTGCCGACCTCCATTGCTGACGCTCATTGTAAACGCGAATCACAGCATCGTGTGAACGGCTGTAGAATCTAGCGTGGTCGATTGCGTTACTGATTGCGTTTGGCTCACCGTACCACAGGCGACCGAAGGGGAGCGCAGCGGAAATCAGATTGACGCCGCGTTTATCAGATCGGGGCCGAATCTCGTAAACGTATTGTGAGCTAGTCATCGCGGCCAGCGGTCAATTGGAGCGATTGGTAGATGCTCAGTCTGGCTGCCAGACGGTGGGCGGATGCAACGATTCCAGCTGTTCCTGCTCGCGAGCCGCCGCTAGCAACGCCTCAACCGACGCACGAACGCCGGGCATACATTCTGTGGTAGGGCGAAGAATCCCTTGAATCGCCTCCCTTGGATTCGGGAAACTTGCCACCTCGCCATATCTTGTTTCAAATCGGGACATCATTTCGTTCACGTGCACCACGTCGCGATATGCTCGGGTCAAGCGCGGGAATAAGTGGCCTCCTCTAGGATGCTTCATCACTCCAAGCCGAGCAGCAGCTAAGAAATCAGAGTTCAGTCGTCTGGTGGGGCATCGAAGATCACCGCCAGTCAGCATTCCCTCATACGTCGGTCGCAACTCCTCAATGCACGCAACGATCAACTCACATTCCGGCACGAGACCTCGCAGCCAAGACAAATATTCGCGGTGCGTTACCAATGCGTCGCCATACTGGTCGCGACGATAAGTCCATAATATCGACAGCACCGCAACGGCAAGTCCGGATATGAAGCCGATAAGTCCGCCTACGAGTGCTCCAGCGATTGCGTCGGACATGCGGCTTATTGCATCTAACTATAAATCAGACGGCATTTTGCAATCTATTTCCTGCCGTTGCGAAGGGGGAACCGGTCAAAAGGCTGCGGGTCTTAGAATCCCTGTCTCTTGCCTCGAAGGTCGAGCCAGCGGAACATTGAGATATGAAAGCACGACTGGTCAAATTTGGCGAGATCGAGGTCGAGGGAAAGCGCTACACGCATGATGTGGTGATCGACGGCGGCAAAGTGCGGAAACGAAAGAAAGGACCTTCCAAGCAATTCCGCGAAAAGTTCGGCCACACGCCGCTTTCGGCCGGGGAAGAAATTCCCTGGGGAGGCAAGCGGCTCATTGTCGGGACCGGCGCCCAGGGCGCGCTTCCGGTAATGGACGAAGTCCTAGCGGAGGCGAAACGGCGCGGTATCGAGGTCATTGCAGCGCCCACCTTGGAAGTCTGTCATCTGCTGGAGGAAGTGAAGAAGGGCCAGGCGTACGCCATCCTGCATTGCACGTGCTGACCGGGGATTTGTGTTCAGTTAGGGAGGGCGGCCTAACAGCGTGGCTTCGCACTTTATTCCCGGCTTGAAGTAATCAGAATTCGCGGAAATTGCCCGCGTGTTCGTGCGTTAACCGAAGACGGATTCCACAAATGGAAAATGGGGTCAGTCTAGGGTTGCCACAATTTGGTTAAGACTTAGCGAGACTAACGAATCATCGTTCTAACTTGAACGCCACCGTCGCCAGCGGCGGCAAATGAATCAGGATCGAATGTTCGCGGGCCATCCATGGAACATTCTCGCTGTGGACGCCGCCGTAGTTTCCGACGTTGCTGCCGCCATACGTCTCGGCATCGGTGTTGATGATCTCACGCCACAATCCAGACTCGGGCACACCGAGCCGGTAATTGTAGCGCACCTGCGGCGTGGCGTTCACTACGAACGCGACCATGTCGCCGTCACGCGATTTGCGCAGAAACGAAACGACGCTGTTATCCGCGTCGTGAAAATCGATCCAATCAAAACCTTCGTAAGTGTCGTCGAGTTGCCAGAGCGCAGGTTCGCTTTTGTAAACGTAGTTCAAATGTTGCGCCAACCGGCGTAATCCGTCGTGTCGGGGCAGCTGTGCCAAATGCCAGTCGAGACCTACGTCATGGTTCCATTCGTTGAGCTGACCGAATTCACTACCCATGAATAATAACTTTTTACCGGGATGCCCGTACATCCACGCCAGAAACATCCGGAGATTGGCGAACTTCTGCCATTCGTCTCCCGGCATCTTCGATAACAAGGAACGCTTGCCGTAAACGACTTCGTCGTGGCTCAGCACCAGAATGAAGTTCTCCTGGAACGCGTAAAGCAACGAAAACGTGATGTTGCCGTGATGATAGCGCCGGTAAATCGGATCCAGGCTCATGTACTGGAGAAAGTCGTGCATCCAGCCCATGTTCCATTTGAATCCAAACCCGAGCCCGCCCAGATAAGTCGGACGCGTGACGCCGGGCCAGGCGGTTGATTCCTCGGCGATGGTCATGATCCCGGGGAATCGCTCATAGCAAACTTCATTGAAGCGTTTCAAAAAATAGATGGCATCGAGATTTTCGCGACCGCCGTACACGTTGGGGATCCATTGCCCGGGTTGTCTCGAATAATCGAGGTATAGCATTGAGGCCACCGCGTCCACGCGCAGACCGTCGATGTGATATTTGTCGAGCCAGAAGAGGGCATTGCCGATGAGAAAATTGCGGACTTCGGGGCGGCCATAATTAAAAATGAGCGTCCCCCAATCCTGGTGCTCACCCTGGCGCGGGTCCATGTGTTCGTAGAGATCGGTGCCGTCGAACTCGGCCAGGGCGTACGCATCTTTCGGGAAATGCGCCGGCACCCAGTCCATGATCACGCCGATGCCGGCCCGGTGACATGCGTCGACGAAATGACGAA
>QHOX01000056.1:13965-14162 GCA_003219465.1 Verrucomicrobiota bacterium | reverse complement strand
ATATTTTGCTTGGATTGGCTTTTTCCTTCAATTGACAGAGAAGCCCCGCTGGCCGACCCTCATCGATGCGTCTGGCTGGAAGGAAATTCTGCGCACATGCCTTCTGCGTCGCTGGACTCGCAATGCTCGTGTCTGCCCTAACGAATGTCGAACCCCGTTGGCCGCAGTACGGTTTCGACGCTCGTCACACCTTGTTC
>QHOX01000056.1:0-13874 GCA_003219465.1 Verrucomicrobiota bacterium | reverse complement strand
ATGGCGCAGACGACGTTCACGGCACTGGACGCCGAGACCGGCACGGCTCGCTGGATCTACACCGGGCTCAGCACATTTTCAGATCCTGCGGCTGGGGGCGGTCACGTTTACACTGCCTCGCTCGACGGCAATCTTTACGCATTCCCAACAAATTGTGTGGGAACGTGCACGCCGACGTGGACGGTGCCGGTAGGCACACTGGGAACGAACTCGCCGCCGACCTGGTCCAATGGGAGCATCTACATCGGTGGATACGACGGTCGCGTGTATGCTTTCGACGCAACGACCGGCACCGAGCTTTGGTCCGGGCAGGTCAACCCGCCGCAGCTAACTGATCCTTTGAATTTCGCACCGGCGGTATCGGGCGATCAGGTGTTCGTCTCGGGGGACCGCGGCGTGTATGCATTCCCGGCGAGTTGCACTACACCATGCGCTCCCTTATGGCTTGCCACGACACGGTTCGCTCCGGACGCGGCACCGACCGTTGCCGATGGATTCGTGCTAGTGGGCGATTATGAGGGCACGATCTACGCGTTCGATGCGGCGACCGGCAATCTCCAGTGGAAAGGCCGGGTGGCAGCTTCACCGCATGCGATCGCAGTCGCCAATGGAGCTGCTTATGTTGCTTCAGGCTACGGAAAGCTGGTCGCCTTCGCCGTGGCGGGCTGCGGACAGGAAATATGCAGCCCACTGTGGACGTCGGCGCCGTCGGGGGTCTCGTTGTTCACGCCGACGGTCGCGAACGGCGTCGTATATGTCGGCGCGCTCGACTTCATCTACCTTCAGGGTGACGTACTCGCGTATCCGACAACGTGTGGTAACGGATGCCAGCCGCTGGCAACGCTGGTTCTGGGCGGCGCGAACGAGACGCCGGTCGCGGTCGCCGGTGGACGCGTATATGCAACTACGGTGAACGGCAACATCGACTCATTCGGGTTGCCCCAGTAAAGGCTTTTCGACGCTTGCGAGCGTCTGCCGTGTTTTCGAAAAATCTCGGCTGGCCAACGAACTCGGAACGTCTATCCTCGCGATTCATCAACCTCCAATCGAATGAAAACTAACAGACTCGTCGCTAAAACGAAATTCCTTAGAAAGCTTGGCCTCTTGCTGGCGATAGCTCTCGTTGCGGGACTAGTGTGGAAGCCTGCAAGCGCAAATTGTGCGCAGGTCAGAATTGTTATCAGGGCGACCGTCAGGCTCGTTGAGGATCCCTTTAATCTTCTTAACAATACCGTCGCACCGGGTGACATCATCACCGGCATCTATACTTACGACTCCTTCGCTGTAGATTCCAACCCATTTCCAGAGATAGGAGATTACCGTTACACCACCGCGCCCAACGGAATCCGACTCAGCGTAAACGGCCTCAACTTTGGCACTGATCCAGCAGACGTAGATTTTCTGCTCGAGGTGGTCAATAACTACCAAAACCTCGATAACTACCACTTGATCAGTTACAATAATCTGTTTGCCGTTTCCGCGACGGGCACGTCCGTGCTGAATACCATCGGCTGGCAGCTTGACGATCCGACGCAAACGGCGCTGTCGTCTGCCGAGTTGCCCAGGAATCCGCCGGTTCTATCTGACTGGCAGTCGATTTTCGGTCTCGACATCATGAGCTCGGGCGATAATGGTTTTTTCTTGATACGCTCGGATGTGACCTCGGCCGTCAGAAAGCGGTAACTCAAGGAAAGAGCCGAAGGGGCGATCCTGACCGAAACAACCTGGCTCGGTCATTCGGAAGCGATTTGGTCGGGGCAACCACCAAGCGCACTGGCGATCTCATCTTTGCTGGCAACACGCCGTTTCCTTTGATTCCTCGTCAACGCTTTGTTTATTCACCGTTGAGCGATGGAAACGCCAGCAGGCCCGCAATCCTTCTACGCGTTAGGCCACTCCGAGCAGGAGCTCCAGCGTCTCAGTCGTCAGGGCGAGGTCTTTGGACCGTTTACTCGTCAGCTATTCGAAGAAGCTGGAATTAATCAAGGAATGCGCGTGCTCGATGTTGGCTGTGGTAGCGGAGATGTCGCGTTTCTAGCTGCTAATCTAGTTGGCCTTAGCGGTGAAGTAGTGGGTGTAGACCGCGAGCGAAAGGCCGTTGAGTGGGCCACCGCGCGGGCGCATTCACATGGGATGACAAATGTGAAATTTCTCGAAGGCGACCCTGCGGAAATGGAGTTTGATCGACAGTTTGATGCGATCGTCGGCCGGCTGGTACTGATGTATTATCCAGACCCGGTTGACGCCATTCGCAAGTTGATGCGGCATGTTCGGCCTGAAGGATTGATTGTATTTCAGGAACTAGACATGGCGAACGCCCGCTCCTGGCCCGTTGCTCCGCTCTTCGAGCGTTCTCTGACGTGGATGAAACAGACACTGACTGCGACCGGCGCGCGATTACAGTTGGGCCTGGAACTATATCCAGTCTTTCTAGCGGCTGGTCTGCCAGGTCCCTTGATGCGGATGGACGCTTTGATCGGTGGTGGTCCGCAGTGCGCGGCGTTCGAAGTTGTAGCGGAAGTGATCCGGAGTCTGCTACCCGTGATGGAGAAACTCAAGATCGCGAGCGCAGCGGAAGTGGGAATTTCCACTCTCGCGCAACGAATGCGCGATGAAGTCATTGCCTTAAAAGGTGTAGTTCTTTCTGCCGGATTCGTTGGGGCGTGGTCGCGCAAGCGGGATAGCGACTGAAGATCACCCTGGCATTCTCGCATTTTCTGCTGAGTCAATCCTGGAGCTCGGATATGCTCGCCTTGTTGCATACGCATTTCGCCGAACCCACTTGAAAATGGCCGGAACTCCCATACCCGCGATCTCCCATACCCGCGATCGCGTCCGTTGCAGCTTTATCTGCAGAACGAACCCGGCGCAAGATTGCCTTTCGGTTGCTTCCATTCGTCTTTGTCCTTTACGTCACCAACTATCTCGACCGCACCAGCGTAGCTTACGCCGCGATTGGAATGGCTCGCGACCTTGGATTCAACGATCACGTCCTTGGCATGGGGATCGGCATTTTCTTCGTCAGCTATGTGGCCCTACAGATCCCCGGGGCCTTGATGGTAGAACGATGGAGCGCACGCGGGATGATTTCTGTGACTATGATCGTGTGGGGTTCGCTCACTGCGCTGACTGCACTGGTCCACACTCCAATACAGCTTTACCTCGCGCGCTTTTTGTTAGGCGCCGCCGAGGCTGGTTTCTTCCCGGGAGTAATTGTCTATCTAAGCCACTGGTTCATTCAGGAGGATCGCGCCAAAGCGACAGGCAACTTCATGGCTGCAATTCCTTTGTCATTGATCATTGGATCACCAGTCGCGGGCTGGATACTCGGTCACAATTGGTTCATGGCGCAAGGCTGGCGTTGGCTTTTCTTCCTCGAAGGTATTCCCGCCATCTTGTTAGGGATCGTCGCATTTTTCTTCCTGACAGATTGCCCTAGTCAGGCGCGCTGGCTAGTCCCCGAGCAGCGCCAATGGATCTCGCACAAGCTGGAAGAAGAAAAGCCACCGAACCGACAATTGGTCAGCCTGGGTCAGGCACTGCGTTCTCGCACTGTGCTCCTGCTCGCCACCGCAGCCTTTCTTCAATACTTCATTGGATACAGTGTGATTTTTTGGTTGCCGACTGTTTTGAAAAGTCAATCCGGGTTCTCAGATCTGCAGGTCGGTTTGTTCGGCGCCATACCGTACGTAGTGGCGTTGATCGCCATGCTGTTCAACGGATGGCATTCCGACAGGAGCCGCGAAAGACGCTGGCATGCTGCCCTTCCACTGCTCATCGAGGCAGCTGGGTTCCTGTGTCTCATCAGTCTCCCCAGTTCAAGTCAAATGACGGTCTTGTGGTTCAGCATGATTTGTGTGCTCATGGCATTTCTGCCCACATTCTGGGCAATTCCAACGGAAATCCTCAGTGAGTCCACAGCCGCCGTCGCAGTCGGAATGATCAACGCGCTCGCCAGCGTCGCAGGCTTTGCTGGACCCTACGCGTTTGGGTATCTGCATACTCGAACCGGATCTTTCATCGCCGGGTTTGCGGTCCTGATGTTGTGTGCATTTGCGACGGCGATCTTCATGTTATTGACACCAGCAGCAACCCATCGGCGCGTTTCCGAATCTCTCGCATCGAGCTAACCACTGTTGGCCAAATGCAGCTTCGACTTGATTCTGTCGACAATCTCTTCCGGCGTGTGCCCCACCTCAATCGTTAGCACGTGCTCGTCAGGCTCGGGTTCTTCGAGATCATCGAACTGACTCTGCAACAAATCTGGATTCATGAAATGACCGCGACGGCTATGCAGTTGCTTCTCGACCAGCGCGTAGTCGCCGCGAAGAAACACAAACTTCACGTGTTCGCTCGCTTGTAGACGATCGCGATACGCTCGCTTTAACGCCGAACAGGCGAGCACGGCATTTTCTCCAGCAGCAAGCGACTGCCTGATCTGGTCACGCAGCCGTTCCAGCCATGGCCATCGGTCGTCGTCAGTCAGCGGATGGCCGCTGCGCATCTTCTCGATGTTTGCTGCCGGATGAAAATCGTCGGCCTCAATGAAGCGCCACCCGAGTTCGCGAGCGAGCAACTTACCCACTGTGGTTTTGCCAGCGCCAGAAACTCCGAAAATAATTATTATCACGGCGAATTAATTTTTCTCCGAGCACCGATCTTTTCCACGGCGAAGGCAATAAGAACAAACAACGTGTAGAAAATCCAAACGCCCATGGCTGTGCGCTTGTCCGTGAGTGGCGTGCGCGGGACGTACGTATCGCCGATCTGCACGATGACCAGAGCAATTCCGAACGCGATCACAGCGGTCTTGTGCATTGCCGGCATCACATTTCGTGTCAGGTAAAGACCGATTCCGCCGGCGAGCAGTGCGATTTCCAATGCAAACTCAGGATCGCGGTAATTCCACAAACCAAAGCCGACTTTCCAAGTGTTGTCGTAGATCGCGAGATCACGCGGGTGTGCCGAGATCGAGAATCCAATGCGAGAAGACTGCGAGGCCGATGATGAACGCGGCTGATTTGCTGTAGGCATAACCGAGCCACTTGCAAACTGGTCCGTAACCGATGGCGGCAACGACGCTCCACAGAATCGCCGTGACCAAACTGTGCGAATACGGATGAAAATACGAGTCGAGCATGCTGCCTGCCGTAAACCCTTTGATCACACGCAGCTTTTCAATCCCGAGCAAAACCAGCGTCGCCCAGATGTAATCGAGAAACTGAACGGCCACGAACAAAACCCAGAGCGGGATTTTGTTTCGCTCAGTTCTGCACGCGAAAGCAACGCTGTAATGTCCAACAAACATTTCTGCTCAATTGTATGGCGTTGTCCGAATCTTCAACCCCAAGCGCCACCGATCCCATATCGATGCTGCTCGCTTTCGAATCCTTGATTCGGAATTCCTTCCTGTTTTCCTGCTTTCCTGAGAGATTGCCGTGTATCTTCTAGGTATGAGCGGCGTGATTGTGATCGTGGCTTATCGGCCGAAGCCGGGGAAACAAACGGAACTTCTCGATCTTGTGCGAAGTCGCGTACCGACTTTGCGGAATGAGGGTCTGGTGACCAATCGCGACCCAACGATCATGCGCGCACGCGACGGGACGATCATTGAAGTGTCAGAGTGGAAATCGCAGGAAGCAATCGATGCCGCGCATAAGAATCCAAACGTACTCGCGATGTGGAACAAATTCTTCGCGATCTGCGATTGCGTGCCATTAAATACGCTTGCTGAAGCAAAAGAGATGTTCGCTGGCTTCGAGCCGCTGTGACCGGAACGACGTTTTGGAGTGCGCGGACATGTCCGCGCTTTTAAAGCGGCGAGATGTCGCCGCATTCCAAACGCACTGGCAATCGTCGCGGACCCCAATCGCCACGCTCATCTTCAAATCGCCCTGCGATTTCATAGCCGCAAGATCGACATCGACCGTCTCCGAGATTCCATTCGCCGAGCTCGTACCAATCGCGCTCAATGAGTAACTCGCCACAACCGGGACACCACGTACTACCGCCTTTGCGGTCGTGAACGTTTCCAGTGTAGACGTAGTGCAATCCCTTTGAGCGCGCGATCTCGCGAGCGCGCGTCAGTGTTGCTGGCGGCGTGTGCGGTTTGTCTAGCATTTTGAAATCAGGATGGAATGCGGTGAAATGCCACGGCACCTCGGAACCTAAATTTTCGGCGAACCATTCCGCTGCGCGATGAAGCTCGGCATCGCTGTCGTTCTCACCGGGAATCAGCAGCGTGGTGACTTCGAACCAGACGTTCGTTTCATGCCGGAGATATTTAAGTGTGTCGAGCACCGGCTGTAGCTGCGCAAAACAAAGCCGATGGTAAAACGCATCGGTAAACGCTTTGAGATCAACATTCGCCGCGTCCATGTGCCGGTAAAATTCCGGGCGCGCAGCATCGGTGATGTAGCCAGCTGTCACTGCCACCGCTTTTATCCCGCGCTCGCGGCACACATCAGCAACGTCCATCGCGTACTCGGCGAAAATCACCGGATCATTGTAGGTGAACGCGATCGACCGACAGCCGAGCTGGTCCGCAGCGAGCGCGATTTGCTCCGGCGACGCCGCATCGGCGAGCTTGTCCCACTGGCGCGCTTTGGAAATGTCCCAGTTCTGACAAAAGCGGCAGCCAAGATTGCATCCAGCCGTTCCGAACGAGAGCACGCTCGTGCCCGGCAGAAAATGGTTCAGCGGCTTTTTCTCGATCGGATCAACACAGAACCCGCTGCTTCGCCCGTACGTCGTGAGCACCATGCGATCGCCCACACGTTGTCTGACAAAACAAAATCCGCGCTGACCCTCATTCAGTTTGCAAAACCGCGGACACAGCCGGCATTCGAGACGCCGGTCCGGCAGCATCGTCCACCAGCGACCGGGGTAATCAGATTGCGGAAGCGCTGCGACCATTCGACCTCAATATATCGATGGTCTGCTAATACGAAATCAGTTGCCGCCCTTAGCGTCGCGCGCGCGCGAAAAAATCATCGAAGTCGGCATTGATCGTCACAGTGCCGCCATCCTTCACGCGCACGTTGTTAAAGTAACCGAAGAACGAGCCGCTGAGAATGTTCGCGCTGTCGGTCGCGGCGACGCTGATCCTCGTGGAGGTGGTCTCATCGGTGAGCCTGGCTCTGAGCAGGAGCGAGGTGCCCGAGATTCTCCCCTCCAACGCGAAGCTGTAAAGGTGTCCCACCACCACCGGCAAGGTGCCGGTCGAGAGGACGTTCAAGCTGTCACCAAAAAACAGATTGTGCTCGGTGAGGTACAGCTTGCCAGTCGGATGGCCCAGGTCGTCGTCATCGAGAAAGTACGAGACCTGATAGCGATCTCCTCCCGAGGAGGCCGGCATGGAGTCGGCAGCGCGCGCCACCAGACCGATATTGGCCGTGTTACTTGGATCGGCGCCTTCAAGAATAAGCTCATCGATGACGAAGCTCGTCGAGAGCAGAAATCCCGTAGTCGCTAGCCGTGGAAAATTGACCACGGCCGAGGAATTCTCGCCCACGACGAAACCGGGGCCGGGGGAGAAGACCGAGATTTCATTCTGATAAGCCTGTCCCGAGAAGCTGGGTGCGACGATAGTCCAGGTGGTCGAATCCACCTCCGTGAAGTTCGCCACTGGTGTGTCGCCCACTGCGTAGGAGTCGAAGTCCTCGAAGTAGGGAACAGTCGCCGCGCCGCACATGGCGACGGACAAATTGAAGGCGCAGATGATAATAACGAAGTGTTTCAAGTATTTTGTTTTCATAGTGCTGTGCCGCTGTTGCGATTAAATCGAAAACCGGAAAAGGTGACAAGACAAAAAACAAACGCTCCAGCACCGTCATGCGGGAAGCGGTTTCACAACAATTGATCATTCTTGCCTGCACAGCCGGCAGCCTGAGAAGCCTGCTTGACCGGTCAGGCAGGATGCCTGAGTTACCCGTTATGCCACGTTGTCCCTGGGCGACTAAGGAACCGGCCATCGCCTATCACGATAAAGAATGGGGCGTTCCTGTGCACGACGATAGACTGCTCTTCGAGTTTCTCATCCTGGAAGGCGCACAGGCGGGGCTGAGCTGGACCACTATTTTGAAGAAACGCGAGAACTATCGCAAGGCGTTCGATGGGTTCCGTCCGGAAAAGATCGCCCGCTACGGCAAACGCGATGTACAGCGATTGCTGCGCAACGATGGGATCGTGCGAAACCGCTTGAAAATTGCAGCTGCAATCGAGAACGCGAAAAGTTTCCTCGATGTGCGAGAAGAATGCGGAACTTTCGACGCGTATCTCTGGAGCTTTGTTGGCGGCAAGCCAATTCAGAATCGTTGGCGAGTCTTGACTGACGTACCAGCGCGCACCGCAGAATCCGACGCGATGAGCCGCGACCTGTCGCGACGCGGATTCAAATTCGTCGGGTCAACGATCTGCTATGCGCTCATACAAGCAACAGGCATAGTCAACGATCACCTCGTCACATGCCCGCGACACGCCGAACTGGGCGGCTAATGCTGCCGTGCTCTGCTTGTGGCATTGGATGATTAAGACGGCAGCGAAAACGACATTGTTTCGTTCGCGGCACGATGATTGGACCAGAAGTATCCGCCGTCGAACGTGAGTGAGCGTGCAGCGAACGGGACCGCTGCGAGATCTTCCACGTGCGGGCTTTCCTCTTTCGGATCAAACCGGGCGAGGCGCCATTCTTCGGCTTTGTTGGGTTGGTCTTTGTTCTCGCGGCCACGCAGCACATAGATCAGGCCATCGAGAAAAGTGTGGCCGCAAATTTCCGCGCCGATATCAATCTCGCGGATTATGTTTCCCTGGGCGTCGAACTTCAGAATCCGCTCTTCATACCATTGACTCATGTAGAGGTGTTTGCCGTCGCAGCTAAGGTAGGAGCCGGTGAAATCAGGACACGCGAATAGTTTGCTAAAACCTTCGTTCGTCGCGTATCGATAGATGTAACGATCATCGTTGAGTCCTTTGCCAATCGTGAAACACATTTCGCCGTTGCCCGATGAGACGGCAGCCCAGACAACTCCCGGCGGATCGATTTCCTGCGCGATTTTCCATGTGTCCGTATGAATTTTGTAAAGCGTCCCCAGATCACGCGAACTCATCCAGAGGTAATCGCGTTCGTACGCCAGCGCCTGCGGCGTGATGGTCGGCGAAGGAAGACGTTTGCGCTCAACAATGTTCGGTAATCCGTTCTGATTCATTCTTCACATTAATTGAAGACTCGCCTGCTGCCATTCTCATTTATTCCTGTCAGACGCGCTTTACTAGCCTAAATGAATTGAAGTATGCTTCTGCCGAGCAATTCTGTTAATCCTGTCTAGAACCCTCTGATGAATCGATCGCGCAACACTCAATCGCCATGAAAGACGACAAAGACAAGATCGACATCACTGCAGTCGAAGATCACGACGGAATATTGACCATTCGCGGCGGCGGCAGGCAACGCGATTGGAATGGCATCCATTACAAACAGGGTATGTCACGCAAGAACGTCGGAACCAAAAGCCTGTCCGCAAACATCGCCACCATTCCGCCAGGAGGCGTCGCTTACGCGCATATTCACGTCGGGTTCGAAGTGATCCTTTACATCATCGAAGGCAAAGTACGCCACGAGTTCGGCGACGGCTTTAAACAGATGATCGAAAATGAGGCCGGCGATTTCATCTACATCAAGCCCGGCGTGCCGCATGAAGTGTTCAACATGAGCGACACCGAACCAGTAGTCGCGTTTGTTGCCCGCTCGTCAGCTGACGAATGGGACAACATCATTCCTTACGATCGCAACCAGCGCAGATAAGGATTGCTAAGGAAAGCAGGAACCCAGGAAGGCACCAAGGCAGATCCAATCAGTCTGTCGAGATTTCGAGTTTCTTGCTTTCCCCCTTTCCTCAGAGATTCTCCAACAACCAATGGCGAAGCATCTTGTGATCAGCACCAGCGGCAATCCGGACAGCAACAGCCGCCGCATGGGGCGGATGGCGTTTGCGCATCTGCAAAAGCAGAAAATCGATTGCGATTGGATCGACCTCCGCGAAATGGATCTGCCGCTCTGCGATGCCGATAAGTGTTACGGTATGCCAGCTTCGAAGAAACTCAGCGCCACCATCGAAGCCGCGGACGGCATCCTCATCGCCGCGCCGGTCTACAATTACGATGTCGCCGCGGCGACCAAGAACATGATCGAGCTAACTGGAAGCGCGTGGGAAAATAAGATCGTCGGTTTCCTTTGCGCCGCGGGCGGTCACGCCAGTTACATGTCGGTGATGGCGTATGCTAACAGCCTCATGCTGGATTTTCGCTGCGTCATTATTCCTCGATTCGCCTTTGCCACCAGCGAGGCTTTTGAAGGCGAGCGCATCGACAAAAAAATCACAGCACGCATCGAGCAAGTGGCCGACGAACTCGTCCGATTTACCAAAGCGCTTCGCAGCTAGCTGCGAGGCGGAGGAGCATCACCTCGAAGCTCGAAAATGCCAGCAGACTCAAGCAAGCCGCACCGGCGATAAAGCGATCTGCTTCCAGGAGTCGCCCACAGAATGACTGCATCGATGCCTTGACGCCGGCACCAATATAGCGCCTTCTTCAACAATCTTCCGCCGAGGCCGTGGTTACGCAGTTCCGGGACAATGTAGAAATTGGTCACGTACGCATGAAACTCAGGCTCGTTAACGGGGTTAGGAATTTTTTCGAACAACTGCACGCAAACATGACCGAGCAACTCTTTGCCGTCGTCTACAACCCAGCAGCGCCACCGAGACAAGCCGGAGCAAAAACGTTTCTGCTTCCAAGATGTGCACCTGCGCACAAACCGCGATTGCGGTTCTGTGGGCGATCCTAGCTCAGTGCGGAATCGATACCGCATCTCGGCTAGCGCATTCCAATCGCCTGACCTTGCCAAGTGGATTTTGTACCGAGCCATCGAGAGATCGTACCTGATTCCACGCGTGGTCGCCACTCGTCACATGTGATCACTTGGACTCAAGAACTTCGGACTAGGAAAACGTCGCTGTAGCGTCCGCTGTCCCGAGCGGACTTCACCGTAGCCGCGAACACTCTGAATGCGCTGAGGACAGCGCACACTACAGCGCTGGCTGCGCACTGTGTTTGCTTGTCGCTGCATCATGGCTTTGTCAGGATCACAAGATGAAGCATTTTCTCGTGGCGTTTCTCCTGCCCATGACATTAACGGCTCAAAATATGCAGCAGTTGACTGAACAATTGAGCAAAACCGTTCTGTACGGCGACGTCGCTCTTTCTCCCGATGGAGCGCACTTGGCATGGGTACAATCCACCGCCGCAACAACATCGAAACAGACATATATCCGCGAAACTTCCGGAACCGCGCCGGCCAAACCTGTTAAGGTTCCGATCACCGGCGATCGGACTGATTTCGATCCCTCGTGGTCCCCAGATTCGAAGACGCTGGCATTTTTCTCCAGCGCAGGCGAAAGAGAGCAGCGGCAACTCTGGACGGTGAAAGGTGACGCCTCCGATGCGAGGAAAATTACCAACCTAAATGGATACGCATCGCGGCCGCGTTGGTCACATGACGCGAAACAGGTTGCCTTCCTCTACATCGAAGGCGCGGGAGGCGGCGGTCCATTGATGGCCACCGCGGAAACAACCGGCGTGATCGACACTGCCATTCACAATCAGCGGATTGCTGTTCTCGACATTGCGAACGGGCAATTGCGCCAGGTGTCACCGCCAGATCTTCACATTTACGATTACGATTGGTCGCCAGACGACAAAATGTTTGTTGCGCCGGCCGCGCCCGGTCCCGGCGACAACAATTGGTGGATCGCGCAGATTTACACAGTCGACAGCCTGAAGGGTACCGCGACATCAATCTACAAACCCTGGTTTCAAGTCGGCGTTCCGCGCTGGTCGCCGGATGGTAAATCGATCGCGTTCATTGAAGGTTTAATGAGTGACGAAGGATTTCATGGTGGCGACCTCTTCACCATGAGTGCCGACGGTCGCCATGTCATGAATCACACGTCGAGCCGAAAAACGTCGGTCAATTCATTCTTCTGGCAGACACCCGATCGCATTCTGCTCGTCGAGTATGCCGGTGGTGGCAGCGCGATCTCCGAATTGAGCCTGACCAATAATTCAGCCCAAACAATCTGGAAGGGATCTGAAGGCATTCACGCGTTCGGAAATTTTCCCGACTTCTCGCTGTCGAGCGACGGCAAGGTGGCGGCGGCGGAGCTTAGCAGTTACAACTCGCCACCAGAAGTTTTCGCCGGTCCGCTCGGCGCATGGAGGCAACTTACGAACAACAACGCTGGCTTGCAGGCCAACTGGGGCAAAGCGGAAAGCATCGAGTGGACGAACGAAGGACTTAACGTTCAGGGCTGGCTAGTGCCGCCGGCGAAAGTCGATTCCGGCAAAAAATATCCGATGGTCGTGCTTATCCACGGCGGACCATCCAGCGTGACGACATCAGAGTGGCCGGCGTCAGTTGGAATGTCCCGTGCGATCATTGCTGCGCTCTCCGCGCGCGGTTATTGCGTGCTGCTTCCCAATCCGCGGGGCAGTTACGGTCAGGGTGAAGATTTCACGCGCGCGAATGTGCAAGACTTTGGCGGCGGCGATCTGCGCGACGATCTCGCCGGAATTGATGCTGCCATAAAGAAGTATCCGATTGATCCCAACCGCCTCGGCGTCACGGGCTGGAGTTACGGCGGTTTCATGACAATGTGGACGGTCACGCAGACCAATCGTTTCCGTGCCGCTGTCGCTGGTGCGGGGATTGCGAATTGGCAGAGTTACTATGGTCAGAACTTGATCGATCAATGGATGATCCCGTTCTTCGGCGCATCCGTTTACGACGAGCCAGCCGTTTATGAGAAAAGTTCACCGATTCGGTTCATCAAAAACGTGAAGACCCCCACGCTGGTCATCGTCGGCGAGCGCGACGCTGAATGCCCCGCGTCGCAATCCTATGAATTCTGGCACGCGTTAAAAACGCTCGGCGTGCCAACAAAGCTGATCGTCTATCCTGGCGAAGGCCACATGTTCATCGAACCCAGGCACCAAGCCGATCGATTGGAGCAGACCGTCGCGTGGTTCGATAAGTATTTGAGATAAATCACGAAGGAAATCAGGAATTCAGGAAGATTGTCATCCCGAGCAAACTCGCCTGCGAAGGCCCAGATCTATTACGACTGCGCATCGACAGACTGTAAATCCTCCGCGAGGCTTACAAGCGCTCAAGGAACGCGAGGACGAAGTCGCCAAGCTGGTCGTCGCCGCTCGAGGCCAAGCTCATTAACGTCGTTAGGGGCAGCAGGTTGCTATATTTCATGCTACTCCGCGCCGCTGAACGCATCCAGTCCGCCGCCTGTCGGGTTAATTCCATTCCTCTTATCAGGCCGAGCTTGTGCTTAATGCGCTGCCGATGCGTTTCGATTGTTTTTACACTCAGGTGCAACTCTTTGGCGACACGGGACGTTCCTAAGCCACTTCCGATTAATCGAAACACTTGCAGTTCACGATCACTCAAGTGAGCGCAGGGATCTCCCGGCGTCTCGACCAATCCGCCCGCCAGCATCTGCAAAAACCGGCGGGCCACCGTTGCGCTTACATAGAGTTCGCCGGCGACGATTCGGTCGAGAGCACGCAGCACTTCGCTGGTTTCATCCTGCGTGACGACGTAACCACACGCACCAGCCCTGAACGCGCGCTGTACCGAGAGCGGGTCCTCGCGTGCCGTGAGGACGAGCGTACGTGCGGCCGGGTTCATCTTCCTGAAGTCCCTCAGCAATGAAATGCCGTCGCCGTGCTGCAGCGTCAGGCCGAGAATCACCACATCCGGCTGGATTTCGCTAAACAAACGTCGCGCAACGGGCGTCGAGCTCGTC
>QHOX01000326.1 GCA_003219465.1 Verrucomicrobiota bacterium | reverse complement strand
ATGTTGGAGGCAGCGCCGGCGACTCAGGCACGATCCGAATCGGAACAGCGGGAACGCAAACCGCCACGTATCTTGCCGGGATTCGCGGCGTGGCGCTGGGTGGATTGCAGGCGGTCGGAGTCAACGCCCAGGGGCAGTTGGGAGTAAGGAGTTCCTCGGCCCGGTTCAAGGAAGCAGTCAAGCCGATGGGCGCGCAGAGTGAAGCGATCCTTTCCCTGCGCCCGGTCAGTTTCCGTTACAAGAAAGAGTTAGACCCCTGCGGTGACGCGCAGTTTGGCCTGGTGGCCGAGGACGTAGCGAAAATCGCTCCCGAGCTGGTGGTACGCGATGAGCAAGACAATCCATTGAGCGTGCGCTACGAGGAAGTGAATGCGATGCTGCTCAATGAGTTTCTTAAAGAGCACAAGAAAGTGGAGCAACTCGAAGCGACTGTTGCAAAACTGAGCGCAGCGGTCGAGAAGGTGAGTTCGCGGGTCGAAAAGCCTGCTCCGCAAGTCGTGCTCAACAATCAATAAAGCTGTGGGAGTCCACTAAGCACCGCATTCCGCGACTAGCCGTGAGCACCATAACGCTTCGCAAATTGGCGCGACACACAAGCGACTCCTCGGCGATCAACAGTGGGTTGATAGATTTTACAGGCCCGTTAGAGCAATAGCTTGTTTCAAATCCTCAGGCAACCGAGCTTCGAAATTCTTCCATTCGCCTGTGTGCGGGTGACGGAAACCAAGCTTCCACGCGTGCAGCATCTGGCGGGGAAAATTTTTGGTGAACCGCGGCGCGTAGATTTTATCGCCTAACACTGGATGGCCGAGATGATGGAGATGCACGCGAATCTGATGCGTGCGACCGCTGTACAGCCTGCATTCAATCAGACTTGCCTGTTCGCTCGAACGAACAACGCGGTATTCGGTCCTCGCCGCGCGTCCACGCGGTGAGGCTACGCTCATTCGTTGCCGATGGACTGGATGTCGCCCAATCTTTTCTTCAATTACGCCTGTCTGTTTACGGACCTTCCCGGCGACCAGCGCCAGGTAAATCTTTTCCACGGCGCGCGCGGCGAATTGTTTCGATAATTCCCGATGCGCGATGTCATTTTTTGCTGCGACAAGGCAGCCGCTTGTTTCCTTATCGAGCCGGTGAACGATGCCCGGCCGTTCTTTTCCGCCGATACCTGACAATGTAGGGCAGTGGTGCAGCAACGCGTTGACCAGCGTGTGTTCGCGATGACCCGCTCCCGGATGAACCGTCATGCCAGCAGGTTTGTTGATGACGATCAGATCGTCGTCTTCGAACAGAATCTCCAGTGGAATCGCTTCCGGTCTGGTCTCGATTTTTTCCGGCGGTGGGTTGGTGAGTTCGATTTGGTCGCCTGTTCGTACAACCTGATGCGGCCGTGTGGTTGCGCCGTTGAGACGAACGAAGCCGGCGTGAATTAATTGCTGGATGCGCGAGCGCGACAATTCCGGAAGTGCCCTGACCAGATGAAGATCGATGCGCATGCGAGCATGCTCTTTGGGCACTACGAATTTGAATGTCGTCTCTGTTTCGCTTGTCGGTTTCAACGCTCTACGGCCATCCCTTTGCTCTTAAGTTCGTCAATGTTACAGTCGATTTCCATGTCGATTGAAGGAAGCTGTTCGTGACGCCAACATGTTGGATATGCGGTGCCGTGCTCGATGCCGGCGGTTATGAACCTCTGGTGCGGGTGGTCTGTCGCAACTGCGGTCAAAAAAATCTGCTGCAACGAACCTTCGATCATTTTGTGCCTGTGGAGACGCTTGGCGCCGGCGGGATGGGCACAGTGTATAAGGCACGCGACACGCAACTGGAGCGGTTCGTTGCGCTCAAATTGTTGCGCAAGGATGTTAGTAGCGAAGCGGAGCATGATGCGCAGTTGCAACAAGAAGCGCGCATTGCTGCCTCGGTGAATCATCCCAACGTCGTGCAGATATTCTCGTTGGGAACGGACCACGGCCAGTTTTATGTAGTGATGGAGTTGATCGATCACGGAAGTCTCGACGATCTCATCGAATCGCAGGGCCGCTTGCCGGAAGAGCAAGTGCTCGACGTCGGGATCCAAATTGCACGAGGACTACGCGCAGCGCACCGGAAAGGTTTGATTCATCGAGACGTGAAGCCGGCCAATATTTTGTTTGTCGATGAACAGGCCGCAAAGATTGGCGACTTCGGGCTTGCTGCCTTCGCAACACAGGATCCGCACCGTGCCGAGGGCGATCGCGTGATCTGGGGAACGCCGCCTTATGTCGCGCCCGAAAGATTGTACAACCAGCCGGAGGACGTTCGCAGCGACATTTACAGCCTTGGTGCAACGCTGTTTCATGCTGTCGCGGGCAAACCGCCAATAGACAGCGACACAAATTCCGCGACAGAGTTGCGCGAATTGAAACAGCGTCCGTCAGAATTGCGGGCTATAGCGCCGGAGGTATCTGCGCCGACGGCGCGCGTATTGCAGCGAATGATCGCACCTGATCCAAAGCAGCGTTTTTCTTTATACGACGAGCTTCTGGCGGAATTTGATGTGGCGCGACGAGCACTGGAGATTGCGTATGCACGGCGACGTTCATCGCGCTGGCCCTTCTTTAGACTTTTTCGGCCCAATTGAAGAGCCCTGAACAACCGTCACGCGAGCTGTGTACCACAGCCATCTTGGCTGTGCGGTCAGCGAGCATCCTTGCCTGCTGAATAATGCTTACAAGCCGCGAACAAGATCAACAAGCGTCGCGCGCTAGCGTCAGACTCCAGACGAAGCGTTGCCACGAAGCCTCATTGGCACGATGTTTCTCTGCACATGGCACAAAACCCACCACCACCGCCACCGTTTCCTTCGCCTGAAGAGCTGAAGTCCAAGATCACGGAGTTCATGAAACAGAACTTCGGCGACCGCGTCTCTGTTGCGACGATTACCGAGCCCGAGCCGGCGGTTGCGGAGGAAGATGAAAAGCCGGAGAAAACCGAGCACAAGGAATTCGAGTTCAATCTGTTGCCGCGCGACATCAAGGCGCATCTCGATCGCTTTGTGATCAAGCAGGAGGAAGCAAAGAAGGTTCTCGCGATTGCCGTTTGCGATCATTACAACCACGCCAATTACCTGCGGCGGCTCGAGAAAGAAGATCCGAACCGCGCCCAGGAAATTGAATACATCAAGCAAAACGTGATCCTGGTCGGACCGACAGGGGTCGGCAAGACCTACCTGATCAAGCACATCGCCGATTTAATCAAAGTGCCGTTTGTGAAAGCAGACGCGACGAAGTTTAGTGAGACCGGTTACGTCGGCGGCGACGTGGAGGATCTGGTGCGCGAACTGGTGCACAAGGCCGACGGCGACGTCAACCTCGCGCAGTTCGGCATCATTTACATCGATGAGATCGACAAGATCGCTTCGGCTGGAAATTTGATAGGCCGCGACGTCAGCGGGCGCGGTGTGCAGACCACGCTACTGAAGCTGATGGAAGAAACCGAAGTGCCGGTGCGCAGCATGAACGATCTCCAGGCGCAATTGCAAGCGGCGTTCGAATTTCAACGGCGCGGCAAAGCCAAACGCGACACGATCAACACCCGCCACATTCTGTTTGTCGTCAGCGGCGCGTTTGAGAAGTTGAAAGAACAAGTGGCGCGGCGCGTTCGTCACGGTCAGATCGGGTTCAGCGCGCAACCCATTCACGTGATGGATAACGAGTTGTTCCAACACGTGACCACGCAGGACTTCATCGAGTACGGGTTTGAGCCGGAATTCATCGGACGTTTGCCCGTACGCGTCGTCTGTGAGGAACTCGACGCGAACGATCTGTTCGACATTTCGACATCATGAAGTATTCCGAGGGCAGTTTGCTCCGGCAATACGAGCGTGCATTTCGCGCCTACGGAATCGAGATCAGCTTCGAGGAGGAAGCTTTGCGGTTGCTGGCGCAAGCTGCGGCGACGGAAAAAACCGGCGCGCGCGGGTTACTGACCGTGTTTGAGAAGCTGTTACGAGATTACAAATTCCATCTGGCTGGCTCGGGGCTCAGCCAGTTGCGCGTGAGCGCGGCGCTGGTGCGTGAGCCGCAACGCGTTCTCGAGCAACTTATGGCTGAAGGACACAAGCTCGAAGCGCAAATGCTTGAAGCCGGCGCGCGTGAATTCGCAGAACAATTCAGCAAGGAACATGGATTAGAAATAATTTTCGACGAGAGCGCGATCCGTCGCCTGGTCGAGCGTGCGCAAGCCGAGCGGATGACCATGACCGACCTGTGCGCGCATTTGTTCAAGGATTACCAATTCGGATTGAGCCTCATCAAAAAGAACACAGGGCGAACGCAGTTTGTTTTTAATGCTGCGGCCATCGACGCTCCGGACAAATTTCTGAGCGACTTTGTGGTGCAGTCGTACTATCCGGCTGCATCGGCGCAAAACGCCTGACTGTCATGAAGCGTTCGTTGATCACAACGCTCATCATTGGAGTCGCCGTTGCGCTGATTGCCGGAGCGGTGCATGCGACGAAAGTCATCGCCGGGTTTGAGGCTGTTGCCGCGCAACTCGTCACCGATTATGCGGGCGCGACACGCGTCGTAGGCGAAAAATGGCAATACGTCTTGGTGTTGCTGATCGCCCTCGGCGTCGCCTGGCTCAGCTTGAGCAAGGTTCCGCGATGGCGTGCTTGGTTGTTAATGGGGTTGTTGCTGGTGGAACTGTTTGGCCTCGCATGGGTTTGCTCTCTTTACCGTGTATTTTTTCAGCCGGCGCCTTCGGTCCTTGCGCTCGTATTTGCATTCCTCGCCGCAGAGGGATGGTCAGCTTTTTTACGCACGAGCTGCTCACATCTAATCCGCACATTGTTTGCCGATCGCATCTCGACCGAGCAATTTCGGCGTCTTAGCGACGGACGAATTGCGTTCGATCCTGAGCCAAGGACGTACGACGTAAGCATCGTGGTATGCGACATCGGCAACAAACTCACGTTCGCGGAAGGCGGTGAACCTGCCGCGTTCACTGAGGCCACGGCAAAATTCATTCGCGAGACCGCTGC
>QHOX01000325.1:411-4847 GCA_003219465.1 Verrucomicrobiota bacterium | reverse complement strand
CGGGCGGGTCTGCTCGGCCGCGACTCACTCAAAACAAAAATATACTATGAACCCTATGCAAAATTGCACACGCATCACTTTGCCGCTTGGCGCAAACCATCTTTTATTCCCACGTTTTGGCGCGCGCGCCCTCGCTGTGATCCCAGTGGTGCTACTATTTCTGCTGCCGGCAGCCAGCACTAGCTTTGCTAGAAGTGCAACATGGAAGGCCGCTCCTGGCACTGGTGATTGGAACACAGCTGCCAATTGGATGCCGGCTACGGTACCCAACTCACCTACAGACACGGCGACGTTTGCCACATCCAGCATAACCGGCCTCTCCCTCTCGAGCCTGATACAGGTAAACAGCATCGTGTTCAATGCAGGCGCGAGCGCTTTCACGATCACCGACAACGCGTTTGCATTCACCATCAGCGGCGTCGGCATCACCAACAATTCAACTGCCACCCAGACCTTTGTAGCTGGTGTTAACGGGGCCAGCACCGTTGGAACGCTTACATTCTCAAACAGTGCAGCGGCAGGAACCGCGACTTTTGTCACTGCCGCTCCCACGCAGACCGCCGGACAGGCGGGTATCGTGCAGTTCCACAACAGCGCTACAGCAGACCATGCTACCTTGATTAATAATGGCAGTGGGTTCACGATGTCGTTTGGCGGCACTACAGTGTTTTGGGACACAACGAGCGCAGGCAACAGCGCGATCACGAACAACGGCGGCACTGTCGTCGGCGGAGGCGGCGGCCTGACATTGTTCGTTGACTCCGCAACTGCCGGTGCCGCCACGATTACTTGCAACGCGGGCCCCGGAGGCAATGGAGCTTCCGTTCAGTTTAAGGTGGACGCAACTGGGGGAACAGCCCGCATCAAACTTTCCGGCAACGGCGAATTCGAAATCAGCGAGCACAACCCTCCAGGTCTGACAACAGGCTCGATCGAGGGAAACGGCGATGTGTTTCTCGGGGCAAATACTCTGACAGTGGGCGCAAATAATTTGAACACGACCTTCTCCGGTATCATCCAGGATGGCGGTATAGGCGGGGGCTCTGGCGGTTCGCTCACGAAAATCGGCACGGGCACTTTGACGCTTAGCGGATCGAACACGTACACCGGGTCCACCACAATTACCGGGGGCACATTGTTGGTCAGAAACAGACGCGACTCCGGCACTGGTACCGGTGCGGTGAATGTTAACGCCGGCACACTCGGTGGCACAGGCACAATCGCCGGCAGCGTGACCGCCGGGACAGGGAGCGGGTCCGGTGCATTTCTGGCGCCTGGAGTAAACCGTAGCACCGCTACCTTAACCATCCAAGGCGCCCTAACGTTCAACGGGGACTCAACATACGACCTGAATCTGAACACCACTAGAAGCACAGCGGATAAAGTGGTCGCTCACGGCGTAACAATCGCCAGCAATGCACAGTTTTCGTTCATTCCTGCCGGAAACGGTACGCTTCCCTTGGGCACCACTTTTACCATAATTGACAATACCGCCTCGACCGCGATTGCAGGCGTCTTTAGTAACCTTCCGAATGGCTCGACATTTACGGCTGGCGGCAACACTTTCCAGGTTAACTATCAAGGCGGCGACGGAAATAATCTCACGTTGACCGTTGTACAGTAGTCGGAAAATTGGATCCATCTCAGGCTGATCGGGCGATCGGTGTTGGTTCCGCTCCGCTCCAACTTCGGAGCGGATCATATAAACTGTGGCGAGGCTTTTGTCTTCAGCGACGCGTTTCAGGATCTAATTCTCCCGAAAGAAGATATTGAAACGCATCTCCAGATTGGTTAGATGGAGATTTAGTAAAAGAAGGAAAGAATTATGAAAAAGATACAATTCGCGGCGTTTGCTTGCTTAATCCTTTCCGCCGCATTGCTGCCATCGGCGTTAGCTAACCATCGAACCGGCAGCATCATCGCGCCCGAATTGCTCGTGGCTGGCGATTTCAACCAGGATGGCAACATGGATCTCGCAGTCAATTGCACCGGATTTGACGTCGTGGCCATCTTGTTTGGAGACGGCCATGGCGGGTTCACTTTGGGAGGACATTTTCCGGTTGATACGCTCACAAAGGGGCTCGACGTAGGCGACGTAAACAGGGATGGACATCTCGATTTGGTGAATGCCGCCAACTGGGGTTATGACGAGACTGTTCTCCTGGGTGATGGTTTAGGTGCATTCCATGTGGCTTCCCCGCCAAGCGAAGTTGACGGCGACGGCGAGCCGGTCCGTCTTCTTTTGCGAGACTTCAATAACGACGGGAAGCTTGATATCTTAGTGAACGCGCCCGATGACGATAAAGTGGTACTCTATTTTGGCGATGGAAAAGGGAACTTCCCTGGTCCTGACCTGGAAATAGACGGCGTGCAACACCCCTTCGGCATGGACGCGGGCGATCTCAATGGCGATGGAAATCTGGACGCGGTTGTGGGCGGTCCCTCAAACACCCCAGGGACCAGCCTGGTCACTGTCATGCTAGGCGATGGGGCAGGAGGATTCAGCATCAGCACGTTCTCGGTGCAAGAGTTGCCATCCAGTAATAAGATTGGCGACCTGAACAACGACGGTGACCCGGACATTGTGGTGGCAGGAGCCCAACCGGGCAATACTACCGGCAATTTCATTTCCACTTACCTTGGCAATGGCAGGGGTGTTTTTGCTCTGGCGCAGACACTGCAGGTGGGGCCGGGGACCTTAAAAGGGGACATCGCCCTTGGGGATTTCGATGAGGACGGAAATCTGGACGTGGCGTTTCCTAAGACCGGGACTCAGATAGGGCACGAGTTTAGCACTTCAGTTTTCCTCTTCTTTGCCGGACCAGTTTTGACCGTTGGACAGGAACCTCACACCGTCATTGCTGTCGATGTTAACCACGATGGCCATCTGGACCTGGCTAATACAAACAGGACTGATGGAACGGTTACCGTGCTGCTGGGTGATGGGAATGGGAACTTCACGGTTTCATCAACAACGTCGGTACTTTCACCGATCCCCTGACTACGGATTTAGAATTGCCTTTGGCAGCCGCACAGAGCGCTGGGGATAATATCTCGACTCAAAGATCTGGTCGCTCCGCTCCAACTTCGGAGCGGACCATTTGAACTGCGGCGAGGCTTTCGTCTTCAGCGGCGCAGTCAGGATGTAATTCTTCCGGACGGAGATATTGACAACCCGTCTCCAGATTGGTCAGATCGAGACTTCAGTAAAAGAAGGAGAAAATTATGAAACAAATACATTTCTCAGCCTTGGCTTGCTTAATCCTTTCTTCCGCATTTTTGCCATCGGCATTAGCTAACCATCGAACCGGCAGCATCATCGCGCCCGAGTTGCTCGTGGCCGGCGATTTCAACCAGGATGGCAACATGGATCTGGCAGTCAATTGTGCCGGATTTGACGTTGTGGCCATTTTGTTTGGAGACGGCCAGGGCGGGTTTACGTTAGCGGGGCATTTTCCGGTCGATACGCTCCCAAAGGGGCTACAGATGGGCGACGTAAACAGGGATGGACATCTGGATTTGGTGAGTGCCACGAGCTGGGGTTACGACCAGATTGTTCTCTTGGGTGATGGTTTAGGTTCATTCCATGTGGCTGCGCCGCCAAGCGAAATTGACGCCGATGGCGAGCCGGTCCGTCTTCTTTTGAGAGACTTTAATAACGACGGCCGACTTGATATCGTAGTGAACGGCCCCGATGACAATGTCTGCCTACTCTATTTTGGCGATGGGAAAGGGAATTTCCCTGGTCCTCCCCTGGAAGAAAGCGTGACACAGCCTTTCGGCATGGATGCGGGCGATCTCAATGGCGATGGAAATCTGGACATGGCGGTGACCAGTCCCTCCTTTCCGTCAGGGGCCAGCACGGTCACTATCCTGCTGGGCGATGGGGCGGGAGGATTCACGATTAGCACGTTCTCAGTCAATGATGGGCCAGAGAGTAATATGATTGGCGACCTGAACAACGACGGTATCCCGGACATTGTTGTGGCAGGAGCGCTCCCAGGCAATAGGGGCGGTAACTTCATTTCCACGCACCTTGGCAACGGCAACGGTCAGTTTGCTCTTAAGCAGGACATAGCTTTGGGTCCTGGGAATTTAAAAGGCGACATAGCCCTTGGGGATTTCAATGAGGACGGAAACCTGGACGTGGCATTTCCCAAGGCCGGAAGTCAGCTACCGCACGAGCATAGCCGTGACGTTTTACTTTTCTTCGGCGACGGTACCGGAAATTTGGTGACCGGACCAGTTTTGACCGTTGGACAGGAACCTCACACCGTCATTGCTGTCGATGTTAACCACGATGGCCATCTGGACCTGGCTAATACAAACAGGACTGATGGAACGGTTACCGTGCTGCTGGGTGATGGGAATGGGAACTTCACGGTTTCATCAACAACGTCGGTACTTTCACCGATCCCCTGACTACGGATTTAGAA
>QHOX01000325.1:0-387 GCA_003219465.1 Verrucomicrobiota bacterium | reverse complement strand
GGCCGTGATCGTCAATTTGCTTTCCCTTCGCTCGCGAAGGGACAAGTCAGATTTGTGCACGCTTGGGCGGAGTTGCAAAATGGCCTTGAAAATCGCTGTTATCGCAGAAAGCGAGCGATCTAATGTAGAATGGCTGCGACCAAGAAATTCCTCGTGCGAAGCTTCGAACGAGCCGACTGACCGCGGATACATCATTAAAAGCGAACATCGTATCGCCTTAAGAACCACGGCGCTCGGCGGCTGCGAATGCTCAGCAAAAAATTTGGCTTGACTCTCGTTTGCGCAATTGAAATTCTGCATGTGCGTCAAGTTACTTAGGTGAACTTCATCCAAGCATCGGACTTTCGTACCGCAGGAGAATCACGAACGTTAGACTCGCTCGCACCA
>QHOX01000324.1 GCA_003219465.1 Verrucomicrobiota bacterium | reverse complement strand
GGCCGCACGCGCCTCCTCGACTGCCGCCTCGACATCAGCGACGCGGAAGGCGATTCCGTTCTCGTTCGGTACGAACTTCTCTCCCTGCTCCTCCGGCGCCCAAAAGCATAGGGTTAGGCCGGGCGCTTCGACCTCGGCCTGTCCCTGCGCGCTCACCGGCAACTCAAGCACGTTCCGGTACCACGCAATCGCGCGTGCCCTGTCACGCGTCGGAACTGAGACGAAATCAACCTGCTCTACGTGCATGCGCCATTGACGGAAGAGTATCCCCCGCCCGCACGGGTATCTCGAAAGCTTCGGGTTTTGCGATCTACCTCGCCCATCAACGAAACAGTACGTTGAGCAAGCTGGATTTCCATCAAGATGATGTGCGGAAAAAATAGGGGTCAGTCAACAAATCTTGCAGGCTAGCAGCCGCTGTCAGCTTCTGGATCCTACGATCTTCCTCCTTCGCATCGTTACGGCGCGACAGGACCCACCAACAAACATTTCATGCTCAATGAATGGAGCAGCAGCGACATAGGCTGGCGGAGCGTCAGCCCGAAGGGGCAGCGCTGCAGCGCTGATCAAAGTCCGTTAAAGCGGGTTCAATGACCCGTCGAACGTGCCCGGCTTCCCTAGACACGCTCAAAATCTCGGTGCCTCCCGCCGTAAAGCTCGCAGCCGCTATTCGCGCGCGGCCAGCGCTCGACCCCGACATCATCGCCGCCGAGATCTTCGAAGATCTCCAAGCCGCCCTTGCTCAGTTCGCCGAAATCGCTAACGACTTAAGGAGGTAGCAAGGTGAAACGAGATAAAAAGAACAAGCGAAGCCGCGACAAAGGTTTGCTTCCACTCGCGTTGTTCAAGTGGTTCAAAAGTCTCGTTTTGTTCCTGGTCGGAGTGGGTTTCCTTAAGCTGATGCACCATGACATCGAGGCAGACGTCCAGGCTTTGGTGAACGATTTGCGGGTTGATCCGGATAACCGTTACCTGGGCGCGCTCCTGACAAAACTGGATCTTCTCGACGATAAGAAGATCGAAGCCCTGAGCGGATTGACGTTCGCTTATAGCGCTCTGTTCCTGGTCGAGGGCACGGGTTTGTTCTTTGAGAAGCGATGGGCCGAGTATCTCACCATCGTTGCCACGGTCTCATTTATTCCGGTGGAGATCTATGAATTGCTGAAAGGTCCCTCTCTCCTGAAATGCGCCGCGTTGGTTATCAATGTCGCGATCGCTGTCTTCCTGGTCGTAAAGGTACGCACATCGAAACGTTGAGTAGTTGACGGACATAGAACGGGGTCGTGTCTAAACTCCGAAACTCTTCGCCGCCGCTAGCCACTCGCCGCGGCGAGTAAACTCTGAGCAAGCTTTGGCAGGCTGAGCAGAGCATTTAACATTCATGCACTGCGGAGGTGCAGAAACGCGAAGTGAAGTTTCGTTCTGAGAAGAGCTAATATAAAAGAGGAACCCGCACAATTTTCCGAAATCGCGAACGATTTGAAACGCCAAGCTCGACAAGAATAGCGCAAGCAGATTCAATCGGCGTTCAAAGTTATGAATCAAGCGTTGGAAATCATTAAGTGCCTGCAAACCGAGACCGCCGCTGAACTCGACGCGCTTCTTCCCTCAATCCTCGACAACGCTTTCAAAGGAGAAATGTGCTGAAACCAACTGCCAGCAGAAGTCATAATTCGTCGACGCGCCAGGCGGCCTTTTGTGAGCCTCCAGTCAAGCGGCCCCACTACTTTACCGGGCAAATGCTATCGGCTGACGATTTCACAGCCGAACAGGAGTACCATATTGGAAAACAGCGGCGCCACAATTTGCATTGCCACGGATTTGGGGTGGTCCACGGGCTGAAGGTCTCAACTCTAAAGAAAAATGCTCGCTGGACTGTTGTCATCGAACCCGGTTTCGCGATCGACTCCGCAGGCAACGAAATTCAACTCTGCATGAAGGTGACATTTCGGTTGCCCGAATCAGAGACCACGATCCAGGTGGGAATCCGCTTTTCGGAGCGTCTCTGCGATCCCGTCCCAATTGTGTCTGACGCGACATCGCTGAGTTCTCCTTCACGCGCGGAGGAAGGTTGTGAGGTGCTATTGGATCCAGTGTCAATGCCGCGAGGCTCTCGCGCGAAAACCGGAGGACTCGGCACTTCCCTCGATGTCCTGCCGCTGGCGCATCTCGTACGAAGGGGACGTGTCTGGCAGGTGAGTCGAACATTCAAAGCTCCTCGTGCTCACTAGGAGGACAAGACAAACATTTGACATTCGAACTGGCTGAGAAGTCAGCGACTGGCAAAGTTGAGAGGCGATGGCTTAGCTTGTTTGTCGCCGCGATGGGCGCGCTGCCATCTTCGCGCCCGCTCGTCGACTCCTCCGCTACGCGCTCGATCTCATGCGGCTGACACAGCCGCCGCTACAGCGCGCTCGCTCATGCATCCTA
>QHOX01000055.1 GCA_003219465.1 Verrucomicrobiota bacterium | reverse complement strand
TCGGGCTTTACGCGCTGCGCGCGCTCGCCCTTGCGCTGGCGGAAAATCCGGCCGCGGCGGCGAAATTCATCGGAAACCGCGTGGTGCAATCAAACTCTATCGATGTCGGTATCGCGGTGGAAGCCGAAGACGGAATCATGGTGCCAGTCATTCGCGGCGCAGACAAAACGTCGCTCGCTGACCTGACCACGAAATACAAGGAATTGATCGAACTCGCACGACAGCGGCGGATTTTGCCTGACATGCAGGCGGGCGGCATCGCCACCGTTTCCAACTTCGGGATTTTCGGGATGGAATGGGGCACGCCCATTCCCCTGCCCGATCAAACGTTGCTACTCGGCCTCGGCGTCGGCAAAAAGGTTCCGTCGTGGGACGAAACAAGAAACGAATTCGTACCCAAAACTGAAGCGCAAATCACCTTAAGCTTCGACCATCGAAGCATCGATGGCGGCGGCGCGAGTCGTTTGCTCAAGCGCGTGATTGAGCTGCTGGAAGATCCGAGAAGACTGTGATTTTTCGATCCCTCAATCGTCTTTCCAACCAATCCGGACAGAATAACAAGTGTTAGACTTCCCGCTGAGGAATAGCGGCCAGGAAATGCTACCTGCGAAATGATTCAAGCCTCTGGGTCTGCGACTAGGCCAATCTCGGCAGTATTAAAATAGCGCTTTGATGACCGGCGGTCCGTCCGGTGACTCGCGTGAAAGCCTTCGCTGGGTCGCTCGAAGCAGGTAACTGATTTGTTACTGTTCGCTGTTGGGAGGCAGCCGATTCTCGTGCTACGGCTCAGTAGAGACGAAAGGAAATCTATGAGAATCATTCCCTCAAAACTCTGCTATTGTTCAATTCTTTGCCGCGGAATCTTTACCGCGGCGATCGTGCTGACTTGGTTTATCAGTTCGCAGGCGGCCCAAGCAGCGGCTGGTGATCTCGATCCTTCATTCGGGATTGGAGGCAAGGAGACGACCGATCTTAAGCGCAGCACCGACATCGCCAACGCGGTGGCGGTCCAGGCTGATGGCAAATTGGTAGTCGTCGGGCAAGTCTACAAAAACAACGATTTCTCGAATGAAGACTTTGCCGTCGCCCGCTACAATACGGATGGCACGCTCGACACCACCTTTGGTGCCGGGGGCAGAGTGAGAACAGATTTCCCCGGCCTGGCGGCGGTGGCATCAGCAGTGGTTATACAAGCTGACGGCAAAATTGTAGTCGCAGGCGGTGCCTTTCCGCTCTTCACTTTCGCCGGCGATTTTAAAGTGGTCCGCTATAACCCGAACGGGTCGCTCGATAGGTCGTTCGGTTCCGGTGGAATCGTAACGACGATTTTCCCGGGCGACGGTAGCTTCGCATTCGCAGTGGCATTGCAAGCGGACGGGAAAATCATCGCTGCCGGGACCGATTTCGTCGATTTCAATCCGGGCGATATGTCTGATACCGATTTTGCCCTGGCTCGTTACAATGCGGATGGAAGTCTGGACCCGACCTTTGGCAACGGCGGCACGGTTACGACCGATTTCTTCGGTACCGAAGATGATGCCCTTTCGGTTCTGATCCAGCCGGACGGGAAGATTGTTGCAGTCGGCTCGGGCAATGACCCTGCGGATTTCTACGACTTCGCCGCAGTGCGTTATCTCAGTAATGGCGCGATCGATACGACATTCGGCGTGGGCGGAAAAGTGAGCACCGATTTCCGGAATCGTGGCATGGATCAGGCGCTGGCGGCTGCTCTGCAGGCGGATGGCAAAATCGTCACGGCTGGGTTTGCCACTTCCGTAGACGGGATATCTGAGAATTTCGCTGTTGCACGCTATACCTCAAGCGGTGTTCTCGACACCACCTTCAGTAGCGACGGGAGGACTCAAATCGACTTCGGCAGCTGTTGTCAGGATGCCTGGCAGGTGCTCCTGCAAAGTGATGGGAAAATAGTTACGATTGGTTTTCCTAACTCTGAAGGTTCCGATTCCGATTTTCTATTAGCGCGTTTACATTCGACAGGCTCTCTCGACACCACCTTCGGCATCGGCGGCAAAGTGCGCACGTCATTCGGCAATCTCAACGGCGGAGCGCAAGGTGGCCTTCTTCAGGCGGATGGAAAGATTGTGGCGGTTGGATTTCAAGCCACATCCAGCAGCGGAGGGGTGGACTTTGCCCTGGCGCGCTACCTTAGCCAGTAATTTCGCCTCAGCTTGAAATGAGCATATGCACCAGTGTGCTCCGCCATTTCTGGCGCGCCCGGGGAATATTTGAGCGGCTCTCACTTGCAAGGTTCAAGACCTGACCGCTTGGTGCTGAATCTTTAGTCAAAAATAATGAGATCCTGCGGAATAAGCAGATGCGATCCACCTCTCATCAAGAGAGGGACGGTGAATTCGGTAGTTTCCGTCGGACCCATTTACGGGCATGTATGAAGGAGCTTTCAAGCTGGACGGCCCACACGTAGCGGGTTCGAGGCACGGTCTCGTTCCCGTCCTGCCAACGAGAACCTAAAAACAATGGAGTAGCGAACAAGATGAAAGCGGCGGAAATGAATACGAGCGACGTGAATCGGACAACGAACTTTAATCACGAACGCAGACCGGCGATCCCGATTCGCACGGCACGAGGCATCAGACGCGCCATCGCAATCGTGTTGGCGAGCACTGGTCTGCTCTTTTTGATGCTTGCCGCGGGCGTAATGGGGTCGAGCCGCAGCGTTCCCATCACCGGCGCTGACGCAGGCTCTAGCTTGTTCGTCAAAGCGTACGGGAACATCGTCCAGCAGGTCGAATACGGGCTCACTCCCGAAAGTGTGGCAGCCACCTCGGACACTGGCTACTTCGCGCTGGCCCTGACTGACTCCCCGAGTGGCTACGGCGTCAATTGGGTCGTCAAACTCTCCGCATCTGGACGTCCGCAATGGCAGAGAGAAATCGGGTGCGCGACCGGTGCGCCCGGGGATTACGCCCTCGGCGTCTCCGCCCAGCAGACATCGGACGGAGGCTATATCCTGGGCGGTGGCGTCGTCGGTTGCGGATCGTACCCCCAGCGCGCCTTGGTAGAGAAACTTGACGCGCAAGGCCGAGTTGTCTGGGCCTTCGCTTATCCCGCTGGGACCGGAGACGGCGTAATCTGGAAGATCAGACAGACGGCTGATGGCGGCTACATTGCCGTTGGGAGCGCGGCCAGCTCCGGCCAGCTCGCCGGCGCCCTGATTCTCAAGCTCGACGGCGCAGGTACGGTGCAATGGCAGCGGAAACTCGGACCGATCGGATCGACCACGGCGTACTTCAACGCAGTGCAACAAACCTCAGACGGCGGCTATGTGGCGATCGGAGAGTATTCTGTGCTCGGCGGGAGCTATCCCTATCCTAACAGCGTGCTCGTCGCGGCGTTCGACCCGAACGGCAATGTTCGGTGGCAACGGGGCTTCAACAACGTCGATAACCGTGGCTCACCAAACGGCTACGAGCACGCGCTTGCCGGCATCCAAACTTCCGACGGTGGCTATATCGTCGTCGGCAACTGGTCTAACACACCCCCTAGTCCCTTCCCTGTAGAAGACTCGGGAGGCGCTATGCTCCTCAAACTCGACTCCAGCGGAAACATTGAGTGGCAGAAGGCCTACAACGGCGGCATCTATTGCTATTTCAACGGCTACAACACAACCTGCACCCTCATCGCTGCTCTGGTTTACTCGGTGCATCAGACTGCCGATGGAGGCTACGTCCTTGCTGGACTCGGAAACCTGGAGTTACTCGACAGCGTTCCGCAGGTGCCATGGCTGGCGAAGGTCGATTCCGCTGGCAGCCTGCTGTGGCAGTATTTCTACTACGACGTGTATTCCACGGGGCGGCCGATCAGCCAGTATTTCGCCTCCTCCACTCCGACGAGCGACGGCGGCTTCATGGCCCTCGGCTTTACCGAGAAAAACGATGTCACTTTTCTCGGAGAGTTATACGCGGTCAAGACCGACAGTTCGGGACTCGCTGGAATCTGCGATCAGCAGCACGACGCCACGCCACTCCATTCCGTGGATCCCGCGATGACAATCCTTTCCTCATCTCTCCCGGTCACTACGACGGTCACCCCGGGGAGCAATGTATCGATCCGTGCGCGAACCACATCGGTCCTCAAAATTGACAAGTGCCCAGCTGACTAGGGCACTTAGAGAGCCAAGCTGAGTCCTATTGGGCCTCTTCAGACCTTGAACTAATAGCTATCCTGAAGTCGGTTTCCCTTCGTCGCCATTCTATTTCGGCGTTGCATGCCAAAGTTTATGGCGTCAGGCTTACCGCCGCAACGTGACGGGACGGATCATAATTCATGCGGGATTTGCGAAGTGCGGAAGCGCGAGCATTCGGACGGCGCTTTTCCAGAATTTCAGGAAGCTGCAGAAACATAACGTTTTTATTTTCGACAAAGACTTGAGGATTGCGCGAACTGCTGCCGGTCTCATCGGCACACCGATTTGGTGCCTTGAGGAGGCGAGGAAACATTCCGAAAACCTCACGCGAAGACTCAGTGCGGCGATTGCACCGCTGTTAAAGCGAATGGGACATCATCTTGCGATCCTGAGCGCCGAAAACTTGGCAAATCCCGGAATGGCCGATCTATTCGCAGGGCTCGACACCCAATGTGACGTGTCGGTAATTTTTTACCTCCGGCCGCAACTTCAATGGATACCCTCGGCATGGAAGCAATGGGGCCTAAAAACGGGAGCTTCGCTCAGCGATTTTGTTGCTCAGTGCGTCGACACCCGCACACCAGCCTTCAAGCGGGATATCGAAAGGTGGAAATCCACGCTTCCGGCGGCAAACATCCACGTCCGGTTTCTTATCCCGGAATTGCTGGCCGGCGGCAATCCTGCCCACGACTTTTTCAATCTGCTCGGCCTCTCAGAGAAAGAGTACGAGTTCGAAAGTGAAGCCCGAAATCCCAGCCTCGACGTTTCGGTTCTCCACGTACTGTCCAAAAATCCGCATCTTTTCTCTGACGTTCACGACAACAGCTTGACGCTCGCGTTGACGCGAGCGCTCTCGAAAAAGTTTCGATCAACAAACATTCAAATGCTTTCTGCAGAGCAAGAAGCCAGGATCGAAGAATGTTTCCGAGAAGAAAACCGGTGGCTCTTGAATACATATTGCAGCGATGCGGACGTGGATGGGGTTTACTGCATGCATTTCATGCCGAGCAAGGCGGACGCCAGATATTCCGATATGACTGAGTCTGAGCTGATTTACCGTTGTCTCGGAATCATCTTGGAATCGATAGCATCCAGCGGCGGCCAAAGCGACAGGGGCAAAAATAAAATCAGGAGCGTGATTCCGTTCCAGTCGAAGAAGAGTAGCGACACGCTGCGATAACACCGAGCAGGACGATCAATCCGCAGACGGCAGCAACACTGTCTCCCCACACGAGCCAAGACGGCCGATAGCTTAGCGTCAGCCGTCCATGCACACCCGCTGGAACTTCCACAATTGGAAATAATCCGCGGTAAGACGTGACGGCGAGTTTCTGATCCCTGATCCGCGCTTTGTATCCGCGGAAATATGGTCGCGAAAAAGTCAGTAGCGCGGGCCGACCACCGCTCGGGACCTCAATATCCGCTTCAACGAAATTTCGCGAGTCATTGATCTGCGAGATTGTCGAAGGAACGAATTGCTCGTTAGGCCGCGAATTGATTGAAATGACCGAGCGCACCCGCGAGAATGGCGCGCTGCGCCGATGAAACACGTTTCCTTCTTCGGTTGAAACAACCAATTCCCATTCAGAACTCGGCTGGGGTGTGATACTCACTTCTCGCGCAACGACAATTCCGTCCACCCCTATCGCAGCCAGCTCGCCATCTTTGCCGGCTTGATGATTTAGTAAATGGCTTCCCACCTCGGGATTAATCTCACCATGAATGCTGGTCGCGAACTCGCGCGCCACGCCTGCGGCTCGGATCGGGCTGTAGCCATTGATGAGTCGCAAACCGGCCCACATTGACGTGCTCCCTGGGCGCAGCGTTCGACCGACTGGCTGCGGCGTGTTTGTCGCAGCATAGGTGAGCTCCGCCCATGGATATACGGTGAGATAAAGGCGCCGCGGATCCAGCGGCTCAGGCTTAAGCAGTGGTTGAGAAAAATTGTATCTCGGAACTCCGCAGTTTGTCGGGATGCAGAGATATGTTGCCAGGAATGCGCAAAATGTGATTGCAACGGGCGCCCACGGTCGAAATTTGGAATGGCGTCCTAGCAATTCCCACGAAGACCAAACGGCGACCAATCCAAGAAAAATCCAGCCAAGCGGAAGAGTGTAGGAACCAGCCGTTCGGAAGATAAACGCTGCAATCCCGGTCAGAACGACCAGGGCAAGCGCAGTGATAGCTGCAATCGTTGACGGCAACACCGTGTGCAGCACCTCCGCCGCACAAATCGCCAGGATGAGATGAAAGAATGGCAGCCAGCGAAAACTCCATCGAAAGAGGCCGGCCGTTGGAGTCATGCAGAGCAGGAGCACAAGTAAAAGCAATATGAGCTCCCATTTCATTTGCCTAACGACTCGCCGACCACGCCATACAAGGCCGGCAACAAGCGCGGCGGGAGCGACCAGGCCGCAAGCCAATTCGGCTGCGGTGTGTGGAAGACTGCGCGAGGAAAAGTCCGTCCAGTTCACTATCCACGACGGCAGAATCATTCCCGGCAGCGCCGCAAGCGGGACCCGCCACTGCCAATGTGCTGCGGCCGATTGCAACTCGCGCGCTGAACCTTGAACAAGATCAAGGAGCGCCATCCACGCTGGTGCGGAAAGACCGAAACCGAGCGCTACACCGACGAGCATTGGCACAATCGAGAAGAGCTTTCGAGTTTGGATCAGTGATTTTATCGACAACCACGCGATCAGGAGCAGCAGCATCAAAACCGTGTAGGGAAATCCGCCCGTGACGAGGAGATAAACGAAGGGCGCCGGCCATAGAAACCGACATTTTGTTCGTCGCGCATCGAGAGCGCGCTCCGCACCCCACCATGCCCACGGCAACCAGGTGAACGCGCCGAGCGCGCCGAACCAATCGGTGGCACCCCAGCAGATGATCCAACCATTTAGCGAAGCGACGAGCGCGACAAAGATCGACAACGAAGTTGAAAAGCCCCGATCGCGCGCAAGCAGATACGCTCCTATCGCCAGAAGAACAAGGTGCGCGATCGAGAGAGCTGCAGCCTGTTGGGGAAATGTCAGCGGAAATTTCCAAATCAGAATGACGGCCGCATTCACAAAAACCGAAAACGTGCCGTACTGAAATTCGCCCGCGAGATTGCCGCAGACCCAGGAGCACGGACTCAGAATGGGCCAGTGGCCTTCGGACCAACTGCGCGCCATGTCGGCGAACACCGGCAGCACCGATAACTCATAATCGTCATTCCAAAAAAGCAGCGGATTACGCCACAGGAGGATCAGGCAGAAGGCAACGACGAGTAATCCGGCTGAAACCGCGCCAGTAAGATTCGGCCGCAGATTAACGCGGATTTTCACGGATCGGGAAAAGCAATCCGTGTTTCATCCGTGTTCATCCGTGGCGACCAAAATTTTCACAGCACCACTGGCTTGCCCTCGGTCATCACGAGGATCTTTTCCTCGATGCCGTGCGCGCGCGCGGCTGCAAGCAAGCGCTGCGGCGGTTCGTGGAGCGGCTCGAAACCGAGGGGGAATGTCCCGAAATGCATTGGGATCAACCTCTGGGCGCGCAATTCCAAAAAAGCTCTTACCGCCTCTTCTGGATTCATGTGAACTTCGCGGCCAGTCGGCGCGTCATATGCGCCAATGGGAAGCAGCGCCAGATCGACCTTGAAGCGGTCACCAATCTCTTTGAACCCTGGGAAGTAAGCGGTGTCGCCGCAATGGAAAATCGTGCGGCCATTCGATGTGATCACAAATCCGCCGAAATCGCGATGCAAATCCGCAAGGAACCGCGCGCCCCAATGATGACACGGCGTAAGCGAAATCTCGAGCGGACCAAGCTCGACGGTCTGCCAATAATCGAGTTCGTGCACGATGCGGAATCCGAGATCGTGCACTAGCGTTCCGACGCCCGTTGGAACAACGATCGGCTGGTCTGCGGCAACGCGCCGCAACGTGCGCCGGTCGAGGTGATCAAAATGCGCATGCGTCACCAGGACAAAATCGATCGAAGGCAAATGGTGAATTTCGAACCCCGGTTGTTTCAGGCGCTTGATGACCTTGAGCCATTTCGACCAAATCGGGTCGATCAAGATGTTGACTTCGTGCGTTTGAATCAGAAATGACGCGTGACCAATCCAGGTAACGCAGATCTCGCTTTCGCGGATCTTCGGAAATTGCGGCGGCGCCTCTCCACCGGCCCGCTTCACAAAAAGCGACGGAATCAAAACACTGGTCAGAAAATTGCGCTTGTGCCAGTCCGACCGGGGACGCAGCTTGACCCGCGTCGAATGTCGCACTCGCGGAACGGAAGCGTCGTCGTTCGACCTCTGGCGAACAATATTGCGCCGGCTCTTTTTGGGAAAGTGAATTGCCACAGCCTTGAAAGGATATTGGACAGTTACAAACTTAAAAGGGTTAAAAATGTTACAAGGTTGAGGCGCCGCGATCTTGGAGTGCTTAACGTAGCGACCTTCTAACGCTTTTGAACCTTGTAAGTTTGTCCGTCCCGGGTTCAGTTGAGTTCTTCAAATGCGCAGCTTGAAACTGCCCGTCACATTTCTGTTGATCTGTTCAGCCGCGATGGCATCCGAATCGCGTTTGCCGTTTAGCACCGTGTTCAAGGGCCAGGACCAATTCAACCGACTGGTTGCAAAGGCAAAAACTGAGAACTGGAAGTCGTTGTCAATCGGTGATCGTACTGCTGCCGTTGGACAAGCGCTCGTGGGTACGCGCTACAAGCATTTCACTCTTGAGATCGACAACAGGGTCGAGTCGCCTTCGGTGAATTTCTACGGGATGGATTGCTGGACGTTTTTCGAAACGGCACTTGGTTTCGCACGGATGTTGAACCAACCGGAGTCAAACTGGACTCCCGAGCGATTGTTGTACTACATCGAAATGGACCGGTATCGCGGCGGTCAGTGCACCGGCGATTATCTTTCGCGGCTGCATTATCTGGAAGACTGGCTTTACGATAACGATCGGCGCGGTTTGGTGGACGACATGACGCGGCAGCTTGGCGGGCGCAGCGTCCCGCATTCCGCCCGCGAGATGAGCGTCGGCTGGCGACATTATCGTTATCTCGCTGCAAACCGGTCGCTGCTCGGGCCGCTTGCGCGCATGGAAGCGAACGTGTCCTCGCGACCGCTCTACGAAATTCCAAAAAGCCAGGTCGCCAAAATCGAGTCCAAATTGCGCAGCGGCGATATCATCGGAGTGATTTCGCGGGAACGGAACGGACTGCATTCGACTGCGCATGTCGGTCTTGCACTGCGCACGAGCGATGGCGTCTTGCATTTCATGCACGCTTCATCGCCGAGTAATTATGGCAAAGTTAGAGTGGACGACCAGCTCTCGAAATATCTGTATCGTTACCGCTCGGACAGCGGAATCCTGGTCGCACGTCCGCTGCGTTAAGGTTCGTCGAACTGATGCAATTCGCCGAGTAACTTTTGTAGTCGTTCCACAGCCTCCTCAGCATCCACACCGTGAGCTTCGAGTGTTGCCGTAGCTCCGCAATCGAGATTGGCACGTAAAACCTCAATCAAGCTTGAAGCCGAATACCGCCCGTCGGCGGTGACAAGCCAGATTTCCGATCGAAAACTCCTGACGTGTTTTACAAATTGAGCGGCAGGCCGCGCGTGCAATCCGAGCGTGTTGATAACACGAACCTCGCGCCGCACGGAAACTGGCACCCGCTTTTGCCGGAAGATCATGCCTGACTTGTGCCCCAACGCCGGTGGAGAAACTTTTCAATCGGCGAGAAGAAAATTTTGTCGGCCAGCAAACCGATGACCACTATAACAATCATGATCCCGATGACCTGCTCCATCGCGCTCAGTTCGCGGCCATAATGGAGAAGCTGGCCGAGGCCGAAACCAGTCAGAATTGTCACGAAAATCTCAGCGGCCATTAACGAACGCCAGGCAAAAGCCCATCCTTGCTTCATTCCACTTACGATAAACGGAAGCGCGGAAGGCAGAATCACTTTGAACCACATGTGCAATCGCTTCGATCCCATGGTCAAAGCGGCGCGACGATAAATCGGCGGAACATTGCGTACGCCGGTCTCGGTTGCGATGACCACGGACCACAGAGTTCCCATTATCACCACAAAAAGCATAGCCGCTTCTGTCTGACCAAACCACAAGAGCGCTAAGGGCACCCAGCAGACACTGGGCAACGTCTGCAAACCAAGCGCGAGGGTTCCGATCGTGTCGCCAAACACTTTCCATCGTGCTGTCAGAAGGCCGAGAGGAAGTCCCAAAATAATGCCAATGAAATAGCCCACCAGCAGGCGCCGCATTGTTATCACGGTCGCTTTCGCGAGCGTGCCATCGGCAGCCGCGCCCTCCAAGTACTTTACAACCTGCCCTGGGGACGGCAGCAGCACTGGCGACCAAAGTTTTGCTCGATACGCCGCTTCCCAAAGCAAAACGAGAACAGCGAAAAACAGTGCCGCCAAAAGAAATCGTTTCATGCTGCGGCTGCGACCTCCGGTTGGCTAAAACTCTTTAGTGCTTTGGTAATCTCCATGGCGTGAACTGCAAGGTCGACGCTGTTAATGTCGCGTGGCCGCGGCAAATCGACGGCGAATTCTTCGCGATTGCGACCTGGACGCGGTGAAAAGACTATCACTCGGTTGCCGAGACAAGCTGCCTCGCGGACGTTGTGTGTAACAAATACAATTGTCTTGTTCCGCGCTTGCCAGATTCGCTGGAGATCGCCATAGAGTTGCTCGCGAGTTAGCGCATCGAGGGCAGCAAATGGCTCGTCCATCAGCAGCACGCGCGGATTAGGCGCCAGTGCGCGAGCAAGCGAGACGCGCTGCTTCATTCCACCAGAAAGCTCGTGAATGTTAGCGCGCTCGAACCGGCTGAGACCGACCAGTTCGAGGTAGTACTTGGCGACGTCGTGCCGATCCTTGTTTGTCAGATTCGGCTTAAGCTTGAGTCCAAATAGAACATTCCCAAACACGTTCAGCCACGGGAACAAAGCCGGTTCCTGAAACATGACGAGCCGTTCGCGACCGGGGCCGGTTATGGGTTTGCCATCAGCCTGCACCGTGCCGCTATCCGGTTTTTCGAGCCCGGCAATGATGTTCAGCAGTGTCGTTTTGCCACAGCCGCTCGCGCCGACCAGGCACACAAATTCACCTTCGGCAACATTCAAGCTCACATGATCGAGCGCGAGGACTGCTCCAGATGCACCTTTGAAGTTTTTCGAGACGTTCTCAATCGCGAGCTTCGAGGGCGCGATGACTTGGAGCTCTTCGGTGGCTGAAGAGTGGTGGCGGCGAGCTAGATGCATTTACGGAGTTTCGATCAGCTTGGAAGTGTCTGTTGGGCCTTTCAAGAACCCCGCATCTTTTCCATCCTGCACCGATTTCGTAATCAACTCACGGGATACATCACTTGTGAACCGAATCCGATTCCAAGCTTGCGCGACTGCATCCGGGGCGAAATCAGCTCGAGTTTCAGCTTTAAGTTCCTCGATCAATAATTTCTGCGCTTCTGCTTGATTCTGCTGCATCCATTTCGTCAGTTCGATATTCGCTTTTGCGATTTTCTTAGCCAAATCGCGTCGATCACGCAGGAACTTCACACTGGAAACGAACCAGGTGGTGATAGTGTCCTTGTCGTCGAGAAAAACGCGCGCTTTTGCGTCGCGCTCGAGACGAGTCACCCACGGCTCGACTGTCCAAACGGCATCAACTCCGCCGCTTTGAAGAAGGCCGAGCTGATCCGGGTTCGCGGTTGGGATCACCATCACGTCTCCACCGGTCTGAGTGACCTTGAAGCCTTGCGCTTTCAACCATGCCCGACACGAAATGTCCTGCGTGTTGCCGAGCTGCGGCGTGGCAATTTTTTTTCCGCGAAAATCAGCCGCAGTCTTAATAGGCGAATCAGTCTTGATCACGAGGGCCGCACCAGCATTGGCGGCACCAGAAATGACGCGAATCTCCTCGCCGTTCGATTTGAAGTACGCGTTGAGCGCGGGCCCTGGCCCGACGTATGTCACATCAAGCGATTTGGCAAAGATCGCCTCCATTGCCGAAGGCCCTGCGTTGTAGGTAAACCACTGAATCTCGACGTTTGGCCCGAGGCGCTGTTCAAACCAGCCTTTGCCTTGCCGCGAAAGCGCGTGTGCGACTACGCCCTGCGCGTGAGTGATGTTTGGAAAATGCCCGAAGCGAATCGTTGTCTTCTCTTGCGCAGCCACAAGCGATGCACAAAGCAGCAACATTCCAAGGATCGCTGTTATTTTTATTTTCATAGTTGGTTTCATTAACAGAACGTGATCATGAGATCACAGGCCCCGATTATATCCCGTCTCGACGGCCTTCCTTCGTGCTCGAAACTCAAGATGACCCTCGGATTCGGTACCAAATCACCGATCACCACAAGGGAAGGAAGCGTTGTGATCGAACTCAACATCCGACTTCTTCATTCTCTCAAGCCTGTGCGCGTCGGCTCCCGCCGGCTAAGTATCGGGACAGCCAGCGGGAGGAGGAATCTTTGCGCCGGCTCTTCTTAGACCGGCGGTATTCCAAATGTAATCGGTACAAGACTCTGGCGTCGTGAAGTGCTGCTCGAAGTGTATAGTGTTTCATAATTTAAAACATCAGCTGGAGGCGTCCGATGACTTCGTCGAACTGGTCTTCGCCGAACTCAGGATTGACTTGGCGGAAATCCGACCAGGTATGAATATAATTAACCATCAGCTTCAGATCGTCGCCGCGGATGTAGTAGTTGAGACCGCCTAGGATCGAATAGAGTCCGTCGTTCCCCTTTTGTCCGGGGTTTAGATACTGCCATTGAACTACAGCCTGCAGCTTCTTGGGCAGGAGGTAAAAAGCGCCCGTTACATAGAATCCGTCGGTCGTAAAGTTGGAGAAGGTCGGAGGCACACCGTTTACCGTGCGACCTTCGACGTGTTCCTGGAGGTATTCACCGATTAAATCAAAGCGCCCCAGCTCCAGCCAGGCGTCCACGCTCCAAGCCGTCCGTTCATCCGGGCTAGGCAGGGTAAACGGCGAGAGGGAACCATCGGCGTTTACCAGCAAATTGCTCGATTGCGAGATATTTACCCCGGCTTCATCGCGACTGTTGAGCACGTCGCCGCCCAGCTTGAGAAAGGAGGGCTGACCAAAGACTTTGCCGTTAAACGGCTGCAACTCCAGCCGGCCTGCGAACATAAAATTGTTGTTATCGTTGACGGTAATGTTGCGGCCGTTGCCGTTGAAGATGCCCGCATAATACGTCAACAGATCCTTCTGCTCGAGCCAGATGCCCGTGAGCGGTTTTCCCCAGAGTTCGGCACCGATTTGCCGATCTGGCGTGATTGCACCGGTTGGCAACGAGCGTTCGATCGTGAGCAGGGTAGTATCAGGCGTCAACTGCTCCAGGCCAAACGGCGCTTTATACTGACCGATCTTGACTTGAGCCGCTGGGAATTGATGCCAGTTGACCCAAATGTCTGTTGCGGAAAAGGCGGTCCGATTGCCTGACGTGCCATCGCTCTGGCCGAAATCGCCTTCCATTTTGAAGTCGAATTGCTCCGCAAAGTCGCCAGTCAAATTGATCCGTGCCCGGCGCAGGCGGAACCGATCTTTTATCGCAGTCTGGCCAAACCGGCCTTCGAATGCAGAAACGTCTCCATCTTCAAAATTCACCTGGACGAACCCACCGAGCACCAGTTTCAATTCCGGTCCCCGCTGCAGTACAACCAGAGGTGGTTTCTCAGCTTGGGCGACAGCTTTCTCGACATACGTTTTTCCATCGTGAGTCACCTTGGTTTTGAATTTCCCGTCGGGCACAGCGGCAGTTTGCTTTTTCAAGCTCCGAACTTCGGCTTCAAGTTCGGCGTTGCGCTTTTGCAATTGCTCTACTGCGCGTTCGAGCCTCTCCAGTCGATCGGATTCGGAAGCGCTCTGCGTAGTTAGCGGCTGGATCGTCGCCAGCATGCTGGCAAGCAGAGCGATTCTTCTGGTTGAAGAATATTTCGTGACTAACATGACTCTCTCCTGCTTCACCGCACGTTTGGCGGACGATTGTTGGTTTCGCTCCCTCGGGATCCTGAAAAGTGATTGCGTACCGCGGCTCTTCGTTTGCTGCGAAGCGACCCCCGTTTTTCCGGGAACCCCGACGCAAGCGGAATCGATCGGTGGAGAAACGGCGGAGCGACTTTGTCGCGCCGATACTTGCGAAGCGTGATCTCGACGATGTCTGCCAGCGTGTAACGATCCAGGATCGTGCTGATGGCGTTTCGTACGTCGAACATCAACATTCGCAGCCCGCAATGAATTTCATCCGGACATGAGCAGCGAGCGTACGATGTTTGGCTGACGCAGCGGATCGGCGCCAGTGGCCCTTCGATCAAGCGAATAACCTCGCCAAATTTGATTTGGTTCATGGGCCGGGCGAGAGAGTAGCCGCCAAATTTTCCGCGTCTGCTTGTGACGTATCCTCCTGCTTTGAGTTGCGTGAAAATCTGCTCAAGAAATTTGATCGGCAGTTTTTCCTTTGACGCGAGCTCGCTGATCTGAAGCATCGGCCAGCCGAGTTCGGAGGCGATGCCGAGATCAATAAGAGCTCGGAGCGCATATTCGCCACGTTTAGAAAGTTTCATGGTTCGGCGCTCATGGTTTTCGTGTTTCGTGCATCATCCGGTCGTTAATGTCGACTGAAATAATATGGTTTTAATCCCCTACTATTTCAGTATGAAATAGAATGCAAGGATTTTTTTAACTTTTTTGGCTCAGCCTTCAAAGCGCCGAACGCCAACAGAGAGACCGCTACGCAAGCGGCCTAGGGCGTGAATCACCCGAAAACGCGATGCTCAGAAACTATAACCAAACCGCGGATCGAGTTCGGCCAGCGCGTTTGCAGCGTATTGCTGATCCTCAACAGAAAGATATTCCTGGTAGCCGCCTACCTTGCCGCGCCGCACTTTGAACGATTCGGGATCGCGCACATCGCCCGGATGCAGGATATTCGAATCAAACGCTCCTGCC
>QHOX01000315.1 GCA_003219465.1 Verrucomicrobiota bacterium | reverse complement strand
GTGCCTGTAGCATTGTTCGGCCGCGACGAAGTTGTCGCGCGAGACCTCGGGCCGCATTTGAAACTCACGGCCGCGGAGGTACACGACATAGGCATCCGGATTGTTGGTCAGCTTTGCTTCCACCTCCGCCTTCTCCTCCGGGCTGAGCTTCGCCGCCAGAGCAGTGGCGATTTCCGCCGCCAGCTCGCTTTGCAGAGCGATCGAATCCTTCAGTGTACGATCGTAACGGTCCGACCAGATTTGCCGTTCGGTCGTTGCGTCGGTCAACTGCACATTAACCAACACGCGATTTGCAGTGCGACGAACGCTACCCTCGAGAACGGCTCCAACGCCAAGCTCCTGTGCGAGCGCGCGGAGCCTGCCACCGGAAAGATCCCGATATGACGCTACCGAACCCCGGCTAACAACCTTGAGATCCTTGATCCGGGCGAGGCTGGTGAGGAGATCGTCCTGAATGCCGTCGGCGAAAAACGCATTCTCTTTGTCTTCCGAGAGATTGCGAAACGGTAGAACCGCAATGTTTTTTGGCGGGATGCTGGAAGTATTCGCCGCGCCGTAGAGCGGCTGGTTGCGCTTCTGTGGAAAAAGCAAAACGACTGCAACAATCGCGAGCGAGACCAAAGCGGCTGCAAGTGCGAACCGCTTCACTATTTTCCAACGGTCGAGGATCTGGGAGCTACATTCCTGTAATTGCGTTTTGAGCTGTCGAATGCCCGGACGCGCCGCTGGGGCGAGGGCAAGCATCGACACCAGCATTGCCACGAGCTTGCTTGGAACGCGTGCTGCCTTCAGCTGTTCGATCGGCAGAGTTTGCGAATGCTGGCTCGCGCGAATCTGTTCGATGGTCGCGCCATCGAAAGGTCTGTGGCCGGTGAGCAGATACCAGAGAGTTGCGCCTAACGAATAGATGTCCGAGCGAACGTCGACCCGCGCATCAGTGAATTGCTCTGGACTGGCGAAAGCCGGCGTGCCGACAAATCCCCCGTGCGTCAAGCCCATCGCATCCGGCTTTTCCACCAGTGCTTTCGCCACGCCGAAGTCGATCACCTTTACGACGGTCTCAGCTTTTTCGGCTTTGCCGGGACTCGAATCGTTCGCATCCGGCGCAGCGGCGACCAACATCAAATTCGCCGGCTTTAGATCCCGGTGCACGAGGCCCTGCTTTTCCGCTGCGGCGAGTGCGCTACTGATCTGCAAGGCGATGTCGATGGTCGTGAGCGCGTCAAGGGGCCCGGTGCGGCGAACACGCATCTCCAGCGTTTCGCCTTCCACCAGTTCCATCGCGCAGAAGCACTGCCCGTCCTCTTCGCGGATACCGAAATGGTAAACGGTCGCGATATTTGGATGCCGCAAAGATGCGGCTGTCCGTGCTTCGCGCATGAACCGTTCGCGTGCTTCCGCTCCGCGTTTCGCCCATTCCGAATCGATGAGCTTCAGCGCAACCGGCCGTTTGAGCGAGGTGTCAATCGCGCGATACGTCACTCCCATGGCGCCGCGGCCGAGTTCCCACAGCGATCCATCGTCGCGTCGCTCGATCCTGTAAATCCCGAGTCGATCCGTTACGGGAGCGGACAATGTTTCGTCAGGTTCTTCCGCGCCGTCGAATCCGACGCGGAGCAGGCAAATCATGCAGCGGCCAAGAGCACGAGAAAATCCTTCCTCCAGCCGTGTCCCGCACTCAGGACACACCGCCGCGCTAGTCGCCTGTGCCTGCATTAATCGGCCGCCGCCAGCACTTCGCAAAGATGTCGCAGCTCCGCGTCAACGTCGGACGCTTCCGCCACGGTGCCACCCACTTCCTCCCGCAAAATTGCGCGATACCTCGAGCGCAGCCGGGCCACATCGCTGCGCAGCGTTGTGATTGGCCGGCCCAGCCTTAAAGACATTTCTTCATATGGAACTGCCGCTTCGCTGGAGACCGAAAGGTATGAGTTCAACTGCTTGAACAACTCATCCTTTCCAGCCAGCGCGCATTCCTCGGCCAACCGGTCCAGCGCCCGCCGGAGCAGCGTCTCTGCCCATTCACGTTCGTAAACGCGTTCAGCACTCCACGTCTGCAAGCTCACGGCTCGTGCGTCCGCCTCGGCGATGGCGGCCGTGTCGAGCGGCCCGAGGATCATGCCTCCGCCGCGCTTCTGTCTCCGGTCGTGCGCGCGCGCGTGGGCCACGAAATGTTTGAGTGCGCCCAGCAGAAAGGAACGGAATCGTCCCTTATCTGGATCGGCTCGGGCATAGGCGCGTGATTCGATCAGATGCGCGAAAAAGCCTTGTGTCAGATCTTGCGCATCGTCTGGATTTGACCCCTGCGTCGCAGGAACAGAAAGATTGGTCGCCAATAAATGCGGCACAGTTCCGACAACGCGCTTAGCGCCTGGTCGGGCGGCGCTTGCGATTCCCCGGCGTCGAGGACCATCGTCCAGCGAGTGGAGGCGAACAAATCTTCGCGCGTGGTTTCGGTCGCGAACGTCGCAGGCATGCGACGTTTTTATCCGGTGGGAGGAAATAAGCAAGCCTAATACGCGAGAGATGCGCTAACTCCGCCACGCGGGCGACGCAACCGACTAACTCACCCGCACGGATTGGGAAAATTGAAAGGAATTTAAATCATGCCGAGCTTCATGCGCCCTGCTTCGCTGATCATGTTTTGATTCCAAGGGGGGTCCCAAACGAGCTGGACATCGGCTTCATCCACTCCGTCGATCGACAGAATCTTGCTCTGCGCATCGTGCGCGATGGCCGGTCCCATGCCACAGCCAGGCGCGGTCAGTGTCATTTTCACTTCCACCCGCGTGCCGCCGTCGTCCTTCCTGGTCAAGCGACAATCATAAACCAGGCCGAGATCAACAATATTGACCGGGATCTCCGGATCGTAGCATTGCCGCAACTGGTTCCATACGTCTTCTTCTGAAACTTCACCGTCTGTGCTTATAGTTTTTGCGGCTTCCTGCGCCTGCGGTTTTTGCAGACCGAGCGCATCGAGGTCTTTCTCTGCAACGCG
>QHOX01000314.1 GCA_003219465.1 Verrucomicrobiota bacterium | reverse complement strand
GCTCACCGCAAAGCAACTGAGCGGGCCGAGATTTGCATTACAATCGCGCGGCGCGTCGCGGGTCTTCCTCGACGGAAACATTGACGAACTCCTGGCGGATATGACGGGCGCCAGCGAGCTAGCAGCTGGGGCTTTGCAAACTAAAACTGCGGAAATCTCGACCACCGGTGCAGGTGACGCGGACATTGCAGTCGCCGAGACGTTGAAGGTCGCCATCACCGGTGCGGGAAAAGTTAAGTACTCCGGTAATCCTGGCAAAATTGAGAAACACATCAGCGGCGCCGGATCCATTCGCCACAAGGACTAGCCAGTGAAATCGTTGTAGCGGCGTTCGCCGCGGCGAGCACCTCTAGAGCCGTCTGGTACAGCTTGCGGCGATCAGAGATTGCCGCTACACGTTGACACCAAATGATGCGCAGAGTCTTTTTCATTTTCGCACTCCTTCTGGTCGTCCACACAGCCACGGCTAGCGACGAGAGATCGATTAAAGATTTGGCCAAAGCGCTGACGGCGCTCGCGCGCGACGTCGATCCTGCCGAAGCGCAAGCCTTATCGGCGACGGCACACACGAAGGCGCGCAGTCTGAAAAAAGAATACCGAGTGTTTCTTAACCCGGAGTTCACGGTTTTCCTGTATAACATCGGTATGCGAAAGCGCGGTTGGTGTGGCCACTGGGCACAGGATATTGGCGCAGAGCTGAAAGAACTGAAGTGTAAGACGCTCGTGCTTCACTGGGGTGAAGCTTATCCAAATACAACGAGCGAGAATAATGCACTCGTAGTAACTGCGCGGAACCAGCGTTTCGAGGATGGAATCATTCTCGACGGGTGGCGCAGGGCTGGACGATTATTCTGGTGTCCCGTTATAAAAGACGACGAGTATGAAATGGAACAGCACTACGGCCACTCGGGAATCACGATGTGGAGAGAGAACATGAAATGGAGTGCCTGGCTCCAGGAATACCAACAAGAGAGTGAGGAGAAGCCGAACACAGCGAGCGCATCCTCGGCGACTCGTTGAACCGCGAATTGTGCGGATCGCCAGATTAGCTTCCCGCCGCGCTGTCGACGTCAAAATCAGGGATTTTTGTGCTCGAGCGCGACCGTGAACGGGTGCAGCTCTGCCGTCATCAAGCCGCCGGCGACCGCGGGATCCTCCTCCATAAATTTGCGCGCCGCAGCTTCATCTTTCGCTTCGAATATCGCGATGCCGAACGTCTTATCGCCGGACTCGGACGTGCGTCCCGCGAGGATAAGCTTGCCAGCTTTAATCGCCTCTTGAAACCGAACGAAGTGGCGCTGCAGCACCTTCCTGTCTTCATCGGTCCAACTCGCGGCCGCATACAATCGCGGCACCAGATGCAGCACATAGATGAATTGCTTTGGCTTTTCGGACTGCGATTCCTGCGCGGGCAATGGCTCAACGAGGACCAAGACACCGGCCATCGCGATAAAAACTTCAAGCAAGGAAAACTTCATTTAGACACGATTATCAAATTAGACCGGAGTGGACTAGCGGATTGAATCGAAGCCGCAACCTCAGTTTTCCTGGTTTCCTGATTCGTAGATTGATTCGCGCGCTCCCGCGCCCTCTCCGCTTCCCAAGCGGCTTTGCAGTCTACCCGTCGGCATCCCCGCTCGCCGTGTTCTTACCTTCATGATTAACTCTAAACGTGGCGAAATTTGTTCTCATCGGCAGCGGGCTTGCTGGTGGTTTGCTCGCTGCGTATTTGGGACGACGTGGGCACGAGGTCGATCTTTATGAACGACGCGCTGATCCGCGCGAAGGGAACATCGCAGGCGGGCGATCAATCAATCTGGCGATCT
>QHOX01000313.1 GCA_003219465.1 Verrucomicrobiota bacterium | reverse complement strand
ACGGTATAAATCCCCGCCTCCGACATTTGCATGCGCTTTTTAGAACCCTTGTCAGTCACGTCTACATCGAACTGCACGACAAATGTGTCCCGAGCCACGAATGGTCCGCCTACTTTCGCGCTGTGCACTTCCATGTTCTTCTCCCACCACTCTGTCTTGCCTCGCACCTGATCGATGCCGCGCATTTCTGCGGGCATGTTCTCCATCGCGCGTGGCTCTACGCTCACGATGTCTTTCCCGTAGAGTTCATCGATCGCCTTCATCCATTCACCCTTGCGGCAAAACTCCACCAGTTTCGTTGCGACTTCTTCTGTATTCATATCCTTTCCTCTATTTTCGGTTCACGATTATTCAACAGATATTTTCATCAATTTGCCGACGCCAATCGAACTCAAGCAAGGCTAACCGCCGGCGATGGCTCCAATGACCAGAAAAGGCTCAGACCCGTTTGCGATTTCGGCAGGCAGTGGTGCATCCGGCAGCTCATGCGACACATCCTGCCCACAGGCAAAGAACCGCACCAAGGAGCGACGCTCCTGCGTAACATGCTCGCGGACTGTGCCGCGCAGCATTGGATAGTCGGTCTCAAGCGCGTCGAGGACCGATCGCTGCGTAGCCGGGCCCTCGACATCGAGTTGCACTTCGCCGTCAACGCGTGCCAGCGTGCGCAGATGAGGCGGGAGCAAAACGCGTATCATGGCAGCGCCTGCACTTCGACGGACAGAACCGCCGGAAGATCGCGGACAATGGGCGCCCAACTATCGCCTGCGTCTGCTGATGCATAAACCTGCCCGCCTGTTGTTCCAAAATAAATGCCGCACGGGTCAAGCGAATCTACGGACATTGCGTCGCGCAGCACATTGACATAGCAATTGCGTTGCGGAAGTCCTTTCGTAAGCGTTTCCCACTCGTTGCCGCCCGCGCGACTGCGAAACACACGCAGTTTGCCATCTGGCGGAAAATGCTCGGAGTCGCTCTTGATTGGCACGACGTAAATCGTTTCCGGTTCATGCGCATGAACGTCAATCGGGAAACCGAAATCGGTTGGTAAATTTCCGCTGACCTCGCGCCATGACTCGCCTGCGTCATCCGTGCGCATCACGTCCCAGTGTTTCTGCATGAACAATGTACTCGGACGCGATGGATGCATTGCGATGCGATGGACGCAGTGACCGACCTCTGCATTCGGATCGGGAATGTATTGCGAGTGCAGGCCGCGGTTGATCGGTCGCCACGTTTTGCCTCCGTCGTCAGTGCGGAACGCGCCCGCGGCCGAGATGGCGATGTACATTCGTTGGGGATTGCTCGGATCGAGAAGAATCGTGTGCAAACACATCCCACCCGCGCCCGGCTGCCACTTTGGTCCCGTGTCGTGTTTACGCAGCCCCGATAACTCATGCCACGACTTGCCGCCGTCAGTTGTGCGGAACAACGCGGCGTCTTCCACTCCGGCGTAAACGGTATCCGGATCAGTAAGCGACGGTTCGAGATGCCAGACGCGTTTGAACTCCCACGGATGCTGTGTGCCGTCGTACCACTGGTGACTGCCCGGAATGCCGTCGTAAACGAACTTATTACTTTCACCCTGTGGCATTCCGTCAGGAGTGGTGGTCGGCTCGCCGGCGGGCGTGCCCGGCTGGAACCACGTTTTGCCGCCGTCATCCGAGCGCTGGATGATCTGCCCGAACCACGCGCTGGTCTGCGACGCAAACAGCCGATTGGGATCGACGGGTGAACCTTTCACGTGATAAATCTCCCACCCCGCAAAGTGCGGGCCGCTGACCTTCCAACGTTTCCGTTTGCCGTCCGATGTCAGGGCGAACGCGCCTTTTCGTGTACCCACCAAAACTCGTACTCCGCTCATTAGCATCTCCTTTTCTTTTCTTTACTATGTTGATCTCGACCAGAAGATTTTTCGACCTGATTCATCATCACGGTGTTTCCTCAATTACTGACAGAACGTTGCCGGCGGGATCTTTGAACCAGGCGATCGTAGGACCGTTTCCACGCATAATCCCCTTCTCATCCGTTTTGATGTCGGATTCGTCATAGATTTCGAAGCGCACACCGCGCTTGGCGAGTTCGTCCACAGATTCATCAACATTCTCCACCGGGAAATTCAAGACGGTAAACGTAGCCGGAGCGTGGTTAACTTTGGGGTAGATGAGAACCTTGTTACCATCGGCGAGCTGCAATGTCAGCAGGCCATGCGATTCCGAGACCTGGAGTCCCAGGGTTCGGCCATAAAAATCTTTCGCCTTCTGAATGTCGTTCACGGAAAAACCGCTGAATGCTTTGCTTTCCTTTAACATGGTTTTACT
>QHOX01000327.1 GCA_003219465.1 Verrucomicrobiota bacterium | reverse complement strand
TCCAGCCATTTGGCCAAACCAAAATCGCTCACCAGCGGTTCGCCATGCCCGTCGAGCATGACGTTCCCCGGTTTGAGATCGCGATGCAGGATGCCTTTGACATGCGCGTATTGCACCGCGCGCGCGATCTTCGCCATCAGCGCCACGGCACGGCGTGGCTCGTTGCGCAGAGCTGGCGCAGCCTCGAGCAAACTGCCGCCGCCAGCGAATTTCATGCTGAAAAACGGCAGCCCCTCCTCGTTCTCGCTCACTTCGTAAATGGGCAGAATGTTTGGATGATCGAGGCTCGCCGCGGCTTCGGCTTCCCGCCGGAAACGCGCCAGCGTCTCCTGCGAATCGGCGTGATAGGATAAAATCCGTTTCAGCGCCACGATCCGGCGCGAATGCCGTTGCCGGGCCCGATAAATCACGCCCATTCCGCCCCGCCCGATTTCTTCCAGAATTTGGTAATTGCCCACTCGCCAGTGGGCATCGCTCACTTTGATTTCGCCGAGCACATCATCGAGCGATTCACCGTTGTGGCTGTCGGTATCCAGACCCTGGGAGAGCAAACAGCTCAGACAAAGACTGCGTCTGACACGCGATGCCGATCCACATTGCGGACAGGTGACCGGTTCCTTTCGCAGACGAGCTGAAAAAGGAGTGCCGGGCGAACTCATCGAAGGGTCTGAGGCTAAATGATCGTTACAAGGTTGCAAGGAAAAAATTGATTTTAATTTGCTGAAATTTTAAGCATCCACAGTGTGATCGTATCCACCGCTGTAACGATGCAGGTCTTTTGACAATTCAACGATTTCATTTCGGAGCGAGCGAGGCGACGATCTCCTCAAAGCGCGGATCGCCGCGTAGCGGATCCCAAAACGGCAGCAGTTTCAATTGACCATAGCTGACCGTGCTCGGCGGGCGGGTGGCGATGGCGAGCTGTTCGCACGCAAGATCTTTGTCGCCAACCCACGCAGCGATCATCGCCAGATACTTGATCATCGTTGGACCAACCAGTGCATCTTTTTCCACTTGGAGAAGCTCGATTGCGCGCCGGCCTTCTTGCAATGCCTCCTCCTTGCGCCCAAGACCGGCGTCAATCAAACCAAGCACACACAGCGGCGGGCCGTAATTGGGTTGTGCTCGAACCGTTTTCTCTTGCCCCACGCGTGCTGCCGTGAATGCAGCGCGGGCTTTGCCTTCGTCATTCGTCATACGAGCGATAACACCTTCCATAACCAGACGATTTGCGTGAACCGTATAATCGGTCAGCGGCGTGTCGCCGATTGTGTTCAGTACATTTTTTGCCGCAGCGACGTCGCGCTCGGCCAACGCCAAACTCAGCCAGTCATCGGCGACACTCACGAGGGCATCGGGATTTGCGGCTCTAATGGAATCGATTGTTTGACGCAATGGCCGGGTGTCGGCTTTCCAATGAAATTGGAGGGACGCAAGCGCGACTTTCGTATCGACATCGTTCGGCTCAACGGCCAACGTGCGATCCAGCACGGAATTTTCTTCAACGTAGCGCCGGAAAATTCCGTAGCCGAGCGCAATCTGCTGGAGAGTTTCAATATTGCGCGGGTCGAGCTCAGTCGCGCGCTCCAGGTTTCGTATGGACGCTTCCCAATGTCCCCGGCGCCTTTGGATATAACCCGTCAACCGGAATATCCGGGAGTCGTGGGGCAAGGTCTGGCGGGCAACTTCCAGTTCAGCCAGAGCGCCATCGTAATCGAGATGTCCACGATAAAGATTTCCGGCATGCGCGAGATGCGCTTCACCTGAATCCGGACGAAGGCGAAGTGCCCGCTGGATGGCTGCTTCCGCTAACGCCAGGCGTGCAGGGGTGTGGTCGAAGCCGAGGAAATAAAGCATGTCATGAGCGTAGGCGAGCTCGCAATATGCCTGGAGAAACGACGAATCACGTGCAACTGCCTGGTTCAGCAGATCTGCTGCCCGCAGCAAGTTCGCTTTCATGGCATTGCTAATGCGCAGCAGAAGAAGATTTTTAGCGCGAGTATAGAGATCGAAAGCAGTGAGGTCGGCTGTCGGTGGTTGTTGAATGGCCAGTTTCTCAGTGGTTGAAATGTTGGCGCGAAGCTGCTGTGCGACTTCTTGCGCGATCTCGCTTTGGACTGCGAACACGTCATTCAAACCACGATCGTATTCCTCCGTCCAGACAGGGGCGCCGGTGCGGGTGTCGATTAGCTGGGCCTTCATGTAAAGCCGAGCGCCGGTTTTGCGCACGCTGCCCTCCAGCACGTGAGACACTCCAAGGGCATCACCAATCTGGCGTATATCCCGCTTGCCGCGATACTGCATGACGCTGCTGCGGCTGATCACCCTGAGATCGCGAATTTTCGCCAGCCTGGTTAAAATGTCATCCTGAACGCCATCGGCAAAAAACGCGTCTTCTTTATCTTCACTCGAACTTTCAAAAGGCAGTACGGCAATGCCAGTTGCCGCGCTGCCTTGGCGGGTTTGGACTGCTTCGTTTTTCCAAGTCTTTATGCCTGCCGCCGCTACGACTGCCATCAATAGCGCCGCCATCGCCGCAACGGCTGGATTTCGTCGCGACCAGCGCAGAGCGCGCACCGGTGCCGATACAGGATGCCCCGCAATCGGCCGGCCTTCGAGCCAAAGTTCAAGCTCTTGGGCCAGATCGCCGGCAGAGTGATAACGCGCGTTTGGGTCGCGTTCCAGACATTTTGCACAAATCGTTTCCAGATCGCGATCGAGCGCCGGCGCCAGGGTGCGCAGTTTCGGCGCAGGCTTCTCGGCGGCTTGATGGATCACCGCCAGCGCGTGCTCGCCCAAAAATGGTGGTCGGCCAGTTAAGAGATTGAACAAGATCGCGCCCAGACTGTAAACGTCGGCCGCCGGTGTAAGGTTGGCAGCCGCTCCTTTCGCCTGCTCGGGCGCGATATAACCGGGCGTGCCGAAAATGGTGAGGGTGTGCGTGAGGTCGCTCGTAGCATCCAGCCATTTGGCCAAACCAAAATCGCTCACCAGCGGTTCGCCATGCCCGTCGAGCATGACGTTCCCCGGTTTGAGATCGCGATGCAGGATGCCTTTGACATGCGC
>QHOX01000329.1 GCA_003219465.1 Verrucomicrobiota bacterium | reverse complement strand
TTACGTTCATTTGGGCACCGGCAATTATCATCCGCGGACTGCTCGCATTTACACTGACTTTAGCCTGTTCACCTGCGAACCGCAGTTAACCGAAGAGGTGTCGGTGGTTTTCAACACACTCACTGGTCTGGCCGGTTATCCCGGGCTGAAAAAATTGCTCGTCGCTCCTTTCGATCTCCACAAACGATTGATTGGCAAGATCGAGCGCGAGCGCGATCACGCGCTGGCGGGCAAACCGGGCCGCATCATCGTTAAACTCAATCACCTCGTTGATCAGGAGACTATCGAGAAACTTTACGAAGCTTCCTGCGCCGATGTGACCATTGATTTGATCGTCCGGGGCATTTGTTGCTTGCGGCCGAAAATCCCCGGCTTGAGCGAAAACATCCGCGTCTTCAGTATTGTGGGCCGTTTTCTCGAGCACAGCCGGATCTATTATTTTGAGAATGCGGGTGAGCGAGAAGTGTTTCTCTCCAGCGCCGACTGGATGCCGCGTAATTTTTTCCGGCGAGTCGAGCTGGCGTTTCCGCTCGAAAACCCAATCCTGCGCGATGAGATCGTCAACGAAGTGCTTCCGAATCTTTTGCACGATCGCGTCAAAGCACGCGAGCTTCAGGCAGACGGAAGCTACCGTCGCTTGAAGCCAGAGGGCAAGGAGCCGCGTGCTCAGGCACAATGGCATTTCCGCGAAGTCTCCCGCGAGCGCATGAAAAAAATGAGCGGCTCGAAGAAGAGATTGCGCGCCGACAAATTGATTCCGATCACAGACGCCGATTCCAAATCCGTTGCGGCTGCCGAGCGCCAGCCGGGATCACCGGTCCCGGCTACAACGCCGAAGCAATCCTCGTGAAGCGAAAGATTCTCGTAATCGACATCGGCGGCTCACACGTGAAGCTGATGATTTCGCGCGCGAAAAAACTAAAATTCACATCCGGATTCAGGTTGACACCGCGCGAGATGGTCGCGGAGATAAAACCATTGGTCAGCGACTGGAAATTCGATGCGATCTCGATGGGATTTCCAGCGCCGGTGCGCGGCGGGCGGATTCTGAGCGAGCCGAAACATCTGGGCAAGGGCTGGGTCGGTTTTAATTTCGAAAAAGCGCTCGGCAAACCAGTCCGCATTATCAACGATGCGGCCATGCAGGCGCTTGGCAGTTATCGTGGTCACCGGATGCTGTTCCTCGGGCTAGGCACAGGACTTGGCTCGGCCCTTGTGTGGGATCGTTACGTTCTCCCACTCGAATTGGGAGACCTGCCTTATCGCAACGGCAGCATCATTGAAGACTATCTTGGCAAACCGGGCCTGGCGCGGCTTGGCGAGAAAGTCTGGCGGCGCGACGTCGAGCACGCGCTCGTGCAGTTAAGGAAATCGCTTATCGCCGATTACGTCGTGCTGGGCGGTGGCAATGCCAAGAAACTGGATGCGCTTCCGAAGGGCGTCGAGCGCGGGCATAATCGCAATGCATTCCTGGGTGGAACGCGTCTGTGGCAAATCGACTCGCGCACGCGCCGCCCAAAATGGCAGATCCTTTAGAAAGGCGGATAAAACTGTTATGGAACTTTATTTTCTCAGACATGGCGAAGCCCAGTGGCCAGACTGGAAAAAGTCGGACGACGAACGTCCTCTGACTAAACGCGGTAAGAAAGAAATGCACGAAGTCGCCGCATTTCTTCGGCGGCTTAAAGTGCAACCGGACTTGATTTTGACCAGTCCGCTGCCGCGCGCAGCGCAGACGGCGGAAATCGCGGCGGAGCACCTGGAGGTGAAGTGTCGCGAAGAACAGCGTCTTGCGCCTGGATTTAGGGCCGCGGAGTTGGAGCAACTAATTAACAAACACTCCGTGGAAAGTTTGATGATCGTTGGTCACGAACCTGATTTTACCAGAACGATCGCTGCCTTGACCGGCGCCTCGCTTAAACTTTCGAAGGGTGGGGTGGCGCTGGTCGATGTCGATCTTCCCTCGCGAAAAGGCAGGCTGCTCTGGCTTTTCCCGCCCAAGATCGCCAGGAGATAACGGTTCACCCCGACGTGAGCAGATAAATCGCGCTGAGCGCCAGCAGAAAATACGGAACGAGCACTGCCGCTCCGGCGTAATCTTTCGTCATCCGTTGCCCGAAGAACAGCGCGACGATCGCGACTGCGGAAATCACCGCGCCATAAAATGCAACCGTCGAATTCCGCGAAAAAATTATCACGACGCATCCAATCGCGCTCAGAACCCCGGCTGTAATCTCGAGGATAGTGATCGCGGTCACCATCGCAGGCACAATTCCCGCCAGCGGACTCTTGGCAAAGTGTCCTTTCAACCATTCCAGGTTACCACGCCGATCCACGACTTTATCAATGCCCGACTGAAGGAAAAGGATCGCAAGAAACGCAGAGGCGAGAATCTGCATGAGATATACTGCTCCAGCGAATGTGTGCAGGGTTGGCATAGCGAAGACATTTTAGCCGGAACGACTCGGCGTTGTCGATCTTGTTGGCGCCGGAAATGTGCAAAAAAAATTGGGAGCACAGGCTGTCAATCGCAGCCGCGTAGAAGCGCCAGGCAATTGACGGCCTTTCGTGCAAAGCGTACGCTTGTTTCGTGAAGCGAAAATTTCACGTGACCCTGCTCGAACACGAGGAAGGTGTATCAGTTAGTTGTCCTGAATTGCCCGGATGTCATTCGCAAGGCGCTAACGTCGAAGAGGCACTCGAAAACATCGAGGACGCGATTCGCGGCTACATCGACCTGTATGGCGAGCCAAAGACGCGTTGTGAAATTCGCGAGATGGAAGTCGTAACGGCTTAATTGATGCCGAAGCTTCCCGGCGTAAATCATCTGCGCGCTGTGAAAGCGCTGGAGAAAGCCGGCTTCCATATCGATCGACAAGGAAAACACATTTTTATGTCGAAAGGCTCAGTGAGAGTTGTCGTGCCGCGCAATAATCCGGTCGATGCCTACACAATGGCAGCAATTGTCCCTGACGCCGGTCTGACCATCGAGCAGTT
>QHOX01000328.1 GCA_003219465.1 Verrucomicrobiota bacterium | reverse complement strand
TCTTCGGCTCCGGTTTGCAACAGAAAATGCCGGCGCGCGTCATCGCTGTCGCCGGCAAAAATTAGCTTGCCCGATTGCACGACAAGAATGCGATCAAACAGATACGCCTTTTGAAGGACATGCGTCGTGCAGACCACGGTTAGTTTCGTTAGGGTCAGCGATTGCAACAGCGTCATGAGCGCCTCCTCATTCGCGGGATCAAGACCGGATGAGGGTTCGTCCAGAAACAGGATGCTGGGCTTGGCCAGCAATTCGATCGCGATACTGACGCGCTTGAGCTGACCGCCCGAGAGATCGGCCACGCGTTGTTCCGCATGCGGGGCCAGGCCCAGGCGCCTGGTGATTCGCGAAACCAGCGCGTCGATCTGATGTCGAGGCAAACGCAAGCGCAGTTTCGCGCTGAATGTGATCGCTTCGTTCACGGTAAGTTCACGGTGAACGATGTCGTCTTGCGGGACGTAACCGATTCCAATTTCCCGTAACCGCGCTCGGTCCGCCAGCGGCACGCCACCGAGGCGCACCTCGCCCGAAGTCGGCGGGTTAATACCGCAAAGGGCGTTCAGCAGCGTTGTCTTTCCGTGTCCCGATCCGCCCAGCACTCCAACAAATTCTCCAGCGACAATATTGAGAGAGACTTGATCCAAAATCCGGCGGTCGCCGGCCATCACAGTTAGGTTCTCCGCCGAAACGGTTCCCGAACTCTCTGGGTGAATAAGACGAATGGCATCGCCCGTGAACTCAAAGATATAGCTCGAAATTCGCAGGCGATCTCCGAATACAAGTCGCTCTCGAGTGAAAGCTACGCCGTTTAATTCTGTGCCGAGGCGGCTGCGATCCGTAAGAAAGTAATCCTGACCGTCAGGCTCGATCAGCGCGTGAACACGGGAGATCGCAATTTCCTCAGAATCGAGATCGATCCGATTAGCATCGGCCGTGCCCTGCGGATCGCCTCGGCCGATTACCACCGGTTCATTGTCAACAGGGATCTGCTCTATCGGCTTCCCCGAACGCAAAGGGGATGCCAACGTTCGTTGAAATTGCAGAAAAGATCCAGGCACCTCGATCACATCGAGATCGGTTAGGGGAATCTGCTCCCCGGGCGCTGCTGCTCGCCGATTAACGATCACAGGCGCGGCGAGTGGCAATGAACAATACAACACCCATGTGGCGCGTCTCGCGTCCCACGTGAGCGACAGCAGCGAAGGAAAATCGCCGTCTGCTGTAATTAAGAGAGAATCGGACCGCGACGTGCCGATTGTCATTCGCCCGCGAGACAACTCGGTCTCTCTCTCGCCGGAAGCATCGACAATCCTGAGCAGGCCGGTCATTAATTCTTCGCCGGAATCATTACGTTGCCGCCCATTTGTCTAACGAACTTTTCCTCCTCGCCGCGCTATTCGGTACGATGCGCATTGCTCAGTTTCGCGGAGGCGGCGATTGCCCGCTGTCCGGCCATTGAATGATGACAGTTCGATCCGAGCGGCCGGTCGCACTTGACGCCGGTTGCTGAACGCTTCTCCCGGGTGCATTCGCCGCGCCGGGCGACGCGCCTGATTGAGTTGTCGGAGGCGCCGACCCGGTGCTCTCGGGCCACTGAATCACGACGGTTCGATTGCTTGCGCCTCCCGAGCCGCTCTTGCCTGCTTGCTGCGAACTGACTCCGGCGGCAGTGCTGCCCGGGTTTGCCACAGGGCTTTGGTTAGCCGAAGCGGGCGCGCGTCCGCTATCCGGCCATTGAATCGTAACCGATCTGTCAGCCGGAAGGCCAACTGAGCGAGCGACTGGCTGCTGCGGTGGCGACGGCTGATTCCCGGAAACGGGAGTGCCGGAAGGCGGACTGACCGGAGCGGCGCTTGAAACCGCTGACGTGGTCGTGGACGCGGACGCGCTGTTCGAGGCCGCTTTCAACCGCGCCAATTCCTCATTGGTCGCATCGAGCGTTTTCTTTGTGCTTCGCAGCTCATCCTGCGTGCGGTTCAACTCCTTTTGCAGTTGCGTCACCCGTTCCTCCAGTTCTTGCGAACGTTCCCCGCATCCGGCCAAACAAATCGCCAAGCCTAAGATCACGCAGAATCGCCCCGCGCAGCCGAGCGACCGAGCTGGATGTCCTCTTTCTCCCACTTCCATCCAAACCCGTGGCGGCGGCATGAAAAACATCGCCTCTATATTTATGCCCAACGCGTGCTGAGTCGAGCACAATTCTTCCACGATTTCGCGGCCGCCCAGCCGTCGAAAATTTTTTAGAAAAAGCTTGTATCGCCGTTCGCAGATTTGTTAGACAAATCAATTTATATGACCTCGACCTTACATTCTCACAGGTTTGCCGGTTCTTTCTTTGCACTGTTCCTCCTCTGCGCGCTTCCGTGCGCCACGTGGTCAGCGGAACCAAACCAACAGGCTGCAAGAAACCAAAAAGCGCAGAAGGAGCCTGCGCAAAAAGGCGAGGGCGAAGGAAAAGCGCCGTTCGATCCGAGCACAGCGAAAGACGCCGGTGTGGGAATGCCGACCCCTTACGACAAATTCATCGCGCTCGATCAACTCCTGACGAAAACCAAAGTCAATTGGCAACAAATCTTCCGCAAAGTCGCGGTCGATATCGATCCTGACGCGTTCACCGACAAGGACGTGGCCGTGCCGATGATCCTCGGCGTGCGCATCGCTGACGGCGTCATGGCGATCAAGGCCAAGGACGCCGAGCTGCTCAACAAATGCGCCACCGACATCGAGAAGCTGGCGAAGAAACTCGGCGTTTCCGATGCGGATTTGGGACGCGCCCGGGCCGTGCGCGCCGCCGCGAACAAAGGCGAATGGCTCAAAGTGTTCATGGAGCTTGGGTTCTTCCAGCAGGACATCATGAAGAAGATCGATGAGCCCGAGCACGCCACTCACGGCACGCTTCTGATTGTGACCGGCTGGATGCAGGGCGCGCGCTATACCACCACTGTGGTTGACGAAAATTATTCGCCCGAAACATCCAATTTGTTGCGGGAACCTCTTCTGGCGAAAGCGCTGAAAGAAAAGATCGAATCGTTGCCTGCCAATCTTCAAAGTTCGCCGCTCGTCGCGAAACTGCGCGATGTTTTGCCGCAGATCGAGAAAATCCTAAA
>QHOX01000054.1:11398-18589 GCA_003219465.1 Verrucomicrobiota bacterium | reverse complement strand
GCGATAAATGCCGCTACAGGTTTTTTGCAATTCAGTTTGATCCATTCCGCGGCTTCTTCTTCAGCGGACCCGCCGATTTCCCCGATCAGGATCATCGCATCTGTGCCCGGATCTTCACTGAACAATTTCACGCAGTCGAGATGCGACAAACCATGGATCGGATCGCCGCCGATGCCGACGCACGTCGATTGTCCGTAGCCGCGTGATGTTAACTGCCAGACCGCTTCGTACGTAAGGGTTCCGGAGCGCGAGATTACGCCGATGTTGCCGGCCTTGTGAATATAACCGGGCATAATCCCAATCTTGCATTGCCCGGGCGTGATGATGCCTGGACAATTCGGGCCGATCAGACGCGATTTCTTTCCGCGCATCAAGGCTTTCACGCGCATCATGTCCATCACCGGAATTCCTTCCGTGATGCAAACTACCAGCTCGACTCCGGCATCAACTGCTTCCAGAATCGAATCCGCAGCGGCAGGCGCGGGCACAAAAACCATCGAAGCGTTGCATCCGGTTTTTTGTCGTGCTTCCCAGACCGTATCGAATACCGGCACTTTGCCATCGAACATTTGGCCGCCTTTCCCCGGTGTGACGCCAGCAACCACGTTAGTGCCGTAGTCCATGCACTGCCGGGTGTGAAACGCACCGGCGCTGCCAGTAATGCCCTGCACGACGAGCCGGGTGCTTTTATCGACCAAAACAGACATATGAATCAGGAAAAGAGGAAAAGAGGAAAAAATCTGGAAATCAGGAATCCATGAACACTGGTCAATATTCCTGCCTTCCTGCTCTCCTGATTCACTCTTTCTGGTTTCTTGGGTTCCAGATTCATTTCTGTTTTCTTTTGTGAATCACCAGTTTGTTCCCGTCGGGGTCGCGAAACTGGGCCATCCAGCACACCGGCGTCTCCGTCTTTTCGATGTCAAACTCGACACTGCGTTCCTTCAGCTTCGCGTAGGCACCATCAAAATCCCCCACTTCGAACGCTACTGTCGTCCCGTCGCGCGAAGGTTTCCAAGCCGGGTGAGAGCCAACTCCGATCGTAGTCGGGCCAAGATCGTACTCGACCCACGCGCCATCCATCTGCGTTCGTGTCGGCGTTAGCTCCAGCGTCTCCTGATAGAATTTTCGTGCGCGTTCCTTGTCAGAAACCGCAATTGCAACGAATGCCACTTCATTTGTGATCATTTGCAGACTCCTCTCTCGTTTTCAGATTTAAGTTTGTGGATTATCAACTTGTTGCCGTCCGGATCTTGCACCACCGCCATGTGACAACACGGCGTTTCAAAGGGCTCAGCAGCGAATGATACGCCTTCAGTTCGTAGCTTGTTAATCGCTTCCTCGAAGTCTTCTACCTCCAGCGCGGCAGCTGTGCCTTGATCCGACGGCTTCCACTCTTCACCGACATTCGCAATCGCGAGCGTATTATCACCGACTGTGTACTCGATCCATTTTCCGCTCATCATTTCGTCCGAGACGTGCAGGCCAAGAACCTGCTCATAAAACGTTCGCGCTCGTGAGATGTCGGTTACTGGAATGCCCACAAAGCCGATTTCGTTGATTTTCATCCTGCCGGTTTCCTTTGTTGTTGTTCCAACCAATCCGTCATGGTTTGAATAATTTTAGGATCGAACGGTGCCTGTTTTCCCGCGAATGCGTCAGCCATGCTTAGATAATGCTGTCCGCCATGTCCCATCTCCGGCACTTCGATGAAACGCGCCGCGCCGGGAACGTTTGCGTTTACAATTTGCGCGATCAGATCAGAATCTTCGCGGCTCATAATCCAGTCGTACTGTCCGTGCAAAATTAACGCCGGGACCTTCACGCGGGACCAGGCGCTTGCGAGATTCAGCCTCTGCAAGTCTTGATAAAACTTCAGCGGTCGTCCGTAAAGATGCGTTTGGTCTTTCCTCTCGGGCCATAGTTCTGCAAACTCCGGCTTTTCTTTCAAAATCTCAGGAACATTGCGGCCCTTAATCAACCACTCGTAATAAAGAGTGGTGGCGCTCTTTATTTGATCGGTCACGTCGCCTGGCGATTTTTTCATCAGAGCAAAACGCCGCCGCTCGATGTCGAGCATGTGCTCGAACCACGTTTTGACCCAGCCGCCAATCGTGATGTAGCCGCGCACCTGCTGCTGTTCGGCATCCGTTTCGGGAACCAGCGGCGCGAATCCGCCGCCGTTGCTGCTACCAAAAATGTACACCCTGTCTGAGTCGATGAAGTCGTAATTTTTCAGCGCCCGGAACGCGGCGCGATACCCAGCAAGCTCAGTGTCGAAATCGGTTTGGGAACAGTCGCCTTCGCTGTCGCCGCAACCCGGCTTATCGATCTTGAGCAGGCAAAACCCTGGCGTTTGTGCGAGCCCGCGCAAAATCACGCCGATCGTGTCTTTCGTGTCACTCGGCGCTTCGACCGAATCGCAACTCAGCCAACCGGCGAGAAAAATGACCGGCAATTTCCCCTTCGCATTCCGCGGTTTCGTGATGATGCTGCGCAAGCGTTTGCCGTCGGGTATTGTCACCGAGTCGTAGATTACATCGACGTTTGGGTACGACTCACGCGGACCTTTTGTTTTGCGCGGAAGATCTTCCGCACAGAGTATCGTAGTTAAGGCAAAAAACGCGACCGCAATCCTTAGTTTCATTTGCCTTTTGCCGCAGTGACTGCTTTCTGCGCCGCGTCCGCGAGATCATCCGCAGCGATCAATTCGAGACCGCTGTTTTTCAACAACTCCTTTCCTTTATCGACGTTCGTCCCCTCCAGACGAACGATCAATGGCACAGAAAGCTTGATGCTTTTTGCTGCTTTGATAATCCCTTGCGCCATAATGTCGACCTTCATGATTCCGCCGAAAATGTTCACGAGAATCGCTTTCACGTGTTTGTCGGCGATCAGGATTTTGAACGCTTCGGTCACCTGCTCTTCCGTCGCGCCGCCACCGACGTCGAGAAAATTAGCCGGTTCGCCACCATAGAATTTGATGATGTCCATCGTTGCCATGGCGAGGCCCGCGCCATTGACGAGGCACGCGATGTTGCCGTCGAGCCCAATGTAATTCAGCCCGTGCTTTGACGCTTCCACCTCGCGCGGATCTTCCTCCGCTATGTCGCGCATCGCCGCGATTTCCGGATGGCGATACACCGCGTTGTCGTCAAAGTTAAACTTGGCATCGAGCGCGAGGACTTCGCCTTTCTTAGTAACGACTAGCGGGTTCACCTCGACCATCGAGCAATCGAACGCGACGAATGTGCGATAAAGTCCCTCGAATAACTTCGAAGCGCTTTTTAGCTGTGATGATTCGAAACCCAGTTGTTTGGCCAGTTTGCGCGCCTGGTATGGCTGGAGACCGGCTAATGGGTCGATTGGCTCCCGAATAATCTTCTCAGGCGATTTCGTCGCAATCGCTTCAATTTCAACGCCGCCTTCGGTGCTGGCCACGATTAAAGCCGCAGCGGTCGCGCGATCGAGTAGGACGGCAAAATAGATTTCGCGCGCGATATCGGCCGATTCTGCCACGAACCAGACGACCAGCCGGGCCGGTCTGATGCGTCACCAGAATTTGCCCGAGCATTTTCGCCGCAACATCACGGACTTCATCAGGCGTTTTACGAACGTGCACGCCGCCCTTAAATCCGTTCTTGAAGCTACCCTTGCCGCGTCCGCCAGCGTGGATCTGTGCCTTAACAACAATATCGATATCGCCCAGTTCACGCGCGATCTGCTCTGCTTCATCGAGTGTCGCTGCGACTCGGCCGCGTGTCGTCGCCACATCGAACTTTTGCAGCAACTCTTTCGCTTGATATTCGTGGATGTTCATCGGGAAACTACAATTGAACAGGCAATGTCATTCTGATCCCGCAGGTCGCGGGAGAAGAATCTCTGATCCTTTCTAAACCGGTTGCCCACAAGAATAAACCGAGATGTTTCGCGTCGCTCAACATGACACTAGCGATGCCCAGATGGGCAGAGTGGAATAGCCCGCGCAACGCGACTCAGCAACGACTTTTCTTTTTCGAATTGGCTTGCCTTGCAAAAATCGAGCCGACTACGGTGGCAGCCATGAAAACCTCAACGAAAATCTTTATGGTAGCTGGCGCACTCCTGTTTTCAGTCGTTCTGGGTATTGTGGCGGGCACGCCGGAGCAGGAAAAAGCCTTCACCGACAAATACAAAGCAGCAATGGAAGGCAAGGACACAGCCACCTTGGAGGCTTTCCTTTACACACAAGGCTCGGACCCCGCAGCCCTCGAGTTTTACAAAATGATGCAGTCGGGGGGAGCGGGAGAGAAAATTTCAACGATTGAGCTTGTTAGTCTCACGCCGGAGGACGTTAAAAAAGCGACGACGCCGATGGACGGACCAACCGGCAAAGTTTGCCTGAATCTCAAACCGACGAAAAAGCTCGTGATCAAGGTTGAGAAAAAGGACGCAAGCGGCAGCTCATCCAGCAGCTCCGAGAACTTCGTCGCCGAGAAGGACGGCAAATTCGTGATCCCTGTGCCGGGACCATGTAAGTAGCGCTGCACGAAACGCGCCGGCGTTGAAAGCGATGCGAGCAATTCGTCTTTACGCTCGCTCCTCTTTGAAGAGCGTACCCACCGTGCGCTGGTCCGCCGGTGGTTCGAGCGAGTTAACGAAATTGCGAAACCGTTCGGAGAAAACTTCGGGACGCAGTTTCCAGTAATGAGCCATGCCCGGCGCGACGACGTAATGTCGCAGGAGTCCGTGCCAGCCTTCCCAGAGGTCCCTGTCCATCATTCCGTAAACATAATGGAAATGGATGGTCTCGAATGCTTTCAAGAATTGGTAAGCAGCATGAAAAAATCGTGCCCGCTCTTCAATTGAGAGTGCGCTAATATCTTCGAGCCCAACACGCCAGATTCGTTCCAGCTCGGCGTTTTCCATCAAGGGCTTCGTCACATCGCGCAGGGCCGTTGCCGCTGCGTCTTGCATGGCAAGTTTGGCCACACGCGTGCTCTGATGCACTTGCATGGCCAGATATAGCACGGACAAAACGACCGCCAACGAGCCAATCAATTGCGAGATAGCGCTAATCGCGTCCCAGTTCATGGCTGCCATTGTACCGATGTCATTCTGAGCGAAGCGAAGAATCTCGGATCATTCTCTAGCGATGCGCCAGCCGGAACAATCAGAGATGTTTCGCTTCGCTCAACATGACAGCGATATTTTTCGGTGTTGCTACTTCGGCTCGTCAGCGATTTTAAGAACGATCTTACCGCGCGTGTGGCCCGTCGCTACCTGCTCCTGCGCCTTCATCGCTTCCGGCAGCGGGAAAGTTTGCGAGACAATTACTCTGATTTTCTTTTCGTCGATCAGCTTGCCGATCTCGTTCAGCTCTTCTGAATTCGGGTCTACACTGAGCGCCGCACCGCGAATGCCATGCTTCTCCAGCTCAGACTGCTTCGGGCTCGCAACGAGTGAAACAATGATGCCACCCTTCTTCACTACGCCATATGAACGGACGAGTGTATCCCTGCCAATCGAATCAAGCACTACATCAACATCTTTGGCGACATCCTCGAACTTCTCCTTCGTGTAGTCGATTGCCACATCTGCCCCGAGTTGCTTCAGGAAATCCTGATTCGCACTCGAAGCGGTCGCGATCACTTTCGCCCCGCGCGCCTTTGCGATTTGGATTGCAAAACTGCCAACGCCACCGGAGCCACCGTGAATGAGAACCGTCTGACCCGAGCCGAGTTTGGCCGTGTCGATCAACGCCTGCCACGCGGTCAAAGCTACAATCGGCACCGCTGCCGCCTCGACATACATAAGCGATTTCGGCTTCGGCGCCGCTTCGCGTTCCGTAACCAAGGCGTATTGCGCGTAGCCGCCGCTATTGTCCAAGCTGACGTACGCGAACACAGGATCGCCTGACTTGAACTTCGTTACCTTGCTCCCAACTTTTTCAACAACGCCGGCGATGTCCCCGCCGAGAATTATCGGGAACGCGCGCTTTTCATCAGCGAACATTCCTGATCGAATCATCCCGTCGACCGGATTCACGCCAGCCGCGATAACACGAACCAGAACTTGATCGGCTTGCGGCTCCGGTCGCGGCAGATGCTCGTATTTCAAAACGTCTGGGCCGCCGTATTCGTGAATGACAACAGCTTTCATCGTGGGCGTGGCAGATTGCGCTGTCGGAATAGCTAATAGAGTCAGCGACGCCCCTAAGGCTGCGAGTAATGTGAGTTCTCTTGCAATTGTCATAAACGAACCTTGCTAACCGGAAGCATTAGCCTGCTACGTGATGTCTGATGTCTGACTTCCGACATCTGATCTCTAACTGCTGAACCTACTGCGTCTTGGCCTCAGTATGAAAGGCGCCGACCCATTTTCCGCCCTGTTGAACCCAAACACTTCCGCAATTGTACGTACCGGACACGTCCTTGCCGTCAGCGCTCGCCTGGACCTTTGCCGTATAAGTCATGACTGCCATTTTCGGATGCGGGAAGGCCACCTTGGTGTCTGAAAATGAGTAGTCGCGCAGGTCGCTCTTTGCCATGTTGGCAAGCTCGGCGTCCAAAGTTTTCACTCCCTCAGCATAGACGCCACAATACTCCTTCGACATTAGCGCTTTGAATGCGTCAGCCTGTTTGTTTTTGTATGCTTCCCATGCGGATTTCTCGAGATCGGTGATGGTTGATTCGTTCGCAGCCGATTTGCCCGCCTTCCCCTTCCCCTGGCTAAAGCAGGCAGGAGCTATCGCAAGCAGCGTGACACAACAAAGAGTGAATGTTTTTTTCATAAGTGGTTTATAGGCGGACGCCGTTAGATGGTCGAGCCTTTTTTGCCGATGTAAGGAATGGCGACGATGCAACACGTCGCACAAGCGGCGAGGCAGCCCACCATTACACTGGCCAATGCCAGAACGATCCAAAACAAGCAGTACAACAATATCTCACCAGTATATGCTGCAATTAACCTGGTGACGACGGTGAAGGCTTCCGAAGCGCGGCAACGCTGTCGATACATGATGGGTACCATGAAGGCCACGATCAACGCCCATGCCAGAACGAAGAGAATCATCACCAATATCCACGCAGCGAGCGCCGATATCAGATACACGTCGTGAGTGCGAAGAAAGTCACCGTTTTGGATTGCGGGAAGCACGAGCGGTAACGAAAGCAACCCTCCAATAATCAACAGGCCAAAGACGACCAACAG
>QHOX01000054.1:0-11370 GCA_003219465.1 Verrucomicrobiota bacterium | reverse complement strand
AAAAAGGAAATAGCTGTTGCCCTCTTTTCGAAAGTCACGCCACGGTTCTGCAATTCCGCCGCGGTTCTTCACGATGCAATCGATAAAAATGAAACCCCCGCGTGCTCGCAACCAGGCAAAGACGACAATCAGAACGAGCACGAGAACAATCATAAAAACGACGCCCGCCACTAGAATTGGGTGTGGAATTTGGCTGATCGCGTCATTTACCTTCTTTACCTCTTCCCTGCCATCGGATTGGTAGTTAAAACTGCCGCCGCCACCCCCCAAGTTTGCCAGCCATGCGGCAAAGCCAATAGCAAACCATTTCTTCAGATCGAACGGCTGAAAGAGAATTTTTTCATCAACTCGAATGCGTCACCAAACGGCTTGAAGATTTCGATCTTAGGTTCGGCCCCGTTCATATTCGTTATTGTGAAAAGCGCTGGCGATTGTAAGGCAAGCGCATCGGTTGCCAAGCCAAACGAAGATCAACCGAAGCGGTTGCCCCACCATTCAGTTCGGGGCGCGTTGTAGCGTGGTTGTTTAGTGAACGATGCGCACCCATCTTAATTATCAATGTCGAGTTTAAAACGCCGTTACCCAATTGGCGCTGAATTGATCGGTGAAAACCAAACGCATTTTCGTGTTTGGGCGCCGAAAGCGCGGGCCCTTGATGTTGTGTTGGAAGATACTGCGCGCGCGAAACCAATATTCTATCCGCTGACAGCCGAGCCAGAAGGGTATTTTTCAGGCAAAGCCGGCGCCGGTGCGGGCGCGCGCTACCGGTTTCGAGTGAATACCGGACAAAATTCTTATCCCGATCCGGCATCACGCTTTCAACCCGATGGACCGCACGGTTCCTCCTGTATCGTCGATCCAGCGAAATTCGCGTGGACTGACCAAGATTGGCCCGGACTGAAACTGAAAGGCCAAATCATTTACGAAATGCACATCGGCACATTCACGAAAGAAGGAACATGGCGCGCTGCCGCCGAACAATTGAGCGAGCTCGCCCGCATCGGAATCACCGTTATCGAAATGATGCCAGTCGCGGAATTCCCCGGCAGATTTGGCTGGGGCTACGACGGTGTCGATCTCTTTGCGCCTTCGCATCTGTACGGAACACCGCACGATTTGCGCGCATTCGTTGATCGCGCCCACTCGTTAGGCCTCGGCGTAATTCTCGACGTGGTTTATAACCACTTTGGACCCGACGGAAATTATTTGGGGAGTTTCTCCGATCATTATCTGCTCAGAGGAAAAGGACACGAATGGGGCGACGTGATCAATTTCGACGGGCAAAACTCAGGGCCAGTACGCGAATTTTTCATTACCAACGGACGCTATTGGATCGAGGAATTTCATTTCGATGGCTTCCGGTTCGACGCGACGCACGCCATTTGCGACGACTCCGAAGAATACATTATCGGCGCAGTGGGCCGTGCTGCGCGTGAGGCCGCGGGCCGGCGTTCGATCATTCTGATCGCCGAGAACGATCTGCAGGAATCCAAGATGACGCTGCCGCAGAGTGAAGGCGGCGACGGCTTGGATGGGATGTGGAATGACGATTTTCATCACAGCGCCATCGTGGCGCTGACTGGTCGCAAGGTGGGCTATTACGGCGATTACTCAGGCAAGCCGCAGGAATTTCTTTCCGCTGCGAAATACGGTTTCCTTTATCAGGGACAGTCGCTTTCGTGGCGAAAGGTGTTGCGCGGCACTCCCACCTTCGGCAATCCCGCAGAGGCATTCGTCTGTTTCATCGAAAACCACGACCAGATCGCGAACACTGGCCCCGGCCAAAGGCCGCGCTTTCAGACTTCACCCGGACGGTATCGCGCTATGACCGCTCTTCTTCTACTCGGACCGTGGACGCCACTGCTGTTTCAGGGCGAAGAATTCGGCGCATCCAGTCCTTTTCTATTCTTTGCGGACGTCGGTGATGCGTCGGTGCGCGATGCAACTCGCAGAGGTCGCGCTCAATTGCTTGCGCCATTTTTATCGCTTAACGAGGAGGACACATTGAGGCGCTTACCCTCGCCCGATGATCCGGAGGCCTTCGCCCGATGCAAACTCGATTTCTCCGAGCGCGAAAAGAATCGCCAGCTTTACGATCTGCACATCGATCTTATGAAGTTGCGCCGCGAGGACTCGCGCTTTTGCGAGCAGTCTTCTGGCGGAATCGATGGCGCAGTCCTCGGCCCAGCGAGTTTTGTCCTCCGATATTTTTCGGAAGCTGATGACGATCGTCTGTTAATCATGAATTTTGGAGAACACCAGGTTTTTCATCCAGCTTCCGAACCTCTGCTCGCTCCGCCCACCGGCTATCGATGGGAAACACTTTGGACGAGCGATTCGCGGCGGTACGGGGGATCCGACGCGGCCGCCAGCGCCACTGTAGACCAATGGATTTTGCCAGCGGAATCCGCTGTCGTGTTACGACCAGTGCTGTAGTGTTCGCGGTCTTCAGCGGAATCTTAAGGCGTCGTCTCTCGACTAGCTGGAAAATTCATGGTGGCAATGTGTTTGCACAGGTGTGATTCACGGCGCATAGCTTGGCCCGATGAAATTTGCTTTGCTGCTTATCGCATCTGCTTTCGTGCCCGTATTTGCGCATGCGCAGGAGACACCGGCACCCACACCTACACCGCCCCCGAGAGTTTATCCGGTCGCGTTGCCGAATTATGACGAAGAGACCGCGACGCGGCTGCAGATTTTTTTGGACAACAGCGATTTCGGGCCGGGCAAAATCGACGGCAAGATGGGCGAATTTTTTCGGAAGGCGTTGATCTCGTACAAACATGCGCACGCGATGGCGAAGACCGGCGCGGTTGATCAATGGCTGCTCGATCAGGTCCCGGTGACTTACACCACTTATACCATCCGGGAAGAAGACCTGAAACAGGTCGGCGATGTCCCCGGCAGCCATGCCGAACAGGCGCGGCTGAAATGGCTTCCTTACACGTCGCTACTCGAATTCATTGCCGAGCGTTTTCATTCCGCAGAGGCTTACGTCCAGAAACTTAATCCCGGAAAGAACTGGGAGCATCTGCAGCCAGGCGAAACTCTTAAGGTTCCAAATGTATTACCTTTTGAAGTGGAAAAATTCACCGAAGGAAAAGTCCCTGAAAATCCGGCGTTCGCCTCTCGCAAAATCTTCGTCGATACGCCGGAGCGTTTACTCGAAGTATTCGATCATGACCAGCTCGTCTGCGTGTTTCCGATCACGCCCGGATCGAAGGCGCTGCCTGCGCCGGTGGGCACTTGGAAAATTCTTGGCGCGAACGTTTGGCCTTGGTTCCGGTACGATGAAGGGATGCTGAACCACGGCGTGCGCACCGAGAACTATTACAATTTACCGCCCGGGCCGAACAATCTCGTCGGCGTTCTGTGGATGGGCCTGAACAAACCCGGCATCGGCATTCACGGCACGAATAATCCAGAGACAATCGGCCGCGCCGCGAGCCACGGTTGCATTCGCCTCGCCAACTGGGACGCTGCGCGTGTCAAAGAGCTCGTGAGCGTCGGCAACACCGTAATTATTTTTTAACTCTGCTCGCCGTCTCTTAGGTAGAGGCGATTGACCCCAATCGCCTGCCCGGGACGAAAAACGCCTTCGAAGCAGGCGGTTCAGGTGAACCGCCCCTACCAAATTTCCCCTGAAATTTTTCGCGCAGAATCGCGATCTCAAGCGTCTAGGCTTTGGATCGCATCAAGATGGATGCCAGTGAACGCGAACAATACCGGGCGGCCATTCACGGCGATCGAGAGGCATTTGAAATGATCATTCGCACGCACAGTCGAACGCTTTTTGCGATCGCTTATGGCATTCTGCAAAACCGCGAAGAAGCCGAAGACGTCGTGCAGGACTCACTTGTTAAAGCATGGAAGATGCGCTGGCGCGTCCGCGATCCGGAGAAATTTCCTGCCTGGCTCAGCATGATCGCTCGCCATCGCGCGCACGATGTATTCCGCAAACGGCGACCCGTTCCTTTCACTCACGAAACAATCGAAGTGAATGCGCCTGACACGATGGCGCTCGATCAACAGTTACACTTAGCGCTCGCCACCTTGCCCGAGCTTCACCGCGCCGCGCTTGCCCTCCGCTATTTCGAAGAGATGGATTATCGGAGCATCGAAAACACGTTGGGCCTCACCAACGGCGAGCTGCGCGGAATTCTCGGACGCGCACTCGCTTCGCTGCGGAAGCAACTTCGCCCGGCTCTCGCTTCGACGGACTAAATCGTATGGCAACCGTTCACGACGAAATCGATAACTGGCTCGCTGCCGATCTTTACGGCGAACTGTCCGACGAAGAGCAGCGCCACTTGCATACTCATCTCGTCGAGTGCGCTGTGTGCCGAAAAACTCATCAGGAAACCAAAACTATGAACAAAGTTCTGGAAGAAACTCTCACTCAGCAGAAACCCGATCCGGCTTTCGAACAACGAATGCTGACCGCCTTCCGCAATCGCATCCCCGAAAAAACCGGACTGCTCAAATTGCTTGCTGATCTGATGCGTTTGCGCGCCGCACAAGTGACCGCAGTCGTTGCGGTATTGCTCGGACTTGTGCAACTCGGCCGGACGTTTACTAGGGAAACAGCAACGACGCCGCGCACTCGTGACCGTTACGCGAACGAACAATTGTTCGAACCGCCGTCACAGTTCGCTGCGACGTCGGAACCTGGTCGAGCCGGCGCTCTAGGTAAAGCGGACGAACTCGCCGCCACGCGGTCACAAGCCATGCCGCTCCAGGCCCCGCCGTTAACGTCGGCAGTCGAAGCCAAGGACAAAACGGAAAACTTTGCTCAAGCCGAACGAACGATCGTCACCGGATCAAACATTCCAACTGCTGAAGAAGTGGCTCCGAAGCCAGCCGAAACGCCTGCTCCGGAGGTGGCGAATCGCAAACTGATTCGGAACGCCACCATTGAGCTGGAGATTATCAGTTTTGATGATGCGGTGCAGAAGATCACTGCGTTTGCGAAGGAAGAACGCGACTATGTCGCGACGACGAGTTCGGAGAAACAAGCAAATGGGAAGCTGCGTGGCCAGGTCGTCGTCAAGGTCCTTCCGGAAAATCTGGATCGGTTTCTGCAAAAGATTCGCAAACTCGGCGAATTGAAGAACCAGACACTGGGGACGGAAGACGTGACCAAGGCATACTTCGACACGGATGCGCGCCTGAAAAATGCGCACGTGATGGAGCAGCGTCTAATCGACATGCTGAAAACGAAAACCGGAAAAGTTTCCGATTTGCTTCAAGTGGAAAAGGAACTCGCACGCGTCCGCGAAGAAATCGAGAAGATGCAGGGCGAACTAAAGTATTGGGATTCCCAGGTGCAGTTCGCCACGGTCACGATCTCGCTGGCCGAAAAAGACATGGAAGAGCCGGCGGCCTTCCTGATTAAAGAGCGCTCGCAGCTCGCCCTTTACGCGCCAGACGTTGAGAAGATTTACAACGACATCAAAGCACTGGCGTCGTCCGGCAGTGGCCGGATGCAGATCACAAATGCGCAGCTGAACCGCGACTACTCCGGGCGCATCTCCGCGACAATGAGCATGTTGATCGCGCCGGAAGAGAGTGACGCGGTGATTGCCCGCGTAAAATCTTTGGGGCGCGTCGAGAATTTCCAAACCCAAACCGAACGCATCGCGCAAGGTGGCAGTCCGGCAGCCGCCGGATCGGAGAATGCAAAGATCAAGCGCGACAAGGTGGAGCTCAACATCACGATCTCCCGCGAGGAACAGGAACAGGCGTTTCAGCAAACGAGCCTGCGGATTCGCACGTCGTCCGTAGATGAAAAGGCAAAGGACCTTCGGGCCGTCGCCGAGAAACAGGGCGGACGCGTTCGCAGCTCTACCTTCAGTCGCGATCCCAATGGACGCGAACTGGCAAACGTTTGGTTGCGCGTGCCGATGAAAAATTATCCGACGCTGATGCAATCGCTCGATTCGTTAGGCAAAGTGGAGAACGTGACAGTGCAACGCCAGGACCGCACAGGCACGCAAATTGATGAAGCCAACGCGCCGGCCGACATCTCGATCCAGGTTTACAGCCAGGGCAACATTGTCTCTCATGAAAGCGGTCCGCTCGCCACGCTGCGACGGACATTGGCGCAGAGCGCCGGGGCCATTATGTGGAGTCTCCGGATGATTGGCGTGGCGATTGCATTCCTTGCCCCGTGGGTGATCGCAATCATCGCGATCGTTTGGATCGCGACACGCGTGATGCGAGCTCGGCGAAAACTGTAGGGATCTGTGTCAGAGGCCAAGGCGTTTCACACAAATCTCCAATACTGGTCACGTGGTAGAACTTGCCCACGCCACAAACGAATCATAAGTTGTATTCGCGCAACGAGGAGGTTCCCGAATGAATTCTCAAAGTGGTATCAGCTATGACAACGCGGCCGTCGCCAGTTGCCCCAAACATTTACTCCAATTCGCAGTCGATCAGCGCTACGACGATTACACTTCGGTCGATCACGCAGTCTGGCGATTCATCATGCGCCAGAACATGTTTTTCCTGAAGGAGTACGCGCACAAAGTTTATTTTCAGGGACTCCTCAACACCGGCATCTCGTTTGATCGCATCCCGCGCATTCAGGAAATGAACGATATTCTCGCGAAGATTGGCTGGGGCGCGGTGGCCGTGGACGGCTTTATTCCGCCGGCAGCGTTCATGGAATTCCAAGCCTACAGGGTGCTGGTGATCGCGTGCGACATGCGCCAAATCCATCACATCGAATACACGCCGGCGCCGGACATTGTTCACGAGGCCGCCGGGCACGCGCCGATCATTGTCGATCGCGAATACTCGGAATATTTGCAGCGCTTTGGAGAAGTCGGCGCGAAAGCGATGTCGTCGAAAAAGGATTTCGAGCTGTATCAAGCGATTCGGCACTTATCGATCTTGAAGGAACGACCGAACGCCGATCCGAAAGAAGTCGATGAGGCAACCAAACTGGTTGAACATCGGCAGAAAACGTTGGGCGAACCTTCCGAGATGGCGCTGCTGTCGCGCCTGCATTGGTGGACAGTCGAATATGGACTGATCGGCACACTCGAAAACCCGAAGATTTACGGCGCGGGCTTGCTTTCATCGATTGGCGAATCGGTCTCATGTCTCGAGCCCGAGGTGAAGAAGATCCCCTACTCCATCGACGCGATGAATACGGCGTTCGACATCACAACTCGCCAGCCGCAGCTTTTCGTTTGCCGCGATTTTCAGCACCTCAAAGATGTGCTGGAAGAATTTGCAAGCAAGATGGCCTACCAGGTTGGTGGACTCGAAGGAATCAACAAGGCAATCGAATGCCAGAACGTTGCGACGTGTGAGTATTCGTCCGGCTTGCAAGTGAGCGGCGTTTTCACCGAAGTCATCACCGACGAAAACAATTCGCCGATTTACCTCCGCACCACGGGCAAGACCGCGCTGGCGTTCCGCGACAAGGAACTCGAAGACCACGGCGTCGATTATCACAAGGATGGCTTCGGTTCGCCCGTCGGCAAATGGAACCAAACACCTGCAGCACCCGAATTACTTACCAATGATCAATTGCATGCGCTCGGAATCGTCGAAGGCCGTAAAGGGAAAATTGAATTCGTCAGCGGAGTCGTCGTTGCAGGGAAAGTGGAAAACATCTTGCGACGTGACGGAAAATTACTGCTGATCACATTCTCGAGTTGCAGCGCGAAATACTGTGATCGCGTTTTGTTCGATCCCACCTGGGGCGTGTACGACATGGCCGCTGGCGAGCGCGTCAGTTCTGTGTTCAACGGAGCCGCAGACAAGGACGCATACAATCAAGTGGCGCTCATTCCGAAGGAGCGGACAATCAAAGTTCCGTCCGACGCAAAACGAAAGCGCCTGGAAAATCTCTATGCCCAGGTGCGGAAGATTCGCGAGAGCAAAACCGGCTATGAACGACTCGGCGAGATTTGGGAAACACAACAGGCCGAGCATCCCGAAGACTGGTTGTTGTCGATGGAAATCTTCGAGATCCTCGACACAACCGATCAACAGCGAGAGCTGAAAAACAAGATCGAAAAGTTCCTGAACGAGAAGAAGGCCAAGACGAAAGATCTCTCGACCCTCATCAGCTGGGGATTCCGCTTGGTCGATTACCACAAGAAACCGGAATACCAGGCGGCCTTACAAGCCTCGCCGAAGTGACTGTAGCCGCTTCGCTGTGCGAAGCCCAGAAGCAGCTCGTCGAGTGTTCGGGATACGCCGCCCACTAGGGCGGAGGCTACAGCTGCGGTCGTTTCTCATTCCGAGCGAAGTCGAGGAATCTCTAATTATTTACTTGTACCCCGAAGACTCAGAGATCTCTCGACTGCGCTCGAGATGACGACTCGGTGATCAAAACCCTTCGTCTTTGAAGTGGTGTTTTCCTTTTAGCGCTTTGGCGTATTCGTCCTTGCTTAGAATATTCTCGTCCAGCTGCATATCGGTGCGGCAAAAGTTTGCGAACCAATGCTCGATGCGCTGTCGATCTTTCAACACTTCCTCAGTTATGTAGTTAGCGTCTACGTTGATGCAGATCGCACCAACGATTCCAAATTCCTTTCGTTTGATGGGGATCGTCGTGCATTTGAATTTTCGCGTGCCGATGTTCAGCTCGTAATTCAGCTTCTCTTCGTTGAGGAGCTGGCGGCGCTTAAGATCGATCAACAGGTTGGTTGTGCCGTCACGCAAATGCCGGCCGGTAACGTTGTTTTCCAAGGTGATGAGGGAATGCGCGGGATCGGCGAGATTGTGCAGCAAGATCTCGATTCCGGTATTCGGAAACGATTTTCCGATCAGCCGTACAATCCGTTCGTAGTTTTCGAGGAATTCGTGCGTGTCGTCGGCAATTGTTTTGCCGTTATATTTCTCGAATAGCTGCGCGTAAACCTTTTGCTCAACGGGTTCGAGTTGCGCCCGCACGTTATTTTGCTCGCCAATGAAAATGAGCTGTCGCGCGGCCGTATGATCTTCGTTCTTCAGGAAGTAATGCATGCCAAGCCGGAAATCCTTCAGGCTGAATTCGCCAAAGTTTTCGCGAGTGACTGTGAATGGATAGAAATCGTATTCCTCAAGGTTTCTTCCAAACTTGCGGCGGCGTTCCTTGTATTTCCCCCAAACGAAGCCGACCGCCAGAAAGAGCAACGATACAATGATCGACGCGACGACATTGATACCGAGTTCGCTTTGCAGCGCGTTGATCATGTTGCCAACACCTCGCTTGCCGCTGTAGCCACTAGCCTGCGGCCGGTCTCTTGCGAGAAACGCGGTGTTCCTCGAAAACGGCTCACAGAGCCGTGGCTACAACGTGTGCTGACCCCAAGTTGCGCGATCATCACAGTTTTCCAGTCAGACTCGATAGCGCGATATTCTCGATCAGCGTGTCGGTTGGGCGCGCCAAAGCGAATGCCACCGCATCAGCCACCTGCGTCGCGCTCATCATGCGGTCGCGTGGCCATTTGCCCTCGACCTGGCTCCAGATTTCGGTGTCAGTTGCGGCGGGATAAACATTGATCACGCGCACCTTGCGGTCGCGCAGCTCTTCGCGCACGCATCGCGAGAAGCCTTCGAGCGCAAATTTGCTCATACAGTAGGCGCTCCAGTTTGGGAATGCGGTTTTTGCCGCGACGGAAAGAATGTTGACGACGCTCGAGCCCGGCGGCATCCGAGGCGTAAAGCGCTGCGTCAACAAGAACGGCGCGGTAACATTCACGCCGACAGTTTGCTCCCATTCGACCGACGTGATCTCGGTGAACGGTTTCACCACCGCAATGCCTGCGTTGTTCACGAGCAGGTCGATTGGGGGGCGGCCGACTTCGGCAATGAGATCGGAAACGCCACGCGCCGTCGCGAGATCGTGAATCAGTGGCGTCACCTTCGTACATTGCGGCTCGACAACTTTGCGCGTCTGTGCCAGCGCCACCGTGTCGCGTCCGTGCAAAAGCAGTTCCACATCTTTGCCAGCTAGCTTTTCGGCAATGGCGCGACCGATCCCGCGGCTGGCGCCTGTGATGAGATATCGTTTCATTCGGAGTTATTGTAGCGGCAGTCTCTGACCGCCGACTACTCGATTTTCGACGCTCAGAGAGCGCCGCTACAGTTCACGTTCGCCGCAACGTAAACCGGTTATTCGCCGTTTCCCATAGACGGAACCGCACGAGATGTTGATTCGCACGATTATCAATCTTTGGCCAAAGCGCGCGCACGATGTTTTCGCCTGTCGAAGGCGCGCCGCGAAAATCCTTTGTTTCCAGATCCAGGTGGCGATCCTGCCAGGGTTTCAGTGATTCATGAATCGCGTCGTTCAACGCAACGAAATCGTAAAGCGTTCCGCTGCGCTCGTCGTATTCGCCTCCGATCGTTGTCTCTGTCAGGTAGCGATGGCCATGGCCGGTCGGATTGTTGCACTTACCATAAAGCCTAATGTTCTCGGCATTGGAAAGCGTCGCCGTATGCAATCGATGCGCCGCGTAAAACGGTACCTGCAACCCCAAGAAAATCGCGTTGTCTTCCCATGCTTCAGCAAAGAAATCGGCCCGCTCGTGCAAACGAACCCGATCCAGTGGCATCATCGATTTGACGCGTTCGTAGATGTATTCGGCCAGGCTCTCAGTGGTTATCGGACGTTCTTTTAGTCCGATTACTTCGTTAAGATACTGGTGATCGAGTTCGGTGCGTAACGCGCGGACACAGGTATCGATTTCGTCGTAGCGGACCAAAGGCCGTTTAAGATCGAGTTGTTCCGCTCGAAACGCCAGCCGGCAGCGATAATTGTGTCCGTGCGGTGCAGTAGCCGGCCCAAACAGCCGGACGTTCTCCTCCGGGCTCAGATGCGGCGACATCGTTCTGCGCGCCGCTGAGAATTCAAACCAATAATTCGCTTCGCAGGCGCTGGTGAAATAGTACGTCGCGCTCCGCTGGGGTGACTCGCTCAAGTGACAAACGGACAGTCTTGCTTCCACGTCCGAAAACAGCGACGCGACATCGCAATAAAGCTGACGGGCAATGTTCTCTGCAGTCGGTGGAACCTCGCGAAACGACGGATTGTCCTGGTTTAAAAATTTGTGATCGAAACCATCGCGAAGAACTTTTCCGGCGCGCTCCTTAATTTCACTAATGTTGATCAACATCCCTGTTGCTGGATCGACCGGTCCGGTGAAGACGAAATAGGCAATGTAATTGCGGCCACTGCCATAGCGCGCGTTTGTCTCCGGGCCGAACACAGCCTGGTTTTCCTTCTCGCTCCAAGTTTTAACGTGCAACCGCCGCGAGGCAGAGAATTCCAGACGCTTGCTGACCGTTAGCAGCATAGAGCAGCAAACATATTACAAATCAGCGCGCAAACAGCGCGATGTCGTTTCGTTCGAAGTGCGCCGA
>QHOX01000320.1 GCA_003219465.1 Verrucomicrobiota bacterium | reverse complement strand
TCTTGAGCGCAACGTTTTGCTCATTCGCGCCGCGCGATTCATCGCATCAGCGCCATAAGCCGACTGCGGCTGGTGACTTCGAGTTTGCGAAAGATCGCGTGAACGTGCTTTTTCACCGTCGGCAAACTCAAGCCGGCGTCATCGGCAATCTCCTGGTTACTCCGCCCATCGCAGACAAGTCGGACAACTTCCTGTTCTCGGCGCGTAAGCCGGACGAAATGGGGCAAACTGGAGCTCGCCGGCCCGGAACGCGGAGCAGCCTGACGGCGCAGGTCTTCGCACTCGATAAGAAAATGCGGCCGCGCCACGCCGGCTGAGTTGAGCGGTTTCAGATGGAGCGTCGCTCGCAAATGCGGCGAGCGCGGATGATGCACTTGTTCTTCTTGGGCGCTTGTTTGCGGCACGTTGAGGCGTTGCGCGAGGGCCCATTGTTGTTTAAGCAGGCGGCATCGGTCGAGGATCTCGGACGGAATCGGGGAACTCGCTTTCATTAGTCGCGCCGCCTCCGGTCCTTTTTCCCACACCGCGCAGAAATCACGCGCGGCCCGGTTTTGATAAATCGACTTAAGATTCCATCGCAGAAGGATCGTCGGCATTGGCAGCCGGTTCAGGAATTCTTCGAAGGCCATCCGCGCTGAGTGTTCGCGCTCGAGCGAGCCAAGCCGGTGAAGCGCGGTCAGAACCTGCGGGTAAAGCTGCCGGAGCAATTTCATCTCCGCCGGCGACAGATCGCCCTGCGTTGTCGTGCGCATGATTGCAATCACGCAAATGAGCCTCTCGTCTTTCCAAAAAAAGAGGCCGACGCCGTGTAGGCAGCGTTGAGGCGCCATGTATCGGCGATAGAAGGCCGATTTCATCAGGCTGCTTCGATTCGAAAAGACGTCGCTAATCCGCACAAACCTGTTACGCGGTCGCCCGGCGATATAACCTTTAAGCGGCGCGGCGTTGAAAAAACCGTCAGGCATGGGCAATGTCCACCTCGTGATCATTGGCAAAATTGGATTGTGCTGAAGCGTCATCCCCATCAAGCGATTTGGGATGGCGGCGGAGAGCAACCGCTGGACGGCTTTCCAAAACGAATCGATGTTCATTGCTCGGTGCAGGCCAAGCAAAGGCCTTTCGAGTACCGGATCGATCACCGGCTCGCGCTTCGTGCCAACCCCTGCGATTCGCGTCATTCGCGGCTCCTCTTTGCGCAACCACTGTTCTTTTGTCCCAGCCTAAGGCTGCACTCATTCCCGCCACGTTCAATAATCAGGCGATCAAAAAGGCAACCTAAGTTACCTGGCGGTCGTCAATTGGTGTGCGAAGTTCAAGGTCAACGTTAAAAAAGAAAGGGAAAATAGCAAAATGAAACTCGATATTAATGTGCCTGTCAGCGGCCTGGACTTGGCAAGCCTGTTGGACAGCGAACAAGGCTTGTTCCTCTGCCAAAACAGAGGCCAAAACTACATCACTGTGGCAAAGGCTGGTCACTCGATCGCTTTTGGGCCGACGCCAATTGGCAGGGTCATCCAGGAACAGCCGTCAGCTAATCAGGGGCCGGAGCCGTGGGTTGTCACGAAGATAAGCAACTCGACCGAGTTTGCCGAATTCCGGACAAGCGGGCCAGTCGGCAGCAGATAAAATGCGCTAAAGCAAAAAGCGCGAAGACAAGAAATCAAGCGCCCCGGTGGGAAAACTCACCGGGGCTTTTTGATTTTGTCAGCTGCGTGCAGGCTGAGCAGACACGTTTCCTGAAGCGTTCGACAATCGGGCGATTTAAAAAGGCAACTTAAGTTACCTGGCGATCATCCAGCGTTGCGCGAGGCTGACGTACGCCGATTTTATTGTTCGGACAACTGGCGGCCGAACACGGCGATATATACAATCCCGCCGGTAAAGAAAGGATATCATTAAGATGATGAATACACTCACTCGCTGGGAACCACTCAGAGAAATGGAAGACCTGCAGAACCGGCTGTCGACCCTTTTCGGCCGGACGCCAATGCGCCGGGGAAATGGGAAGGAGAGTATCACGTTGCCCGAATGGACGCCCCTCGCGGACATTACCGAGGATGACAGGGAATACGTTATCAAGGCTGAATTGCCTGAGTTAAGAAAAGAAGACGTAAAAGTCACTGTCGAGAACGGGGTTCTTACTATCTCGGGCGAGCGCAAGTTCGAAAAAGAAGAGAAGAAGAAAAAATATCACCGCGTAGAGCGCGGCTACGGCAGCTTTGTCCGAACTTTCGCGCTGCCGGAGGACGCGGACGCAGACAAAGTAAAGGCTGTGTTCAAGCACGGCATGCTTGAGGTGCACTTGCCGAAGAACGAAAAAGCCAAACCCAAACAGATCGAAGTCAACGTCGCCTGAAAGCGACTTGCTTGACTAAAGGCTGGTGGGGCTTCGCTGAGAAGCCTCACCACGCCATGGGGCGTAGCCAAGATTGTGATCCGAAACTTGCGATCGGAACACCGCGATCGCTAGATCGCTATTATTCAGCGATTTCACGTTCAGCATTTCGACGAGGAGGAAACACAACAAACTGATATGCTGAGAATCCTCAGCTTCCGCACCCCAGTAATGGGGCGCGCTGTTTTTTGC
>QHOX01000319.1 GCA_003219465.1 Verrucomicrobiota bacterium | reverse complement strand
TTGCAGGATCGACAGGAAGCGTTTGTCCGAACGCAGCGGCGCGAACTCGGGAGCAATCCCGACCATGTGAAGCGCTGACGAGCGCTCGTCGCAGGCGCGTTCGAGTTCTCGAATCGCATCGTCGTGCGCATGGAGCGCCACGTGCACATGCGCAATGGCGTCGCCGGGTGTGTAGCGCCGTTTTGCGACGGCGGCCGCGAGAGTTTCGCGCGCTTCCTCAGGCCGATTCATTCGCGCGAAAGTAATGGCCAGACCAAAGCCCGGCCACCCGACGAGACTCCGTGCCCTCTCATAAAGAGCGATTGCTTTGTCGAGCTGCCCCATCTCACGATACAAAGCCGCCAGCGCCGGCTCGCCGTAAGCCATAAATGTCGGGTCGAGCTGCAGTGCGCGCTCGCCGGCAGCGATCGCTTCATCGTTCAAACCAAAGTATCGATAAAGCTCGCAAGCGAAGTTACTCACCCATAATGATGCCGGGTCGATCGTCGACGTGCGCTGCAAGTAAGTGAGCGCCTGGTTGCGATTGCCTCGGGCGGCATGGAGCGCGGCGATGAAATAATTGGAAGGCGTTGAATTCGGATCGATTTCCACTGCGCGATTGAATTCCGCTTCAGCGCCATCGAGGTCCCAGTCGAGTATGCGTTTTGCCTCCGCCAGGTACACGTGTGCTTCGGCCTCTTCGTCGTTCAATTGCAAGGCGCGGGCGGCAGCGTCACGAACCTTCGGATACGCTTCGAGCGGCGGGACGTAAGCATCGGCCAGCCACAACCACGCTTTCGCAATTCCCGTCCAAGCGCGACTAAACTGCGGATCTTTCCTCAGCGCGCGCTCGAAAAATTGAAGACTTCGCCGCAGCGCTTCCTCGGTGCTTTTGTCCGAGTAAAAAAGGCCTTGCAAATAATCCTCGTAGGCATCCGTGCTGCGAGACGGAGGCGACGGCGAGATCGCGAGCTTGAGCTTGAGAGTATGGACGATGGCGCGCGTGATCTCATCCTGCAGCGCGAAAATTCCATGCATTTCGCGCTCATACGTTTCTGACCAGATGGTGAATCCATCGGACGCGTCGATGAGCTCTGCCGTGATGCGCACCCGATTGCCATCGCGCCGAACACTACCCTCGAGCACATGCTCGACGTTTAACTTGCCCGCGATTTCGCTGAGCTCGGCTTCCTTGTCCTTGAACCAAAACGAAGAGCGCCGTGCCGCCACCCGCAAGCCATCCACCTTAGCCAGCGCTCCGAGGAGCTCCTCCGCAATACCCTCGCTGAAGTAGGTATGGTCCCTTGCCAGGCTCAAATCTTTGAAAGGCAAAACGGCGATCGATTTCTCACCAGAGTCGACTCGGTTGGAAGCGGGTCCGGATGGAACGATGCCGGTGCTGCGAGTGTCGAGATCGGGCGTTCGGACAATTCCGTATCGGGTGAGATCGAAAAACCAGGAAAGCACCAGCGCGACTGGAAACCCCAGCACGATCAGCAGTACAGTGAGGCGCACGACCCAATTCGGGATGTCGAACACGGGAAGGACCTGAGCAATGCCCTGTGCGAGCGCCCACCCACCGACAAGATAGGCGACCGCGACGCTGTAGACTCTTCTCCGCTTTAGCTCGGCAAAAAACTTTTTTGGATTCACTGCTCGGTCGGCAGATCAAGCCTCATATTTTGTCCGCGATTAGCAATCGACAATTCGGAGTTCGATTGAAAGGGCTGAGCACTGGAACGCCAATACTTTAGCGAAGGCTAAGCGCCGACGAGTCACTTCGCTGGTTGTTCGAGGAGTTTTTGAAAGCGCGGATCGCTTCGGATCGGGTCCCATTCCCAGCGATGTTTCAGGTCGTTGATGGTGACGCTGTAATCGACGCTGTCCACGGCGCCCGGCGTTTTGAGCAATCGCTCGAGGAGCGGAAACGCCAGATCTTTTTCACCGACGCGAGCGTAGATCAACGCGAGGTAGCAATTCACAATCACGCCGTCAACGGCATCTTTAGACTCCGGCTTCAGTTCGACCGCGCGGCGGCCCTCCCGGATCGCGTCCTCTTTGCGCCCCATAAACGCGTAGAGCCAGCCCAGGTTAGCATGCCGAACAGCGCTCAAAGGCGCCTCTTTGGCGGCGTTTTCAAAAACAGGTCGCGCGTCTTCAAAATATTTTTGCGCTCCTGCGATATCACCTTGCGCCAGGGCGATGGAGCCTTCAAAGAAGCTCCGTGGCGTTGACCCTTCGCCCGTATATGAGAGTTCTTTGGCAGTCGAGGCATCGATTGCGCGTCTGGCCGCCGCATAATCTCGATCCAGCATTGCCACCTCCCATCGCACCGAGGTAACGCCGCCATCAGGATCGACACCGGGAGGCACCTGGTTCAACAAGGACTTCAATAGACCGGTGTCTCCCTTCCACCAAAACTCCACGTAGCCCGTTTGAATTTTCGCAACGATAGATGCGGGCGCCATTGCGCGCAGTTGCTCTACCCATCGCGCAGCCTCCGGCCAACGACGCATCGCCGTGTTTGTAAAGATAAGTTCACGGACTGTATTTGGATTTTGCGGATCTAGCTTCGCAACCCGTTCGTACTCTTCGAGCGCGTCTTCCCACTTACCTTGTCGGCGTTTGATTGCCGCAATCAAACGCGCAATATCTCCGTTGCTCGGCGATAAACGAGCAGCGATATCGAACTGTTCAAGAGCGCGCTCGTAATCCTGATCCATCCAGTAAATGCATTGGCCAAGGGCAAGATGCGCTTCTGCCAGGTTGGGTTGGAGACGCAGAGCAATTTGCGCTTCGGTGCGAGCTTTGGTT
>QHOX01000312.1 GCA_003219465.1 Verrucomicrobiota bacterium | reverse complement strand
CGCGCACAGTCGTCGGGCAGGAAATCGCGAAATCCGGGTAAAGCCTGCATAGGCAGAGTGTTACATTGTTCTGGCACAGGCGCGCCGATCATCTCCGCGGACACGACCAGCGGAGACCGAATTTACGATATGAGGGCAAACCCGAAAAAACTCCCGCGTTAAAGGACCGGGAAGATACATGATCGAGCACATCGATTGAATCAAAGCAGAGGGAGAAATATGAAACAAATCAGATTAACAAAAATATTGGCGGCGAGTTTCGCTTGCGCGGCATCACTGGGAATAGCGCTCGCCCAGCAGACCACAACAACGACAACGACTGATCCTGTGACGGGGACAACAACAACCCAACAGACGACCACCAGCAGTGCTGGCAACATCGTCACCTACACCCCAGACTCGGATTATTTTATGTTCCGAACGACGTCGGGTGCGACGCCCGTGCGCTATTACTACACGAAGGATACGACGGTGGTTGATCCGGCTGGGCGCGTTGTAAGTTTCTCGGCGATCCGCCCGGACATGCCAGCCACCGTTTACTACTCAACAGTGGGCGATCGGGTTGTGGTGCGAAAAGTCGTGTTGGCGCAACCTGCACAACCTGCGGCTGTCATTAAACGCGAGGAAACGACTACCACGACTACGACAAGACCGTAGCGACAGAGTTGTTTTCCAAGTAGAAACTGCAAGCGCCCGCAAAAACCTCGCGGGCGCTTTTTTCTGCAACTGCAGCCACTCGTCGGTGTAAGAGAATCGGTAGGGCGGGCAGTCCCCTGCGCGCCGCATCACTTCAAAGAATCGGCGCGCACGGAGTGACGCGCCCTATCTGCCAACGGCCCACAGTGCCGTGGCTACAGTCGCACGCGACACTCGAGCGGAAGCCGGTTTCCACTTGCCTGGTTCTCACGTAAATTTGCGGTCGCGTGGCTACATCGAAAAAAGAGAAACCTGATCTGCAGAAGAAAGTGCACGAGGTGCCACACAAGCCGGGTGTGTACTTGATGCGCGACCGGTTCAATCGGGTGATTTACGTCGGCAAAGCGCGCGACCTACGCAAACGCGTGAGCTCGTATTTTTTGCCCTCGAAACTGGCCCAGGCAGATTTGAAAACGCGCGCCATGCTCGACGCGACATGGGATTTTGAAACGCACACCGTTCGCAGCGACGCGGAATCGGTTTTGCTCGAGGGCAAATTGATAAAGGAATACCGGCCGCGTTATAACATTTCGTTCCGCGACGACAAGCGGTTCCTCGTGGTCAGGGTCGATCTTTCGGAAGAATGGCCGCGCTTTCGCCTCGCCCGATTTAAGAAAGACGACGGCAGCCGCTATTTCGGCCCATACGCACATGCCGGTGCGCTGAGGCAAACCCTGAATTTCATGCGCAAGAAATTTGGTGTGCTCACGTTTGGGCGCGGCGCACCGACAGAGCGCGAATTGAAGTCTTCGACATATCAGGTGCCCGTGCGTTTGAGCGAGACCAGCGCCGAGCAATACCGCGAGCGCGTCGCGCAAGCGTGCGAGTTCCTGGAAGGCAAATCGCGAGAGTTGATCGCCGCACTCGAAGAACAAATGCACACCGCTGCGGAGAAAATGGATTTTGAGAAGGCTGCCGAGCTTCGCAACATGGTCGCGGACTTGCGCAGCACGACAAAACCGACCCGCCGATTCACGCGCGGCAGTTTGCCCAGCACCATTGATCCGCTGGCGGACGTGCAAGCGCTCGCTGACGCGCTGCACCTTTCAGATGCGCCTCGAGTAATGGAGTGTTTCGACATTTCGAACATTTCCACCACACACGTCGTGGCCTCGATGGTTTGTTTCCGCGATGGGGTTCCGGACAAGAACAATTACCGCCGCTACCGCGTGCGCACCGTGGAAGGGCAGGATGATTTTGCCAGCATGGCCGAGGTCGTGCGGCGGAGGTATTCGCGGATTCTGCTTGAAGCCCGAGCCGCAAATTCCGACGCAGCGGAATTTTCGCAGGAGAATGCTTTCGAAGCGGTTGCTCGTTGTGAGGCAACCGCTTCGGTTGCCGAACTTGGGGCTGGCAAGCGAGGCGCTTGCGATACAAATGAAAAACAAGCGCAATCGTATGTTCGCTTACCCGACCTGATCATTGTCGATGGAGGAAAAGGCCAGCTCTCAGCCGCCTGCCGTGAATTGCAGCGACTGGGCTTGCAC
>QHOX01000311.1 GCA_003219465.1 Verrucomicrobiota bacterium | reverse complement strand
CCATGGCGGATACCAACGACCTGATAGCCTTCGCGCAGGGCGCGAATGGTGACCGCGCGGATCGCGGGATTGAGCCCCGGCACATCCCCGCCGCCGGTGAGAATACCGATCAGGCCTTTCTTGGTGCTCATGCGACCGCTTTGTCGTTTTCTTCGAGCAAGCAAAAGTAAAATCGACGGAAGCGATTGGATGTGCAAGAGGCATCGCTCAGAGCCTCCGGGTAGATTTGTTAGCCATCTATCGTAAGCGGCTCTTGGCGCGCCGTAGCCGATTTTTACATCGCGGAGGAGGCTACGATGCATGAGCCCGCGCGCGTTGTAGAGGCGGCCGGCGAGACCGCCAGGCTTCCGTGCGACTAGACCGTATTCCGCGTCGCGAATTCTAGGTACTACGGAAGATTGGCGCTGTCTTCGAGGCTTTCGTCTTGGAGCCAGAAGATGTCGAGGTTGAGTTTGCTCCCATTGCGACTGCGTCTTCCAAGCAACAAGAGCGGCGAGTTCAGGCCGTCGATGGTGCGAACAATCCACGTTCGACGCGGCTGTTGTAGAAGTAAGATAACTTCGCCAGAGCTTGGTCACGGCTCCACGATTGTGGGACTGCCTGCTCGATCAACTTGCAGGTTAGTCGTAGCAAAGCCTCCCAGGGCAACACCCGGACCTTCGCTGCTAATTTCACTTCCGGGAAGCTTAGGATTGTGGAGAGCAGCGACTCTGGAATAACCCACTTGAGTTGTGCTTTTGCCACTGCGGCCAGAGCACTCTGAACGTACTCGCCTGCGCTAAGGGCGAGCGACTCGCGGCCGGGTACTAGAACCAGATGCCAATCAGTATTCAGTCGCTGTCCAGCGTACTCCGCAAAGCATAACTGCCCGATGACTTCAACCGGTGGGATTGCGCCACCTCCCGGACGTTTGAATTCGAACAGGACAGTATCTCGCTCGAACGCCACCGCGAAGTCGGGCTGGATGGTTTTGCCACCGAATCGAAACCGCGGCCAACACAACATTCCCTGCAGAACGGGTGATTGGAGGCCGAGGCCCATTTGCTGCAACCATAACGCAAAAAAAGACTCCGGCTGAAGCCGCAGGATTTGCGTCAGGAACTCTGCAACCGACCAGTTCTCGTTCTCATAATACCAATGTGGGCTCCAACGCGGCTTCGTTAGGCCAGAAACGTTTGCTGTAACTCGCACTTCGGTCTCGAATGGGCTGCCTAGCTGCTTTGATGGAGCGAATTTCAATTCGAACTGGTGCCCGCAGCACTCGCACTTCCATGAATCGCCTTTGAGAGTGAAGGTATCGCCACAAGCATGGCAAGTTAGGAACGTGCCAGCATGGCTACCTACCGTCAGCAGGTTGTCAGAAAGCCCACCAAGAAGATCGTAAAATGGCGCCAGCTTCGAATCTTCGAGAAGATCTTCCAAGCGATCGATTGTCGTAACGCGACTCATGATTTCGTTAAGCAGCCCATTCAGCACACAACAATTCGGCTTGGGCGAGGACTGTCTTGGTCGCTTCGTCTTGCAGATCGGGTGGGTAACCGTGCTTGCGGAGGATTCGTTTAACCAAGACTTTGATCTTGGCACGCGCGCTTTCGCGAAGTGTCCAATCAATCGTAACGCTCTTGCGAACTTGCGTGACAAGTTCAGTGGCGATGACCTTCAGATTGTCTTTGCCCATAACTTCGAGCGCGCTGTTGTTTGCGGCTAACGCATCGTAGAAGGCCACTTCGTCGTCGTTCAGGCCGAGATCGACGCCTCGCTGATCGGCTTCCTTCAAATGGTTGGCGAGCTTGATAAGCTCTTCGATGACTTCTTGGGTCGCGATCGCGCGATTGTGATAGGCGTTAAGCGTCTTCTTCAACATTTCGGAGAACTCGCGGCTTTGAACGAGATTTCGTTTCGAGCGCACTTTGATTTCATCGCCGAGCAGCTTTGCGAGTAACTCAGCGGCGACGTTCTTGTATTTGAGGCCACGCACCTCGGCCAGGAATTGATCGGAGAGGATGCTGATGTCAGGCTGCTTGAGTCCGGCGGCTTGAAAGACATCAATGATCTCACCTTCGGGCGCGATTGCTTTTGCGACTAACTGCCTGACGGCATGATCCAGATCTTCGCTTGTTTTGCGCGGGCCGCGCGGTTTCGCGAGAGCGATTTTCACCTGCTGAAAGAACCCGATGTCATCGCGAATTTCTATCGCTTCTTCTGTTCCCGCGCAGAGCGCGAACGCTTGCGACAGCTCGGTTACAATCTGGACGAAGCGGTCTTTGCCATCCTCCTGTTGCAGAATGTGCTCCTGTGCGCCGGGAAGCAGAGACATCTTCTCGGCTGGCGTGCCGTTGCGCCAATTGGACCAATCGAAGCCATGCATCATCCCGCACGCGATCTCGTGCTTCTCCAACATGACTGCGATTGCTTTCGCGGTATCGATGCTTGGATCGCCTTTGCCGCCGCTTTGCGTGTAGGTCGCGAGGGCATACTTGAGCTGGTCAGCTAAGCCGAGGTAATCGACCACTAACCCACCGGGCTTGTCGCGGAAAACGCGATTCACACGCGCGATGGCCTGCATCAGACCATGACCGCGCATCGGCTTATCGACATACATCGTGCTCAACGACGGCGCATCGAAGCCCGTCAGCCACATGTCGCGCACAATCACAATCTTGAATGGATCTTTTGAATCCTTGAACCGTGCCGCGAGTTTTCGTCGCTTCTCTTTGTTGCGGATGTGCTGTTGCCAGTTAGGTCCATCCTCCGCGCTGCCGGTCATCACGATTTTCATGACGCACGATTTGCCAGAGTCGTCATCGTTAAGCCCGCTCGCCCATTCCGGTCGAAGTTTAATAATCGCGTTGTACATTTCGACGCAGATACGGCG
>QHOX01000116.1 GCA_003219465.1 Verrucomicrobiota bacterium | reverse complement strand
TGGGGGAGCTGCGGTCTTCCACCCCTGATATACCGGTTAGCGGCATCGGGATGTCGAATGTACCTGCCGAGCCATGAGTCAACCGTGACGCCGCACTAAGCAGGGTGAGTACCGAGGTAGGAGGAGCTACCCGGACGTAATACACATCTTCTTCGTGCTGTCCCCGGCTTGCGTTGAAGTTGAAGGTGCCGGAATACGCGACATTGCCTCCGGTATTGTCTGAAACGATCGTGATATAGTCGCCAATCTTGCTTTGGTTCGGATAGCCTTCGAAAGGATTAAACGGATTGCTTACTGCGACGTTGGCTGCCCAGGTAAGGCCCCCGTCTGTGCTGAAAGAATAGAATAGTTGCGAATCAGTGTTGTTAGCAGCATTTCGCGTGTCATGCCAGACAGAATCGATGCGTCCATTGGGCGCTACCGACAGTGTGCCGA
>QHOX01000117.1:10916-11173 GCA_003219465.1 Verrucomicrobiota bacterium | reverse complement strand
TGGCTTGCTTAATCATTTCCACCACGCTTTTACCATCGGCGTTGGCTAACCATCGAACCGGCAGCATTATCGCGCCAGAATTGCTCCTGGCCGGCGATTTCAATCAGGATGGCAACATGGATTTGGCAGTCAATTGCACTGGATTTGATGTCGTGGCCATCTTGTTTGGAGACGGCCAGGGCGGATTCACTTTGGGGGGACATTTTCCGGTTGATACCCTCACAAAGGGACTCCAGATGGGCGATGTAAACAGGGAT
>QHOX01000117.1:0-10887 GCA_003219465.1 Verrucomicrobiota bacterium | reverse complement strand
GTTCGTTCCATGTGGCTACCCCGCCAAGCGAAATTGACGGCGAAGGCGGGCCAGAATGCCTTCTTTTGCGAGACTTCAATAACGACGGCCGACTTGATATCTTAGTGAACGGCCCGGATGATGATGTCTGCCTATTCTATTTTGGCGATGGCAAGGGGAATTTTCCTGGCCCTCCCCTGGAAGAAGCCGTGACACATCCTTTCGGCATGGATGCGGGCGATCTCAATGGCGATGGAAATCTGGACGCGGTGGTGGGCGTTATCGAAAGCGACCCGGGGATCAGCGCGGCCACTGTCATGCTAGGCGATGGGGCAGGAGGATTCACGATTAGCACGTTCTCAGTCAATAATAAGCCAGCGAGTAATAAGATTGGCGACCTGAACAACGACGGTATCCCGGACATTGTGGTGGCAGGAGCGCTCCCAGGCAATAGAACCGGCAACTTCATTTCCACCCACCTTGGCGACGGCACCGGTCAGTTTGCTCTAAAGCAGAACATAGCGTTGGGTCAGGGGAACACAAAAGGTGACATAGCCCTTGGGGATTTCAATGAGGATGGAAACCTGGACGTGGCGTATCCTAAGAGCGGAAGTCAGATACCGCACGACCATAGCCGTGACGTTTTACTTTTCTTCGGCGACGGTACCGGAAATTTGGTGACCGGACCAGTTTTGACCGTCGGACAGGAACCTCACACCGTCACTGCCGCGGATGTTAACCACGATGGCCACCTGGACCTGGCTGTGACAAACAGGACTGATGGAACGGTTACTGCGCTGCTGGGTGATGGGAACGGGAACTTTACGGTTTCATCAACAACGTCCGTCCTCTCCCCAATTGAATAAATTGCCCACGATGTGAAACCCGCCATAGTCCTCTCACTCTCATTAGCGACGACCGCCGTCGTCTAAAGCGCTTACTGCGGGCCTACAGAAGGTGAGTGCACAGCTCGCCACAGCGAGTCCGTGTCGCCGCGGCGACCGGACTTGAGGCGAGCAAATTCACCACAGGACGAATCCGCCGTGGCGGATCTTCACCGCAAGTGGTTCTCAATGATCAGAGGTAGAGGCGATTGAGGTCAATCGCCGCTACCCTGCATTTCACAATCAGCCGTCACACTTCAGATCCGTGGTCGATTTTTTTCCGGGCCACATTGTACGCCATCAAGGAGCGTTTTCGGCTTGCTCTCTTCGACCGGTTTTGGTAGTGGAGAACTCAATGCTTTTTTTCTATCGAGGGCCGCTCTCTTTCAAAAGCCGAAATCAACGAAGCAGAGTTTCGTCGCGTCGTGGTTAGATGCTGATCATGGCCCTGATGAAACCTCTCGAATGGTGGTCTGGCTGGGCCGACTTCTTCGGTGTCAGCGCCGTGATTCTGGGCGGGATTTTGGTTCTCGTGACGTTGCTTGGCTGGACGTTTTCGTGGAAGGCCGGAAAACTTAAAGATGAAGCGCTGAAAAGATACCAGGTGGAAGCGAAACAATCGATTGCGGAGGCAAACAAAGCCACATCGATCGCCAACCAACAGGCAGCTGCGGCAAACCTTGAGCTCGCTCGGCTACAGGGCAAGATGGTGCCTCGAAGGCTCACCAAAGAACAACAGGAGAGATTGGCTTCAGGAGTAAGCTCTTTAGCTCCGCAGTTAGCCAGCGTATGGTATGGCGCGGGAGACAAGGAGAGCGAGAATTTTTCATGGGACATCGCGTCGGCGTTGAATGCTGCTGGGTGGAGAGTGTTTTCTCCTGCCAGCACGGCGGCGTTGGCTCAAGGCGGAAAGCCCTTCGGCTCGATACCTCGCCTTCAGACCGGCGTGATCGTAGGCAGCAACAAAGACGAACCCAGTATGAGGGCCGCAGACACTTTTGTCCGAGAACTATCAGCACTTGGTTTCGATACGCGGAAGGCGGCAAACATCGGGAATGGGTCTGAGCCCGTGGTGGTAGTAAGCGTGCAAGCGCGGCCAGACGGCGCCCAGGGAGAGCTGAAGCTCAATGCTGTTGGCAGATAGATTTTGGGCAAACGTGCAGAGAACTCCAAAAGCTTTCGATGGGATCACCTTCATCTCCTGGGGCTATTTGGGCACAATCCGTCGCGCCCTCCTGGATCAAGCGGACAAAGATTCGGTCTCGCCCGCACGTCCATTGACCCGATCTTGACCTCTTTACCTAACCGGGATTGAATTTTCCTTGGGTAATGTTGTCACGTCTCTCGCCATAGCCTTCTCCCACGGATGACTGTCACCCAAGTAAGTTGCGGCGTGCCATCACTTCGAGGAATATCCCAGATCAAGATCATTAGGGGGCTCCCGTGAACATCATTCGAACGCTAGCTCTGGCCGCAAGTCTGATTTTCACTCTCTGTGTCGCCGGCCAGGTGCGACCTGGCGAGTCGCAACTGTCAGCTAAGCCTGCGGATTTCCCGGCTTATCCCCTGAAGGCCAGCACCAATGGCCGGTATTTGGTGGATCAGAATGAGACGCCGACGCTGTTGGTGGGAGACTCTCCTCATTCTTTGTTCGTCAATCTCAGTCCACACCAAGCCGATGCCTATTTTGCGAACCGCGCCTCTTACGGAATCAATGCGGTTTGGGTCGAGGTGTTGTGTAATACCTACACTGCCGGGCGCGCGGATGGAAGCACCTATGACGGCATCATTCCCTTTACTACGCCGGGAGACATGTCCACTCCCAACCCTGCCTATTTCAGGCGTGTGGATCAGATGGTCCGGCTGGCCGCTAATCACGGCATTCAAATTGTCATGGACGCCTTCGAGACCGCGGGCTGGATGTCGGTCCTGGAACAAAATGGAATTCAAAAAGCATTGCAGTACGGAAAATTTCTGGGAAACCACTATAAGAACTTCAACAACATCATCTGGATCACCGGAAACGACTTCCAAACGTGGAACACCAGCTCAACCGACAACCGTTTGGTCGCCGCTATTATGCGGGGAATCGCATCGACTGACCCTAATCACTTGCAAACCACTGAACTCAATTATCTGGTGAGCGGGTCGCTCGATGATCCGTTGCTGGTGCCTTATACGACGTTGGCAGGAGCCTACACCTACTATCCAACCTACGCGGAGGTTCTCGATCAATACAATGCGCCGAATTTCGTTCCCGTGTTCATGGAGGAGGCAAATTACGAGTTCGAAGACAACACCGGGATGGACTACGGCGACCCGGAGACTTTGCGCCGGCAAGAATATTGGACCATGCTGAGCGGCGCGACCGGCCAGTTGTATGGCAATCATTACACCTGGACCTTTGAAAGTGGATGGCAACAGAACCAGAATACGCCGGGCATAAGGCAGTTGCAGTACATGAAGGACTTCTTTTCAGCGCGGCAATGGTGGGATCTGGCTCCGGATCAAACGCATACCGTCGTCATTGCTGGGTATGGAACCTTCGCCGATAGCGGCAGCATCCATGACAACGACTATGTTACTGCTGCTCGAGTGCCGGATGGGTCACTGGTATTGGCCTTTTGCCCCACGAGCACGACGATCACAGTCAATATGACGCAAATGAGAGGCCTCACGAACGCCACTTGGTTCGACCCAAGCAACAATACCTTCTCGGGGATCGCAGGCTCACCGTTTGGCAATACCGGCACGCAAGACTTCACCACTCCGGGCAATAACGGCGACGGCGATCCAGATTGGGTCTTGGTGCTGGAGTCTCCGTAGAACTCGGCTCGCGGTCGGGCGGATCAAGTCACGGCTGTCGGCGAATATCTGCCGCGAGCGCAAAGACCGCGCGTAATTTCGCTCTGACGAGGATTCGGATTCGGGATTCAACCGGCGCAGTCGAGCGCATTATTTCGTTCCGCGAAACAGACCAAAAGCTGCCACGCATCGCCCGATTCAGCCGTCTGTATGACAATTTTGGTCTTGCCAAGCTGGCGAGATTGTTGGCAAAACTTCAAGAAACCAAGGCCTGAATCCGGGAGAGGGCGCTTCTCCCGACAGCTTCTTTCCCCGTTCAGACCTACACTCGCGCAATTAATCAATCGGGGGAACGGAACAATTCGCCTTATGAAAACCAAAACTTCAGTCACAAAAAATTCGATGACCGGGTCGCCTTCGCGACACGGCTTATTTCTCACCGCGTTTGTGCTCGCCTGCTTTGTGCTTCCGCCGCAAGCGCGAGCGGTTTGTCGACAAGACTGTGACCTCAGCGGAGGCAACACGTTCTTGGGTGATGACGCGCTCGTGAACAACACCACGGGCGTCGCGAACACGGCAATCGGGGCTAGTGCGCTTTCTAGTAACACAGAAGGCACCAGCAATACAGCTACCGGCAGTTTCGCACTTAGTAGTAACATACGTGGCTTCGAGAACACGGCCACCGGTGTAGAGGCGCTCTTGCGAAACACCACCGGCAACGCCAACACGGGCACGGGTTTTTCTGCGCTCTTCCATAACAAAAGCGGTAACTCGAACACGGCCATCGGTGCGAATGCCATTTTTGACAACAACCGGGGTCAACACAACACGGCGGTCGGTTTTAATGCGCTTCACGGAAACCAGGCCGCTAGTTTCAACATCGCGTTGGGGTCTAACGCAGGCGCCGAGCTCAGCTCGGGCGATGACAACATCGACATCGGCAATGCAGGTCGGCCGGATGGGGCCAGCACGATTCGGATCGGGACGCCCCCACATCAAACCAACACATATATCGCCGGAATCAGTGGAGTGACAGTTGCCGGGGGCGTCGGTGTTGTTATCGATCTGCACGGTCACCTTGGTACGGTGGTTTCGTCAGAGCGTTACAAAGAATCCGTCAAACCAATGGATAAGGCCAGCGAAGCCATCCTCGCGCTGAAACCGGTTACCTTCCGCTACGAGCATGACCTTGACCCCGAGGGCATCCCGCAGTTCGGCCTCGTGGCTGAGGATGTGGAGAAAGTGAATCCCGATCTCCTAGCGCGCGATGCTGACGGGAAGCCTTACACGGTGCGATACGAGGCGGTGAACGCGATGTTGCTAAACGAGTTTCTCAAAGAACACCGCAAGGTGGAAGAACAGCAGAAGGAAATAGAGGCTCTGGCATCGAAGCTCCAAAAGGTAAGCAATGAGATTGAGCTGCTCAAGCCTAAACTACGAGTAGTCGAGAATTAGTAAAGCTCGGTTCCCACGACGGACCATTTAATCATTTGTAGCACTCAACGTTTAGAAAGGTTCTCTCGATACGCGCGTGCGCGGTCTAACTTTCCCCAGTTTTCGTAGAGCGTAATTAGGCGTTGGAGCGCAAGCTGAGTTCGCGGATTGTTCGCACCCTGCGAGCTTTTCAAACTTTCGTAGCTTTCGAGCAAAAGCGGCTCGGCTTCGTTGTAACGTTTCTCTATCGTCAAACATTCGCCCAGTGCACTGTTAGTAAGGGCTACCCAATAGTGTCCTTTCGGCAGGAGATCCGTGCGAATCTTAACGGCTTCACGCAGGATTTTCTCTCCTTCCTGTGGTTGACCTGTCTTAGCCAAGATCAAGCCGTTAATTATCAGAGCGGTCGGATAGTTGTCGTAATAAGGTCCGAAACTCTCGCGGTAGATTCTTAGAGCTTCGGTTACTTTGCTGAGTGACTCAGCGTATCTTCCTTGCTGGTAATATGAAATCGCTTGATTGCGAAGGTTGTCGCCTAACCACAGACTGGATGGATTGAGAAATTTACGCTGAATTACTTCCGCTCCACGCAAGTTTGCGTCGGCTTCAGCATAATCACCTTTTTCGGTGAGGAATCCTCCCAGCACCGTCAATGTGAAACTGAAATTTGGCGTGTCGGTTTCCGCGCGCTGGCGATATTCCGCAACGGCTTCGCGGGCTGTTTGCAGCGCTTCTTCAAATCTTCCCTGATCGGCCAGCGTGGATGCAAGAGTGCTTCGTGTTGGCCCGATGATATAGAGTGACTCTTTCGGCATCTGTGAACTCAAGGCCAGGCTTTCGCGGAACGACAATTCGGCTTCTTTGGAATCGCCCTGTGTTCGCCGCAAATAGCCGAAATTGTCAAGCGCGCCCGCCAGGTTTTCCGCCTTGATGTTTCCTTTCCGTTCTTCGTTCCGCATCAACGGCAAAATTTTACGATAATCTTTTTCGGACGCCGTGAGCTTTCCCTCACTGAAAAGCATGAATGCCCGCTGTTCCGATGCCGCCAGCGTTTTGATATTATTTTCCCCGTAGAGTTTGCGATGGAGATCGAGATACTCTTCGGTGTGCTTACTGGCTAACGCATAGTTACCTTGTCCGTAATAGCATTCCGCGATGATCTGCTCTAACTCGACCTTAATCTCCGGTTGATTTGAGAACTCACCGTTCTCAAGCTGTTTGGCGGTCTCATCCAAGATCTCTTTCACAGTTTTTTGACCGTTGTTCTGAGGCGAAAACACGACTGGGTTTGAGTAGTTAAGCATGCGCACGAGAGCATTCTTAACATCTTCGGCCTTGGCTTTTTCGTGGCGCGCTGCCTGCGCCTGCCAGGTAGTCGCGATTATCCCGCCGACTAAACTAATCAAAATCAAAAAAGCGGCGGCGGCGGCGACACGGTGTCGCCTGATGAACTTGGAAGCGCGATAAGTGAAAGTGTCTTTGCGTGCGACGACCGGCAATTCTTCCAGATGCCGCTGAATATCGGCGGAGAACTGCGCGGCCGATTCATAACGTCTCGCCGGTTCTTTACGCATCGCCATTAGAACGATGTTGTCGAGATCACCGCGGAGTTCGTGGCGGCGACGCCCTCGTCGCCGATCTGGCCCGGGCTTTTCCGGCGGCGGAGGCGCCGCCACGACGATGCTGCTCGGCCGCGCTGGCGTTTGCTCAGTAATGGCGCGCGATAGCTCTTCCGGCCGGCGACTCGTTAGGCGATAAGGCCGCTGGCCGGTGAGCAGTTCGTAAAGGACAACACCCAGACTGTAAACGTCGCTTGCTGTTGTCATGCTTTCGCCCCGTACCTGTTCCGGGCTGGCATATTCGGGCGTCATAACACCTTGCAAGGTGAGAGTCATGCTGCTGCTTTGTGCGTTCTCGACTTCGATTAGCTTCGCGATGCCGAAATCGAGTAGCTTTGGCTCGCCTTCCGCCGTAACTCGCACGTTCGCCGGTTTAAGGTCGCGATGGATAACCAGGCGCTGGTGCGCGTAAGTAACAGCCGAGCAGACCTTGCGGAAAAGCTGGAGGCGCTCTTTCGTTTCCAGCTTGCGCTCATTGCAATAGTCATCCAGTCGTTGGCCCTCGACGTATTCCATGACAAAAAATGGAACTCCATCCGCAGTAAGGCCGCTGCCGTAAAGCTGCGCGATGTTTGGGTGATTGAGACTGGCGAGGAGATGCTCTTCGCGTTTGAAGTGACGAATAATGTCTTCCGAGTTCAAGCCGCGGCGAATGAGCTTGAGCGCGACTCTGCGATCCAGTTGCCGATCCTGCGCGAGATAAACTTCGCCCATGCCGCCGCTGCCGATGAGAGAGACAATCTCGTAGTGGCCAATGATTTGGCCGGCGCTCAATGCGCCCTGGCCGAGGAACGATTCGGCCGCGAGGTGCAAGGCCGGGACTTCGATGAATCGGCTTACGCCCTCTTGCTGTTGGAGGAGCGACGCAATCTCCGCCTGCATCGCCGGATCGGAGCGACATTCTTCCTCCAGAAACGCCGCCCGCCTTTCTGGCCCGCGCTCGACCGCGGATTTGACGAGCTCCGCCAGCCGCTCTGCGCGATCGCTAGGCATAGGCTGAGCCTTCAGTTAGTTCGCGCCGGAGCCAGAGTTTGGCGAAGTTCCAATCGCGCAAAACGGTCTTCTGCGAAACGTCAAGCACCTCGGCGATTTCACTCGCTTTCAATCCGCCGAAAAACTTTAGTTCCACGACCTCACCTTCCCGGGGATAGGTGCTGGTGAAACTCTTGAGCGCGTCATCCAGCGCGATGAGATCCGGGGCGCGTTCGTCCGATAACTCATGTGTCTCATCGAGATAGAGCTTCTCCAGTTTCCCGCCGCGCTTTTCGGCGTTGTGCCCACGGGCATGCTCCATCAACACCCGGCGCATGAGTTGCGCGGCGACGCCACAGAAATGGGCGCGGGTTTTCCAATCGACCCGGTTTTGGTCGATTAACTTAAGATAAGCTTCGTGCACGAGGGCGGTCGCCTGCAGGGTGTGGTCGGGCCGTTCGTGGCGCAGATATTCGGCCGCGCGCCGCCGCAGCTCTTCATAAATCAGCGGCATCAGGCGGGCGGGGGCATCTTTGTCCCCCTCGCTCCACTCCTTCAGGATCTGAGTGGCATCTGTCCTGGTTGCGTTGTCCATGGGGTTTTCGTTCGTCGCTGGATCTACCGGTCCCGATGACAACAGAAAATAATTTCAAAAGCAATGTCCGTTTTCGTGGCCAAACCGCACGCTTAGAGAGTGGAGACTTATTATGAAAACTAAATCATTTCGTTTTGGCACGGCACTTGTCCTCGGCACGCTCGTATTGGCTGTTGCCGGGGCAGTGGTTCCTGCCCAGGCCCAAATTGATCCAATTGAGCCGAAAGATGATGCGATCAATGATGCGCTGGCAGTTCCGGCCAATCCCGGGGCACCTTCGGCTGCTACTTACACCGTGCTTGACAACTTTCTTACGGGCGGCCCAGGCCCGCAATGGCCAGGAGGCTACCTCCCGCAGGGACGCGATGGCGACCTCTACGGCTGGTCATACACTGGCGGTATCACGAACAATGGCTCGATCTGGAAAACCGACCCCTCGGGGACGGTGAGCGTGATTTACAACTTTGCGTCTGGCAACGAATGCCAGAACGGCATGACCCTGGGGACCGATGGCAACTTCTACGGCACCGCTGATACGAACTGCACCGGCGGCGGGTATGTGTTCAAGATTACGCCTACTGGAACCCTCACCGTGCTGCACACCTTTACCGGCACCCCCGACGGATACGGACCCGGACCGTTGACCCTGTACACCGATGGAAATTTCTACGGGGTCACCGGGCTGGGCGGCGCGAATAACGTTGGCTCGGTGTTCAAGATCACACCGACCGGCACGCTAACCATACTTTATTCGTTCGCCGCCAACATCGGTTTCGACACCCCATCTTATGGTCTGACTGTGGGCAACGACGGCAACTTCTATGGCACCACAGTTAACGGGAATGGAACCGTCTTCAAGATGACCCCGTCCGGCGTGGTAACCGTGCTCCACACGTTCACTGGCTTCCCCGACGCGTTTTTCCCCGCCACCGGCGTCATCCTGGGGAAGGACGGCAACTTCTATGGGAACACCCAATACGGCGGCACCCAAAACGTAGGAACGATCTTCAAAATGACCCCCTCAGGCACGCTTACCATTCTGCATAGCTTTAATCAACCTTCGGATTACGCGACCAATCCGACAGCGCCTTTGCTGCAGGCGACCGACGGCAACTTCTACAGCGCGGCCGACAGTTGTACTCAATTTGGCTGTGGCGCCCAGGACCTCTACGAGATGACACCGAGCGGCACCCTTACCGTTCTGCAGGAGTTTACCGCCTCGTACCCGTATTGGTCTTTGATCCAGGACACGAACGGGATTATGTACGGGGTGACTCAGCAGGGCGGCACGGTGAACGGAGGCGTGCTCTTCAGCTTGAACATCGGCGCGGCGCCGTTTGCCAGTTTGGTGTCCACCTCCGGCAAGGAGGGCGCCAAGATCGGCATCCTCGGCCAGGGCTTCAGCAGTTCCTCCGTGGTGAAGTTCGGCGGCGTACAGGCCACAACCATCGCGCGGAGCGGCACGACATTCATCAACGCCACAGTGCCAGCGGGAGCATTGACCGCGGCGGTGACCGTGACAACCGGGGCAACCACGCTTACCAGCCCCCAAACTTTCAAGGTCACGCCGACCTTTCCCAGCTTCAATCCGACCAGCGGTCCAGTGGGAACGCCGGTCGTGCTGACCGGAACCGGACTCACCCAGACCACGAAAGTGACGTTTGGCGGGGTGAAGGCGACCACCGTGACGGTAAATTCCGACACCCAGGTAACGGCAAACGTCCCAACGGGAGCGAGGACCGGGAAGATCGTCATCACGACCTTGGGAGGATCTGCCACCAGTACAACAAATTTCACGGTTAATTAGGCCAGAATGCGCTCTCGAAGAACACGACCGCAGTAATAATATCTCTCTGGGGACTTCCGCAGGTCCACTATGAAGCGGTGAATGCGATGCCATTTAACGAATTCCCCAAAATAGCATCGCAAGGTCGAGGAACAGCAAGCGGCAACCAAGCAGCTGGATTCAAGGGTGGCGTAGTACCAGGACTTGCGATCAACTGTCGCGCAGCAAGAGAGACAGATTCAATTCTTCACTGCGAGCCTGAAGGAAGAGGTCTCGCAAATCCAGAAATGAGCGCAGAGCTTGAAGAAAGGAAATCTTCACCGCAAATCGTCGTCAACAAGCCGTAAGGGTTCCGAGCCCAAGCAAGCAGCCGCATTTGCTGGATCAAATTGCGTAATTGATGCGCCTACGGTGTCTGGTCGGGAGCGCGGCAAGTATTCACGATTAATGCCGGCTTGACCAAGGCTTGGATACCCCCTCAAGCGATATGAGCAAATGAACTATTGAACGCGACGCGGCGAATAGTTCTTCGCTGAAAGACTTTCTCGAGTTACGGGATCGAATGGCCCCTGTTGGTCTGGACCGACTGGAGGTCTGGTCGATCCACTATACCGCTCAGATTGATATCGTCGCGGAAATTGGCGGCCGTGACTGGCTGGCCCCGGTCGGCCTGAAGCTGTTGCAGGTCCGGTCTGTCGACGATGCGATTGCCGTTGACGTCGGCCGTCAGGAAACCAAACGGAACGTCTCCATGCGGTTGTCCATCGCCATTGATGTTTTGTGTGTGGAGAGTCACAATCTCAGCACTTGTCA
>QHOX01000331.1 GCA_003219465.1 Verrucomicrobiota bacterium | reverse complement strand
GCGACGGGTTCGAACTGGCTGAGCGGAGCCAACAAGACAAACAAAATCTAAATTGAAAATCAGCTCGCATTCCAGCGTGGGAGGGACCGCTTCTGCACTAAGAGCGAGATCGATTCGGCCTGCCCCAATATCCTCATAGGCTTGAGTTCGCCAGGCGGATACTTCCAGTCGTGCATCAGGCGCCGCCTTGCGTATCCGCTGGAGGAGCACCGGCAATAGAATTGTGGATCCGTGGTCGGTCATGGCCACGCGAAAACGTTCCTGGCTTCGCGCCGGAGAGAATTCCTCTCCTTGCACCATGGTTTCTAGCCGACGCATGATCGATTCCAGTTCGCGCAAGACGCGTTCTCCCCGCACCGTCCGCTCGTAGACACGACCGGTTCGAACGAGAAGAGGATCTCCGAAGGTCTCGCGCAACCGATCCAGGGCGCGGCTCATCGCGGGTTGACTCAAAAAACAGCGTTTGGCGGCGCGGGTGACGTGCTGTTCTTCCAGGAGCGCATGGAGCGCGTGTAAAAGATTCAGATCAACGTTTCTTAAATGCACGCCAGGCATAAGAGGCATTACAACAATGCATTTTCCGAATGATCAGCACAACGTATTTTCAATCATGAAAACATCACTAACAAAAACGGCCGTCGTCACCGGCGCTTCTGGCGGAATCGGACGTATGGTGGCGAAAAGGTTAGCAAGCGACGGTTTCGCAATCACCGTGCATTATTCCGGCAACCCGGCTAAAGCTGAAGCAGTCGTCGCCGAAATTAACAACGCCGGGGGAAAAGCCATTGCCGTGCAAGCAGATGTGGCGATTGCCGCAGACGTGGAGCGGCTCTTCAAAGAGTCGATGGAAGCCTTCGGCGGGCCTGATGTGGTGGTTCATTGTGCGGGCATCATGCCGCTGTTTCCGATTGCCAGCGGAGACGTGGCTACCTTCGACAAGGTGATCGCGACGAACTTGCGCGGAACGTTCCTGGTATTCGCTCAGGCGGCGCAACATGTTCCGGATGGCGGGCGCATCATCGCCTTCTCAAGCAGCGTCATCGCGAAATCCTTTCCGACTTACGGTGCCTACATCGCTTCCAAGGCGGGAGTCGAGGGGATGGTCCATGTGCTTGCCAACGAACTGCGTGGCAGAAACATCACGGTCAATGCGGTCGCGCCGGGCCAGGTGCGAACGGACCTGTTCTTGAAGGGCAAGAGCGACGCACTGATCGACGAATTAAAAAAGATGAATCCGCTCGAACGGCTCGGCCTGCCAGAAGACATGGCTAGTGTCGTGTCGTTCCTCGCCGGTCCTGATGGCGGTTGGATCAATGCACAGGTGCTGCGCGCCAACGGCGGTTTCGCGTGAGCTTCTTTAAATCTTGATTGTGCCGCATCTCAAATTCGAACCAGAAAGAAAAATTCAACATGAAGAACATCATCATCATTACCGGCGCTTCGAGTGGGTTTGGCGCTTTAACTGCACGCGCTTTGGCAAAGGCAGGTCACACGGTCTACGCGAGCATGCGTGAGACAAAGGGCCGCAATGCACCACAGGTAGAAGAGGCGAAAAAGTTCGCCAAGGCTAACAATGTCGATCTCCACACTATCGAACTGGACGTGGCGTCGGAGGAATCCTGTGACGCAGCCATCCAGGAGATCGTTGCCAAAAACGGTCGCCTCGACGTGGTTATTCACAACGCAGGACACATGGTTTTTGGTCCGGCCGAGGCGTTCACACCCGAACAACTCGCGGAGTTGTATGACGTCAATGTCCTGAGCACGCAGCGCGTGAATCGTGCGGCGTTGCCTCAGTTGCGCAAGCAAAGAAGGGGTCTTGTAGTTTGGGTGTCGAGCAGCAGCTCCGCGGGCGGAACGCCACCGTATCTGGCGCCGTACTTCGCGGCCAAGGCCGGGATGGATGCATTGGCCGTAGTCTACGCGCGTGAACTGACTCGGTGGGGTATCGAGACCTCCATCATTGTTCCAGGCGCCTTCACTGGTGGCACGAACCACTTCGCGCATGCCGGTTCTCCGGCAGACAAAGCGCGGGTCGCTGAATATGAAGCGGGTCCTTACAAAGGTTTCGCGGACGATGTACTCAAGGGTTTCTCCTCAATCGTGCCTCCTGATGCAAATGTCGAGGGCGTTGCGGACGCTATCGTCAAGGTGGTCGATGCTCCCTTTGGCAAGCGACCGTTCCGTGTGCACTACGATCCAACCCAGGACGGGGCGGAAGTGGTCAATATGGTTTTGGACCGCGTCCGTGCCGAGCTTCTTCGTCGGATTGGGCTGGGCGACCTACTAACACCGCGGAACTTAGCCGTCGAATTGCAAAGTGCGGCCTAGTTGTCGCACGTGAAAGGCGAATCAAACAGGAGAACCCTCATGAGTAAGCCGAAAGGAAAAGTTGCCTTGGACGAGGTTGCCAAAGTGATCTCCTTCCTTGCTTCCGACGAAAGTAGCTACGTCACTGGCATCGAACTCTTCGTCGACGGCGGATTCGCGCAGATTTAACAAACTGATTCTCAGATGAAAGTCCGTGACTCAGTTGCATTCGTAACCGGCGCAAACCGCGGGGACCCAATCAAGTAGCTGGATTTGAATCATTAAAACTAGGACAATCAAAGAGTGGTCTGCCCACGTTTGATGAAGAGTTCGTCCGCATTTCAGCGACCGATTGATCGGTGTGTGCGATGGCGAACACCGCCGGGATGAAGAAAACTAAGTCACAGAAGGCAAACACATCATGAAAGCCATTCATCTCACTGCCTACGGTAATCCAGCTCAGAACTTGAGGATGGTCGAAGTTTCGGAACCAGACGCGCCGTCTGCGAGCGAAGCTCTGGTGCGCATGGAGTATGCGCCGATTGATTACAGCGACCTCCTTTTAGCGAACGGAGTTTACTTTTTAAATCCGAAGCTTCCGTCCGTCATCGGAGGTGAAGGTGCGGGAATTGTCGAGGCGATCGGCCCGGGAGTCACCAGCGTCAACGTAGGCGATCGTGTTACCATTCCGTTTGGAACATTCACCTGGTCTGAAAAAGTCCTTGCTCCAGCCGAAGGTCTTTTCGTCGTTCCTCCTTCAATCGATGCCAGAACGGCCTCGATGTTAAACATCAATCCGACGACCGCGGTTCTTCTCTTAGACGAATTTGTAAAGCTAAAGGCGAAAGACTGG
>QHOX01000115.1 GCA_003219465.1 Verrucomicrobiota bacterium | reverse complement strand
CTTGAGACCTGAGTTTGTCGAGCAACAGTTGAAGAAAAGGCGTCCCCGAGATTGGAGCCATCGACTTTGGCTGGTCAGCAAGAAGCGGGCGGAGTCGGGTGCCGGCCCCGCCACAGAGCACGAAAGCGCGAACGGCACCGGTTGGAATATCTGGCTTACCCTCCACTTTTTTCATCATTGTCGCAAAAAAAGTAAGCGCCCTGCGATTCGGACTCGACTGTCGAATGCGGGTGCCTGGTTAGTTTAATCCTTTTAGTATAGCCGCGTTTGTTTTCATTAGAAGTCAGGGTGGTGTTTTTGCGTTTCCAAAACATTGGGTGGCGCCGCAGTTGGGCCAAAAGCAAAATATGACGCTGATAACCGGAGGAAAACTCTGCATGAAATCCCTGGTACCCATCGCTGTCGTTTCTGCGCGGCGGACGAACGACGTGAACCTATCAGCCAACCTCAGGGCCGAGGGGCTGGCGTCGGGCGAGGCCTCGGTGTCGGCGCTCTCCGTGGTGTAGGTGTAGGTCTCGGCGTTGGACTAGGTGTACCCGTGGCAGTTGGACTGGCTGTTGGCGTCGGGGTAGGCGTGCCGCCGCCGCACAACCCTGTTATAGTCACGGTGTAGCTCGGGCACCCTGCGTGATTGACTTCGCTTACGACCACAACAAGCGTCTGCCCAGCGGGAACGCTAACCTGGAACGCGCGATCGGGATCCGGGCTGAAGCCTGAGTCTCCAATCCAGTGGTTGCAGATGTTGTTCGGATCGAAGGTCCCCAGATAAGCGGCGATGAAGATGATCTGGATGCCGGTGCACTCTGAGTTGGTATCGATCGTCACACACTGAGTCGAGCCGGTGGTGTTCGTGAACGTGTACGAATCGTAATGATGCTGAGTCTGATCACCAAAGATCGCGCACGACGTAGTCGGCGGGCAGGTTTGCGGAATGCCGCTACGCACGAGTACATCAGTCTGTGTGGGATCGCTGTTATCGATGCTTCCGTTAATCACGATCGGAGTGCAGCTCGGGGTGCCAGTCGGCGTCGCCGTAACGGTAGCGGTGGCAGTTGGCGTCGGGGTAGGCGTGCCGCCGCCGCACAACCCTGTTATAGTCACGGTGTAGCTCGGGCACGCTAGATGATGGACTTGGCTTACCACCACAACAAGCGTCTGCCCGGCGGGAACGTTAACCTGGAACGCTCGCTCTGGATCCGGGCTGAAGCCTGAGTCTCCAATCCAGTTGGTACAGATGTTGTTCGGATCGAAGCTCCCCAGGTAAGCGGCAACGAAGATGAACTGGAGGCCGGTGCACTCTGAGGTCGTGTCGATCGTCACACACTGAGTCGAGCCGGTGGTGTTCGTGAACATGTACGAATCGTAATGGTGCGGAGTCGGATCACCAAAGATCGCGCACGTCGTAGTCGGCGGGCAGGTTTGCGGAATACCGCTACGCACGAGTACGTCAGTCTGCGTCGGATCGCTGTCATCGATGCTTCCATTAATCACGATCGGAGTGCAGGTCGGGCTACCAGTCGGCGTCGCCGTAGCCGTAGCGGTGGCAGTTGGCGTAGTTGTTGCAGTCGCAGTAGCAGTCGCCGTCACCGTCGGAGTTGCCGTAGCGGTGGCAGTTGGCGTAGCGGTTGCAGTTGGGGTTGCCGTGGCCGTCGGTGTTGCAGTCGCGGTGGCCGTCGGAGTGGGAGTAAACGTAGCTGTAGGAGTTGCTGTTGCAGTAGCGGTCGGAGTTGATGTAGCCGTTGCAGTCGGCGTTGCTGTCGGCGTGAATGTGGCCGTGGCGGTCGCAGTCGGAGTGACCGTCGCCGTTGGCGTGGCCGTTGGTGTTGGCGTAGGCGTTCCACCAAGCTGGCAAAAGACTTCTGTCGAGTCCAGCAGCGTCACATTATCGCTAGCGTAACCGCCCGACAGCCAGATGTGATCGGTTCCGTTCGTGTCAGTGGGGAAATTGCGCCGCGCAGTCGTAAACGCCGGAACCGGGGAGCCGGTTGTCCAGGCGTTCGTGCCCGGATCGTAGATGTCCACTTCGTTCGATGGATTGGGAGCGACTCGACCGCCACCCATCACCAACATCAGCCCGTTGAAGTTCAACGCTCGCGTCTCGCCTGTGGGCCGCGGTATGGCTGGTATAATGCCGATGGTGTTGCTAACAGGATCGAAACTAAATGAGCTGGTGGTGTCGACCACGAGACCACCTTGGAAATCCGATGCGCCCCCGACATAAATGATGCCGTTAATGGCACAGGTCGGTGCATACATGACCCCAACCGGCGTGTTCACTCGCTGCGTCCATTTTGCACCCAGAGCCGCGGTGGGATCAAACTCCCAGATCTCGTTCGTCGATGCTACGGGGACGTTGAATCCGCCCACGATGTAAAGTTTGTTGTCAACCACCGCAAACCCACCGGGCAGGATTGTGCCTGCGGCATCGCCAGGCCAGTTGTCCTCGGAGCCGAGCGTTTCAATCGTGTCGCTTACCGGATTGTAGCGAAACACGCGCGCAGTAGCCGTCGTTTGTCCGGCTGCCGAGCCACCAACACAATAGATGTAGGGCGTTCCCGATTCGGAAAGTACACTACACGCCATGTTGTTGACCTGGTTGTCAGGATAGATGGCATTTTTCGTGGCCCAGATATTCGTTGCCGGGTCATACTCAAACGGCTGAGTGAAATCGCTGCCCCCGACGTCGGAAGAGCGTCCGCCTATGGCATAAAAGTTCCCGTTCGCTCGGAAATAAGCTCCAACCAAGCGAACGCCGACACTTGGGAGGTTGCTACCCGCTGACCACCCTGGTGTGCAACCACTCGATACGTCGACCGTGCCAATCCGCAAAGGCGGCCAGCTCTCCCTGTCGGGCACACTCCCACGCTTCTCGCCGGATTCAGCCCGTACCAAAAATCCTGTCGCTACGATGAGTGCCAGCCAAAAAATTGATCTTGCTGCATTTGATTTTTTCATGCTCCTGGTCCTGTTCTGCACGCCAGCGTTTCCGGATTTCCCTCTTAAAAACTGAAATGCAGGTGACGCTGTGCGATTTCCCGCCGCGATCCTGCGCAGGCGCTTCCAAAAAACGCAAGCAGAAAGTTTAACGGAAAGCCGATTTTAGTCGGGCGCCGCCAAGACGTGTCAATGGTTTTTTCTTACCATGCGCGTTAATGTCTCGCCGGAAACAATCTCGCGCGCACGAGAGAGAGACTACCATTCACGATTCGTTCTACCGTCTTTCGGAATAAAACGACGCAATTCAGTTGGTTATGATTCTCGAGGATTCGAGCGGAGCGCCGAACCGGCAGAGAACGGCAGGAAAGGGACCTTGACACCAGCAGGCCGCTTTTGCTATGCAGTCCACGACGAACCGGACGCGTCTTATGCAGAAAGAGAAACGGATTACTCGAAGAACCGTCCTTAAAACCCTCGCGATGTCCGTTCCTGTGTTGGGACTAGGGACGCAGGCACTTCTCGCAGAGCGACGAAACAATTCACGCCAGGTTCTTGGAAAGAACGTCGTCCTGTTCATTACCGACCAGGAACGTGCGATCCAGCATTTTCCGGTCAATTGGGAACGGGATAATCTCCCGGGCCTGACCCGTCTGAAGCGAAATGGTCTCTCCTTCGAGAACGCGTTCACCGACGCTTGCATGTGCTCTCCGGCGCGTTCGACCTTGATGACCGGTTACTTCACCGCCCAGCACGGAGTGAAATACACGCTCGAAGAGAATATGTCAGACCCCCATCGGTATCCCCAAGTCGTGCTTCCACTCGATTTGCCGAACATTGCCAGTGTTATGTCGGCGGCGGGCTACAACGTGGTCTACAAGGGCAAGTGGCATTGCAGTAAGCCCGCGGATCCGGGTGGAGTGTGGGTGCCATCGGACGTCGGACAATATGGCTTTACACGGTGGAATCCCCAGGACGCAGGCGCTAATCAGGACATAGACCAAGGCGGAGGTCCACCGACCATATCTCCACCGTGGACATCGGGCAATAACGACGGCCGGTTCATGTACGACGATGGCGACTATCAGGATGGCGAAGAAGGTGTGCTAGCCTACCTTAACTCGGTGGCCGTCGGCCAGCAGCCATTCTTCCTCATCGTATCGCTTGTGAATCCGCACGACGTACTTTTTTATCCCAACAATTATATAGCTGCCACATACTGTACCTCGCCTGACTGTTCATGGCTGATGGGGGACATCGAAATCCCGGCTACGATCGGCGAAAGCTTAGCAACGAAGCCGAGCGTGCAACAGCAGTTCCTAGATATTTTGCGGGCCCTGGGAGTGCTTGATACACCGGAGAAGCAACGCAATTATGTCAACTTCTACGGCAACCTGATGAAATCGTCGGACGATTACCTCGTACAAGTTCTCGACACTCTCGACAACCTAGGCTTGACGGATGACACACTCATCATCCGCACGGCCGACCATGGCGAGATGGGACTGGCCCACGGCGGGCTTCGTCAGAAGAACTTTAACTTCTACGAAGAAGCCATTCGCGTGCCGCTCGTGTACTCGAACCCGCAGCTTTTCCCGGCCCCACGCAAATCAAAGGCGCTGGTCTCGCACGTTGATTTCCTGCCCACGATAGCGACCCTCTTCGACGCTCCGGAATCAGCCCGTGCAGATTGGGAGGGAATTGATTACTCGCGCCTTGTGCTTCATCCGACGGGTGTGCCGGTACAGGATTATATCGCCTTTACCTACGACGACTATCAATCAGGGCAAGCAAGTCCTCCGTATCCGAGACCGCCTAACCATATCGTTAGCATTCGTGAGGATCGGTACAAACTGGCCGAGTACTACGACGTGCGCGGTGTCAAGCCGAGTCAGTGGGAGATGTACGATCTGTTGACCGATCCTCTTGAAGTAAATAATCTGGCCAACGTATCGCGAACGCCGCAGCAGCAGCGGGAGTACGAGCGTCTTCAAGCGAAACTCGCTGAGGTAAAAGCGACCCGGCTTCAACCACTTCCAGCTCCTTAGGGTCCGCTAGAGTGACGGGCCAGGCGTCGCCTCCGGGATCTTTGTTTTTCGATAGATCAACCAGTACAAGCGAACCACAAGATCATCAATTCGGTGAGTCGCAGAGCGTTCGGAGTCGCCATAGAGTTGGACGTAAGGCTCCTGAAATTGCGCCCAGAACTTGGGAAGATCACATCGCTCAAGAAGCGCGAAGAGGACCTTGTCGTTGAACCCCTGAATGCCTGATGCCGCTGCCGCGAGTTCTTTTTCAATGAATTCAGATCGACTTGCCTTATCGGACCAAAAAATAATGACATAGCCGCCGCGGTTCAATCGATCAGCAAGTCCCTTTTGAATTTCGTCCGCCCAGAGAGTTCCGGGAGATATATCTTTTATATCGAGCCAGACATCGAAATTTCGCTCTTTGGACAAGAATTTGCAGGTCTGTCTGACTCTCTCACGGTCGTCTCTGTGATAGGAAGCAAACACTGCCAAGTCCAACGGTTTGTCCGAATCTGACGAGAGTTCAGATGTGCGTACATCGTAGCGAAAGACTGGCTTGCTAGAACGCAACGCGTAGTCTCGCTCAAACGCTACCCAGAAGGACCTGTCCGATGCTCCCCCTCGAAGGTAAATGAGACCGTCGCAGTCAAGTATAGCTTTGATTAGTGGCTTGCTCACGAACTCATGCGGCCTCGCATGGATAGGCGGAAACACAACCGGCGCGACCGAGTCAGGGAGAATACGTAGGAGTTGGTGACGTGCGGCTGTGTCGGCATATGAATGCGAGATAAAGCACTTCGCAGGCAAAGGCATATTCATCGACAGACCTCAGTGCGACGCTCCCATCGCTGGGACTTGGAACTCAACTGGATGGCAGGATCTTTGACTGATGGCAAATCAAAAAGGCAGAAGCCGACTCGTTTATGGAACTCGAATCGGCGGTTCGCCCAATCAAAACGAAATCGCAAACTATTGGCCGCGCGCTCGTCTGCTTAGATGACGAGTTCGCCGTTGGGCTCTTGGTGAGCCCACCCTTTCAGAGATGTGTGAGCAGTCCGTTTGCTGATCAGAAGGGCATTCCCGGGCGGGTATAGCAATCCGCTTACGTATCCGAGCGGCTTTTGCATGGTTATCGTTTACCAAGCGCCCTTCATCGGCATCGATAAATTGAAATGCTGTCTGAATTTCTGACCGGGAAAGCATGGCATGTTTTTTCTTCTGGTTTTCCAGCGTCCCGGAAAGTTCATCATTCCAGCCTCGTTTGCGCATGAACTCATTCCACATATGAATCTCACCGTCAGAGGGTCTGTGTCCCATCCCAAAACACGACTGTAAAACGGCCTGATCTGTGAGGCCCTCGTTCACGTAATTGACTACTAGATCGTAATTAACTCCCAAAAACATCGCGCATTTCTCATCAAAATCTTTTTCAAAGTTCTCTACATTTTCGGGAGGTAGTCCTGCTCTGGCCTGGCTCCGAATTTTGTCCAGCATCCGACCGAAATAGACGAGGCCGCATGTCTTGTCGTAGGGGCTACGAAGAGCCGAGTCTCTGGAAGGGGAATCCATCTTACGAACCTCCGTCAGATTTTGTATTCGGCTGACTACTAAAAATCTCGGAAGGTTGTCAAACATTATTTTACCTAGGCCATCCTACCTAGGAGATTCTGCGCCCTATAAAGAGCTGGGTTTGCTACGAAGAGGTTGAGAAAGCCGACCAGGCAAAGTTTTTTTTACCCGTTCGCATGATGCTGTGATCCGAGTTTACGATGACGCAGGCAATGTGATCGATTGCGTTCCTGATCGCACCCGGTGCTCGCTGCATTCAAAAATCGGTTTTTGATCTTGCGTCTAAAGTGATATTCTACACCGCGAAACGCGAGGTAAGTCTTCGCGAGTCCACGCAGTGTTTAAACGGGAACCGATTCGACAGTGATGGGGAAACGCTGCTCGCTTGGCCTTTTTTGTTTCGCTCTCTTCATCGTAGTTGATCCGGCCTTTTCTGCTCAAAGCGAAGCGGTCACTGAGCGGTTAAGACCAAACGAAGTAGGCGTGATTACCCGATAATGGTCCGCAACCAGAGTGCATGAATCGGCTTTTACAATTTTGTGCGCTCTGCGCGATCTTCGCGACTATTAGCGGCTGTGGCACTGTGACCGACCTGCTCACGTCGAACTTACCAGAGAGTCATCCCGGCCGGCCGTCAATCGTCGTAAGTTTGCGGGCGCAGGAAGCGTATCTTTATCGCGGAGGGTATAGAACCGCGTCGTCGCGCATATCCAGTGGTCGCGAAGGATACCGCACTCCGGTTGGTCGCTTTCAAGTGATTCGCAAGGACGAGGATCATCGATCCAGTCTCTATGGTGACTACGTCGATGACTCGGGCCGAGTCGTGAAGGCCAATATCGACACCGGGCGTGACTCCAAACCGCCCCATTCGCACTTCGTGGGCACCCCGATGCCCTACTTTCTCGAGTTCTCGCCGGGCTACGGATTGCACCAGGGCTACCTGCCAGGGGTGCCTGCGTCGCACGGATGCATTAGAATGCCGTATTGGAAAGCGCGCCAGTTTTATAACGCCGTCCGCCTCGGCACACCAGTAGTGGTAAAGCCCTAGGGGAAGGCGCGGCGGCAATCGGCCAATCGGGGAACAAACTGGATTGCTGACGCCCATCGCGACGGACAACGTTTCATCGTGCGCGCTATGAAAAGCTGACTGCGTTTTAGATTGGGAGCGGCGGACCTGCACTCCCGGCGAATTGCTTTGACATGTTTGCGAGAGTTTGCCTGCCAAGTTCTTCGCAGTTCGTTGCACCTCATCGGCGATTCCCTGATGTTCTAGTCAGGTTGACAAGCACAATGCCGCCTAACGAAGATCATTCGTCGAAGGCATCTATCTACCGATATGAAAGCTCCCGCGATGCGAATCCAACAGAAGTTGGAAACGCGGACCGCCCAGATCGGACACTGCGTGATCTACGAGGATGAATTGCAATCGCTCTGGCCGTTAGATGAGGCCAATCGAAAAGCAAAGATCGAGCAGTTTGCGAAGGAATACGGATTCGAATTGAGTTTCTACAAACAAGGACGATTCGCGATATTTAAAGAAGAAGCATCGCGCAAGTCGCAATGAAAAAAGTCGTTGGAGCCACGAGGCTTGATTGGTCTTTAGTTTTTCTTGCTCACCGCCCGAGAAATCGCCTTGCCCTCGAAGATTAAGCTACGGTCGTTGGATCATAATACCATTAAGAAACGCGATGGCTTGAGTCTTTACGTCGTCCCAATACCCAAAAGAGTGGCGGGTGCATCCGTCAGGGCCAGGCGCCTCAGTAATCAAAAGCGCTTGGTGAGGCGCTCCAACTGCATTCAGTCTCGCCGTAAGAATTTGGTACTGCTGTGGCGGCATCGGGTCCAGGTTTGTCGCGATCACGTAAACTGGCGCGGAAGCGCTTGTGAATCGACGATATGGAGAAGCCAGATCGAGCGCGCCGCCATCAGAAGTATCGCTTGAATTAACGTAATTTATTACGTTGGCTGCGAAGGTTGTGCATCGAATGTCCACAAGTGAGCGAGGATCACGAAAATCATAGGCCCCACTGAGCAGCACGGCGGCATCAAGCATGTCTCCACCTAGAGTGGTGGCCGCAGCGGTATATGCGGCGTGCGATGCACCAGCGCTGCCGCCTACCGCCCCGACTTTACCAGTAACTTTGCCGGCACTGGCAGCGGTAGAGCCAGCCCGTGCGGCGCGAATTGCGGTTGCCACGTCGTTGGTCTGTTCAGGATAATGTCCTTCGTCGTGCACCATCTGTAGCGGCATATCGGTGCCCGGAGGAGCAAGACGGTAGTCAATAGCGAAAACGTTAAATCCGGCTGTGTTCAAATCTTGAGCAACCGAATCCGGTCCGGGCTCCCCGTCCTTAAAACCTCCACCGTGAATAACCAACACTGCTGGATGCGTGCCGGTCGGTATGATATAGGCGTCCCAGTACAAGGGAGTGGTGCCAAGCAAGCTGCTGCCAACCCCGTATTGTTCAGTGACCGGTGCAGTGCCCTGAATCGGGCGCCAAGCCGGAATCGGGAGCGGCCGTGGACTTGGAGTCGCCCGGACTTCCGAGGCGACACTGGGCTGCGCGGCCTGCGTCAGCGACGCTCTAGAGTCGGCGCTTGTTTCTTCGCTGAACCCAGTCAAACAAATTGCGACTAATAGAGTAAAACTTTTGCTAATCTTCATATTGTTTTCAATGGCTTGAATTCCACATGGCAGACATCGCACGTAATCGCCGGAGAGGCCTAGGAGTTACCGTCCGACGAAAGTAATTACGCTACGAGTCGCTGTCTATCCGAGACAATTCCTAATTTTTCTGTAGTATCTAGCCTTACAACGCCGGCGCTTATGGTGACACTTCTAATGGATTTCTGCTCGTGGGCTTGGTTTCGTGATGGAATCGCCGCTTCAGGTTCCAGAAAGGCCGTCAACTTTTCATCTGCTCGCACGATGAAACGCATTCCGTCGCGATGCGCGTCCACAATCCAGATTCGTGGGGCTTCGCGAACCGACAGCTGAGAAAAGTAGACGCCATCACGACCCAAAACCGACCAACCTCGAGTTCGGGCCATGCGCACTTTCTTTCGGAATAACCGGTCTCCGTAGTCGAAGAAACCCATACCGAATTTTCGGCCAGATCTACTGTTTCTCACCCGTGAATCTTGCCCCCTTTTGCGACGTTGCTGAAAGAGCCTATGAAGGAATAAGGCACAGTGCAAGTGTCAAAAGTCACCGGCGCGAAACAGACAGTGAAAAGTCTGCGCAAGAAGCGGCATTGGGGAGCTGGCAGAGATGGGATGCCAGGCGCAGCTCTCTGGATGTTTCGCAAAACCTGCCTGCGTCCAACCCGGCTAATGCCAAAAAATGAAGTTGAGCCTGAGTGCGCCTGAGGAAAAACGCTCTGCCTAGCAAGCCGGCCTCGAACCGGTTTAGCAAAGCGCAATCATCGGGGAAGCCGTCGGCCCTATTGGCGCCCGTGTAAACTGTTGCTCTGCCGCTCCCCGAGCGACTTAAGGCTCGTCGCGTTTGAGCGAAAACGTGGGAATACCTTCTTGAGGCAGAGGTTTGACTTCTCCTGTCGGCCTGGTCGGAGTTTTGGTCGCAAGCAACTCTCCCAGCTTCCGCAGGGTCGCGAAGTTTTCTGCTATGAGCTCCTCGTCCTCAATCCGATAACCTAATTCGCTCTCCAAAAATGCGACCATGCGGATCAGGCCGAGCGAGTCAATCTGTAGCGGCTCGTCAGGATCAGTTATTGGTGGCAACGAACCGCGATTGTTGTCTATGTACTCTTTGAGTTTGTGTGGTATTTCCATTGGTTTTATGTCGGGCGAGAGGCGGATAGTTGCCAACCGCTTTTTGGGGGAAACTATCCACTTCTTGCCCGATAATTATTGCTAGCAGTTTACAAAAGACTGAAAAATCACCGCGCCCCCATCCATTGCTCGGTCGTCCCGACGGGGGAATTCGGTTCCCAAATTGCGGCCCGCTCGGGGTGAAAGCGCGAACCGATTGGCACAGAGTAGTCATCCTGATCATACTCGCGCGTGCGCTTGAGGATCTTGCGGAAACTGAGAACGGCTGGTGAAGGCTGGTGCTCAGTTGGATAAATCCGTCCGGCAAAGGCGTCAGTCATTAGGTCGGGGTGACGATGATAGACGAAGGTCGCGAAGGCGAACGGTTGTTCCCAGAACACGTCAATCATCTCTTCAAGATTATCGATCCCTTGCTCGCAGAAAAGCTGGTGCTCGGCAAATGGATTCGCTCCGTTGCGCCTTTTGCCCTCCAAGTACTTGCGGACGACCGGCGCGGCAAATTCCGCTTCACGCATGGTCACTGTTAGTCCGAAAGAAAATATCGGATCGATGAAACGGTGCGCATCGCCGATGCAAATAAAGCCTTTCCCACAAAAGCCGCGCACCTGATAGGAGTAGTTTGGGATAACGTGCACCTTCTCAACCAGGTTCAAATCAGGTATGCGATTCCGAAGCTCCGGATTGATGTCGTAGAGCTCGTTCCGGAAAAACTCTTCGGGAGTTTGCTTTTTGGCCAGAAAATCTGCGCGAGGTGTGACCATTCCCACGCTGACAACATCCTTGTCGAGCGGAATGAACCACGCCCAGTGAAACTTTTTCGCGTAGAAGATCAGTGTATTGTCTTTCGCATGTTCGCCCGAATCGGCTGAGCCACGGACCGCGCCGGTGACCTGTGAAAAGAAGGCGATTTGTTTGTCGTAGTTACCGAGATATTTCGGACCGGTGACACCCTGGTTGGCGAGAAAGGTTGCCTGGCCCGAGCAATCGAGAACTATCTGGGTTTCGATCTCCTCGCTCTTACCGTCAGGCCAGCGAACGGTAACGCCGCGGACCGCGCCATCGTCGGCCAATAGCGGCTTTGTCGCCGTCCCGCGGATAATGGTCGCTCCCCGCTTCTCGGCTTCCTTTAACATCATGGTGTCAAAATCGCTGCGCCGCACCTGCCATGTGGTTGAGAAAGAGAGATTCCACTCCTTATCGCGGGCCGAAACGGGCACATACCAGGAATTCTGCACGTTGGTGCCGAACACTCTGACGCCGTGCTTAACCGGATGCTCTCTCTTAATCATTTCCTCCTTCAAGCCGAGTCGTCGGAGGAGTTGGCCGGCCTCGCCGGTCATCGATTCGCCAATGTGATAACGCGGGAACTCTTCCTGTTCCAAAATGACCGGCTTAATTCCTTCCTGCGCGAGGAACATTGCCATCGCGGATCCCCCCGGCCCGCCGCCGATTATAAGCACATCAGTTTTCATGATTTATTTGAATTAATAGAACACAGAAGACAGCGAATTTGTTTCGAATCAATACGCTGTCAAGCCGCGCTGGCGTTTCGAGCAGTTTTGTTAAAAGAAAACGACAGCTGGCATGAGTTGGGGAAAATTGTACAAAACTGTTACGTCACTTGGCAGTTAAGTTCGTCACCGGACGAAATATTTTTCTTAGGGGAGCAGGCTTAGGGGGAATCGATTTGTCGCAACTCTCCTCCCTCGCTTGAACTCGACGAACTCGACGAATCACCGAATTGATCGTGTGTACCTTGCGTCGCATTTTGATCAACTCCCGAAAGGCTTTCGCGATAACGGCAACGCTGCCGCCGGTCGGCTTGCCGTGCCGTCGTGGGAAATGGCTCACGCGCACCTCCTTCACCGTCATGCCAAACCTGGAGACCTGAGCGAAGATTTCCGTGTTAACCATTGCGCCCACCGAGTTGATCTGAACCTTGTCGAAGACACGCCGATTGAAGACTTTGAAAGCGCAATCAATGTCACGGATCCTGATTCCGAGCACGATCCGCACGAGGATATTCCAACCCCAGGCAAACAACAGCCTGTGCGGCGGGTCCTGCCGCCGGGCCCGGTAACCAGCAACGATGTCGTAGGCATCGGCCTCTTCGAGGAGCGCGGCCACTTCGGTTAAGTCGAACTGCCCGTCAGCGTCAGTGAAGAAAATTAGATCATACCGCGCCAGCGTGATGCCGCTCTTAAGCGCGGCGCCGTAGCCACGGTTCCGAGGATGATGAACAACACGCACGTTGGACAACTCCTCAACGAGCCGGTCGCAGATGTCGCCCGTGCGATCTTTGCTGCCGTCGTTCACCACAATGATCTCAAAAATTGGAGCAAGTTTCGGTACAGTCCGATACGCGTCCTCAACGACACCCCGGATATTTGCCTCTTCGTTAAATGCAGGAAAAACGACCGATAACGATTTCATACTGGTGTGAAAACCTACAGGCTATCTAAACCGAGGCAGCGGCTGCAAGTAAAAAATTAGCGTGTCCTGTTTTCATTGGCATCGGCCGCAGGGTTTGTCATGTGGGAGTCAGCTTATCGCTGACACCACCCAAACACCCAAAATGAATCGTTTTGAGGTCGCTGTGTTTGATGTCATAAATCATGGCGACTTGCAAGATTGCGGGCAAATATCGGCACACCGATTTACATGAACCATTCGATCCATCCGGCTCGACTCGTCCTCCAAAAGGTTACAATCGTACAACCTTTAACGACCTGCAGCCAGTTGCGGGCACGTGTATCACTGGCGCCATGAGAAACGTGATAGCACTAGTTGTGATGGCTCTGTTCGCAGCGCCGTCGTTCACCAAAGCCGACGTCGAGGATCGGCTCTATGACTTCACCGACGCCTATTACCTCGAGAACGGCGTTAACCCGGCGTTGATTCAAGGGCGCATTGAGGCCGGCACGGGCATCGCCGTTACGGATACCCCCAACTTTCCTTTCCAGAGAAACGTGCGGGCACTGCTGACGCTCTCGGCCTACGATCACAGCGGTAACTTCAATTACTTTACCGTTCTTGGTGGGTTCGCCGCCGACGCTTTCACATCCAACGCAGCTGGACAGCAGGCGCGCGAGATAGCCGATAGCTTCATCGAGTATCTGTTCCCGCAAGCGGGTACGGACCCGATTGGCTTTACTTTCCGCCAATCGTCGTTGCTCGACATGCGGAACGGCTACTTCGGTGCTGATCCGCTCGGTCTCTGGTTGCATGTGTGGGTGAATTACACGCCCAAGGCCTTGAATACTCGGGCGGGTAAAAAAACCCTCAATGCGCTGGCGGCGAAAAATGGCCGCGCGTTGGATGGCACACCCATCATTAAGTCGATAAGTGATATCGACAGCCTCTTCAGCAAAGGCCTGATCACAAAGACAGAACGCCCTGACAGCGATCCGCTGCGCTATGCGATTTGTCCAGTGGTTGAGGACCCAACAGATGGCGGCATCGCGATCGACCAGTTTCTCGCGCTTCCGTTGAAGACCGATGGAACACCGGTGGAGCCGGCATTTCTGGAAAACTTCGAGAGCCTCTGAACCACGGGAGACTGGGCGAATTAAGATTAATAGCAATTAAACCTTCGATCTTGAAGCCGCTCCGGGCGCAATCCCGGAGCGGCTCTCTGCAATTTACCACTTCCTGAACTCGCCCGCGTCGTCGTGCGTCTCAATCAAATTGCCAGCGGCATCGTAAGTGCGAATCACCGCAGTATGTGACGGGCTGTAAAAGTTCGCGTACCCCCACGGAATTCGCGACGGCACGCCGTACCACAAGCGACCGAGTGGCAAACAAATCAGAAGTTACATAGACGCCCGCTTGTCGCTGCGCGGGCGGACCTCCTAAACGCTTGGCTGCGGATTCTAAAACAGTTGCTCTACAGCACGCACGGCGCGATGTCCCAGCGATTCGAGGAAGGAGAGGCGTCCTTACGATTTGAATAAAGGCAGCGCCGGAAATTTCCGTCCGAGAACAACCTGACTCGGCGCGTGTAACCATTGGTCGAGCACAGTCCCGTAAACGCTGCGGAAGTCGGTGTTGAATTTCAGATCACCGTAATCGAGATCCGTAAGGCTCGGATATTTCCCGAACAATCCCGGTTTCACCGCACCCCCGACGATAAACATCGGCGCGGCCGCGCCGTGATCGGTCCCAGCATTTGCATTTTCCACAACTCGCCGGCCGAACTCGCTAAAGGTCATCAACAACACACGATCGAAATTTCCCTGCTGTTTGAGATCGGCCGCGAAGGCGCTGAGCGCATCATTCAATTCGCCCATCAAACGTTCGTGCGCGTTTGCCTGGCCGGCGTGGGTGTCGAATCCGCCCTGGCTCGCGTAATAAACTCGCGTTGGCAACCCGCCGGCGATCATGCACGCAATCACGCTCAGGCTCGCCGCGAGACGTCCCTGCGGATAGGAAACGTTCGATTTATATTTGCGCGCGATTGCGAGAATTTTGTCCGAACTTAATTGCGCATCGAGTGCGGTCCGTGTGAGAAAATCGATTGTACTCAGATCGGTCTTCGATTTGCCCGAAATCGCGCTGATCGAACCGCCTTCCGGCGCGGCCAATTCCTGGGAGCCGATCGAACCGTTGAGCTGCCGAAAGAAAAATTCCTCAGCGCTCATCCGCCCTTCGACTTTTTCTGATGGCCTCCAGCGGAACTGCTCTGGCTGCCAAAAGGCGATGCCAGTTGGAGTCTTCGCCGCAAAGGCCTGCGGCATTTCCTGACCGATCGCGATGCCGACTGTCGGATCGGCGCCAGCGCAACAACTATCGAAATAGCGGCCAAGCCAGCCTTCGCTTTCATTTCGGTCCGCGTCCGAAGCAGTCTGCCAGATTTCTGTGGAGCGAAAGTGAGATCGATTTGGATTCGGATAACCTACCCCTTGCACCACGCTCAAATGGCCTTCGTCAAAGAGCGATTTCAATCCCGTAAGTTTGCCATTCAATCCCACATGGGAATTGAGCTTCAGAATCTTGTCTGCAGGGAGACCGAGCTTGGGCCGTGACCGGTAATAAGTGTCGTCAGCATACGGAACGACTGTGTTGAGGCCATCATTTCCGCCCGCCATTTGCAAAACGACGAGAATTGTACTGTCTTTCCCGGTGGCGGTCTGCGTTAGCGCGTCGGCGGCCATCGCATCGAGAGCAAAAAAAGTCTTCTCAAGAAAAAGCGGCAACGTCCACGAAGCGGCGGCTCCCAACACGGAGGTGCGAAGAAATTGCCGGCGGGTGTGCATTGTTTGGTTCATAGATCGTTTAGGTGAGTTGGAATTGCGGCGTACTCATCATGAGATGCAGCAAACCGCGCATGGTTTCGTCGCCAGTGTCGGGGCTTCGCGCCTCGAGATATTGAACAAAAGCGTTTGCTTCTTTCGCTGCTGCCTTGGCTTGAAAGAGCCGATTGCTCAAGTGCGCCACAAGTTCCTTCGGCTTGTTCCGAAGCGCTGCTGGAATTAATCTCGATACTTCGATTGCATCGCGGCGGATGTCCGCGTCCAAGGCTAAGCCTCGCCGAAATCCGAAATCGGCGGCTCTTTCTTTTCCCGGATTAGATTCCGGCGACATCGCGTCGCCATTGATCAAATAATTGGCGAAATTGTAACGAAAAAGAAGCGTGGACGTACTGATCCAGGCTCTGCCGCCGTCCCAGCCCTTCACGCTTGGCGGTGCGAAAAGAATCTGGCCCATCTGCCGCATCGCGTTCTGCGCGATATTCGGAGATGGCAATGGCGCCTCAAGCAGCTTTGCAGTTTGGATCAAAAACTGCACAGGACTCTTGATCTGGCTGCGCATCACCTGCTCGGAATAGAATTCGCTCGAGCTAAAAATTTCCTGCAAGACGGGCCGAATTTCGTAGTTATGCTCGCGGAGGCGACTTGCCACTGCGTCGACCGTCTCCGGCGACGGATCGTCCTCGACGAAATAACGCCAGATTTTTCGCCCAATAAATTGCGCGCACGCCGGCTTTTCCAGCAGCGCAACGATGATATCGTCGCCGTCCAGTGGTCCACTTCGGCCCATAAACGTTTTCGAATTTGCGTCATGGTGGAAAGGCGCAAACCGAGATTGCTGCGTGCTCAAGTTGACACGGTAACCAGTAAACGCTCGCGCTGACTCGCGGATGTCCTGCTCGGTATAATTGCCAATCCCGATCGTGAAAAGTTCCATCAACTCGCGTGCCCAATTCTCGTTTGGGTGTTCCTTGTCGCTTTTTTGAAGGTCGAGATAAATCATCATCGCAGGATCGCGTGACATCTTTTTCGTCAAGGTGGCGAAGTTCCCGAGCGCATTCCGACGCAGCGTGTCGTTCTGCAGCCACATCCAATAACCGTCTCTGACTTTCTGGACGCTGGTCGCGAAATGGCCGTGCCAGAAAAGTGTCATTTTTTCCAGGAGCGGCGCAGGCGACGTCAACATTCGTTCGAGCCACCAACGTCGAAGATCGAGAATATTTTCGCCCTCCATATCGTGGAAGGCGCGTTTTCTTTCTCTCCGCTCCTTGTGAGAAATTTTCTTTGACCGCATTTGCGTGCGGATTTTACCAATGGTACGAGGATGCGCCCACACCGGTGGCGGCAGAGCTGTGGACTCATCGCTTACATCGACCAGATCGCGGGCCGCCGCGTCTAGTCCCTTTCCGTATGCCGATTCGATTTCGGCGGGTGTGCCCCCGAATCCCGCGCGGTTCAAGAGGTGCGCGGCGGTTTCATAATTCCACTGCCGTGCCGATAAGGGCGTGAACATTGGTGCTCGAACAAGATTCTGAAACTAAGCCTACAATAATAATGACAGGTCGAAAGCTCTTCCAGTTACAATTGGAAACACTGGAATCTCCTGCTCGCTCCTCGTGTTGCACGCGTTTGCTACACGCCGACCGACATCCCGCGCCCCGCCTGAGCAATGCCAAGCCCGAAGGTGCTCCACAGCGCGTCGTTCTTCCGAGCGGTTTAGTGCGGTCCCGTTAGTGTGTGCACGGCAAGGAGGGAACGGTCAGTCCATGTCGGATCTGACCTAAGAAAAAACTCTTAGGAAAAAAGCTTGCAATCGGATTGTGAATAACCGCATAACTCGCTGCGTGAGTGCAAATAGCCCCCTCGATTTCGTTTGGAACGTGGAAAATCCAAGACAATCTGCAACCCGACCTTGCAAAGTGCCGGCTTTACTCGGCGTGCTGCTTTGCGCTGCCGGGCTGCTTGCGCCGGGAAAAACCCAAGCGATCAAGCCTGACCCCGCTGGCATCCTCGATCTGCCGGGAGCAATCGACGCCAACGACCCTATCGGAACGCTCGACGATCACCCGTGGCTAAATCCAAACGTGGATGGGCTTCGGATCAGAGTGAGCTGGTCTGATCTCGAGACAGCCGACAACGTTTATAATTGGCCGCTGATTGATGACTGTTTAGCTAATGCTCTTGCCAGCGGAAAATTCATCGGTCTCGGGTTGATTGCTGGCATCGACACCCCGCCGTGGCTTTTGGGCGGTGTCACTTTCACCGACGGCTCGACCACAACCGATGTGGCAATGCTTACCTCAGCCACTGCCAATTTTGTTACGGCGGATGTTGGAAGGGCGATCGCCTGTGACGCCTTTTCACCGGGCACGACCATCGTTTCCATTATCGACTCAACAGTTGTGCAAACGTCCACCGCTGCGACCAAAACCACTACAAGAACACCGGTCACGTTTTCAATCCTGGCGCGCAACCCAGGAGGAGCGGAATTTCATCTGCTCACCGCGCCTGATGAGGGGGCAATGCCGGTGCCATGGGATCCTCTTTACAAAGCTAAATGGGAGGAATTTATCACCGCTTTAGGAGCCCAGTATGACAATAGCCCGCAACTTGGATACATAGTTATGACGGGCTTTTGTCAGATCGCTGAGGCTTATCTGGCCACCGAGCAGGCTGATATTGATTTCTTTGACGCGAACGCCGTTGCCGCCGGTTACTTGCCAACTCCTGATCTGCCTGCCGGATTGGTGGCATGGGAAGCCACAGTCCAAGAAATGATTGCGCAATACATGATTGCCTTCCCGCGTACGCCGGTGTTCATCACCGGCGCGCGTCCTTACGGCGGAGATTCACAAGAAGTCGGCACCAGCGCGATGAATGATATTTTTGACTGGGGTGTGGCGACGTATCCCGGCAGGTTTGGCATCATGAACTCCCAGTTGCACGCAACTTCTGCCAGCGGTTATTACCTCAACGCTGCCATTTACGCCAACTATTTGTATGAGCCGACCGGCATTCAGTTCCTCTGCAACAGTGCTACTGACGACAACGTTGCCCGCCTGAGCAATTCTCCACCATATGGCAACGACCCGCTTCTCTCACCTTACGATGCTATGAATAATTCGTTTACGGCAGCGGTGAGCTTTGGCTGCAAGTTTGTCGAGGTCTATGAGACGGATGTCGAGAACCCGGCATACCAAACGATGTTGGCGACTCAGGGAGCGGCTCTCAGATTAAGGGCGGCGGAAACGCCGACGGCCGACCTCAGCGTTACCCTAACGGATGGAGTGACTACGGTAAACGCTGGTACGTCGGTCACCTACACAATTGTGGTGACCAACAACGGGCCCGGCAATGCCACCGGCGCGACGGTAAGCGACAATTTCCCTGCCATCTTTACCGGCGTGACATTTACCGCGACCCAGACCGGCGGCGCTTCAGGGTTCACGGCGGCTGGGAGTGGCAATATCAATGATACTGTCACGATGCCAGCCGGCGGCGTTATCACCTACCGAGCGACCGGGACGATCAGCCCATCGGCAAACGGCACACTTCTTGACACAGCGACGGTAACCGCTCCAGGCGACGTTCCAGATCCAAATCTCGCCAACAACAGCGCAACCGATATTGATACAATCGTGCTATCGGCTGACCTCAGAGTTACCGTAACTGACGGAAAGAGTACTGTTAATTCGGGTACGGCCGTCACCTACACAATTGTGGTGACCAACAACGGGCCCGGTAATGTCACTGGCGCGGTGGTAAGCGACAATTTCCCTGCCATTTTTACCGGGGTGACCTTCACCGCGACGCAGACCGGCGGCGCTTCAGGGTTTACCGCGCATGGGAGTGGCAATATCAACGATACTGTAACGATGCCATCCGGCAGCGCCATCACCTATACAGCGACCGGGACGATCAGCCCATCGGCACCAAGCGGGACACTCTCGGACACAGCGACGGTGACCGCTCCAGGCAACATTACGGATCCGAATCTCACCAACAACAGCGCAAGCGATACCGATACACTCACGCTACAGGCTGACCTCAAAGTTACCGTAACTGACGGAAAGGGTACTGTTAATTCGGGTACGTCGGTCACCTACACAATTGTGGTGACCAACAACGGGCCCGGTAATGTCACCGGCGCAGCGGCAAGCGACAATTTCCCGGCCATTCTTACCGGCGTGACCTTTACCGCGACGCAGACCGGCGGCGCTTCAGGATTCACCGCGCATGGGAACGGCAATATCAACGATACTGTAACGATGCCATCCGGCAGCGTTATCACCTATACAGCGACCGGAACGATCCCCCCAACGGCACCAAGCGGGACACTTTCGGACACAGCCACGGTGACCGCTCCAAACGGCGTCACAGATAACAAACTCACCAACAACACCGCAACCGATACCGATACACTCACGCTACAGGCTGACCTCAAGGTCACGGTGACTGATGGAGTAGGAAGGGTCACCAGGGGCCAGAGCAACACCTACACAATTGTGGTGACCAACAACGGGCCCGGTTATGTCACCGGCGCGAGGGTAAGCGACACTTTCCCGGCCGTTTTTACCGGCGTGACCTTCACCGCGACGCAGACCGGCGGCGCTTCAGGATTCACCGCGAATGGAAGTGGCAATATCAACGATACTGTAACGATGCCATCCCTAAGTGTTATCACCTACCGCGCGACCGGGACGATCGACCAATCGGCAAACGGCACGGTCTCGGATACAGCGACTGTGACCGCTCCAAGCGGCGTTACAGATAATAAAACTAGTAACAACACTGCAACCGATTCAGACACGGTGAGGTAGCCGCCACGGTGCTGACGCTGGGAATATTGCGGCGTAATGTCGATCTGAAAATCCCACAGAACGCCGGCGAATTCGCCTTCCTGAATGCCGAAAAATTCCGTAAACGAAGATCGGACCGATGACGTTGCAGGATCTCCCGAGCGAGGCGAACGCGGTTGCGCAAAGGCCCGAACCGCGATCGATCGCCGGGACTGCGTGACGAGGAACGAGGTACTGAAACCTTTCGACCTTTCCGAAGAATCGGAAAAGGCTGCCAGCCAGACCGTCCTAACGAGTTGCCGGAAAATTGATCTATGAAGCTCGACTCGGAGAGTCCTTGGGAGTTGGATCTGGCGCAGGTGTGCGTGCGTCAGGGAGTACGTTAGGTCGCACTCATCATAGGCGCGAGCGCAAAACCAAGACGTTGTCCAGCGCGGCATTGCGGGCACGGACACCTTTTGCTATCCATCGGCACCGCCGCTGCAGAGGGAGGCGCTCGCTCGTTTTCGGGCAGGCGACCCTTCTCATAACTCGGGGGATCATCGGTTCGAAAATATGCCGCCCGCTACGGACAAACGGCGTCCCCTCTTGTCAGGCGACATCCGACAAAAATATTTGAAGTTTTTCTTGTATTTTGGTGCCCGCAGGAAATAAGCCCGCTACGACAAACGGCGTCCCCTCTCGTCAGGCGACATCCGACAAAAATATTTGAAGTTTTTTCTTGTATTTTGGTCACGGCAGGAAATAATCCCGGTCACTTAACTCATATATGGCCACCATAATCCTCGTCTAGTGCGCCACTAAATTGGGAGAACTTCTAAATTGGGAGAACTTATGAGCTTGCAAACTGGAAAAAAAACTACAAACAGAATCAACGTTTCACCGAGTAGAATCATACCACGCATCGGCGCGCCACTCGTGATCCTCGCGCTGATGGTTTCAGGGCTCTGGGGCACAGCGGCTCGGGCATCAACGCTGCAGGACCCGCAACCGGAAGATAGCACTACGCGCTTTGGGCAAGCCATCGCGGTCGTCGGTGACATTACCGGTGACGGAGTTCCGGATCTCGTAGTC
>QHOX01000330.1 GCA_003219465.1 Verrucomicrobiota bacterium | reverse complement strand
TCATCTTGCGGACGGGATTGACGATGTTCGTCAAATCAAGATCGCTCGCCGCGATCTCGTGCAACATCGGTGTGAACAGAAAAAAGTTCTCGCGATTGACCACCGTGACTTCGAATTGCGGATGGCGACGCTTCTCAAATTCAAGCGCCGCGTAAAGGCCGCCGAACCCGCCACCGAGAATGAGGACACGTGTTTTCTCCGCCATACGGATGATTTGTCGCGGAAGCAGCGCGATGCTTACAGGGAAAGATCCGGACGATTCAGCGCCAAGGGCGCAATGCCATTACAAGCCTGGGGCAACGCCCCGGGGATGGTAAACGCGAAAGGATGAGCGCTGAAAGCGCGATTCACCTGCGACAACGATAGGTAAGGCACTTTGAGTCGCGCTTTCAGCGCTGCGTCTACCGAGACAATTCGACATCCTGGGGTGATACCCCAGGATGAACGATGAGGGCGGCGCCGTTGGCGCTAATGGCTACGTCAATACGCTGCGCTCAAGCCGCAGTAATTCTCCTAACGACCACGCTTGAAACGGGCAGCCGCGTGGTGTGTGCGGAGGTTCGGCGTCGCAGATTTCTGAGACGTGACCCAGCCCAGCGTGATTCAGATGCTCGTACAGTGGTGGAAGAAATCGTGCGTGCGCCTTCTTTCGTGCAGCAGCGTTCGCACCATGCACGCGCACCCATGCTTCAACAAATGCGCCAATCAACCAGGGCCAGACCGTACCCTGATGATAAACAGAATCTCTTGCGCGCGAGTCGCCTTGATAGTGCGGCGCGTATTCCGGTTCGCCGGGAGCGAGCGAGCGCAACCCGATCGGCGTAAGCAAAAGCATTTCCACCGCATCGACAACCCGACGCGCTTTCTCTTTCGACAAAAGCATGAGCGGCAGTCCGCCGACGGCGAAGATTTGGTTCGGCCGAAATGTAAGATCAATTACACCCGGTTGATGATCGCAATCGATCACGTCGGCCAGATAACCGGCATGATCATTCCAGAATTTGCTTTCAAACGCGGCGCATCCTTTCTCGAACAGCGGTTGCCAACGCGCGGAAAATTTTGCGCCAATTGCGAGCGCGTTTAGCCAGAGCGCCTGAATCTCCACCGGCTTTCCAATACGTGGCGTGATTTCTCGGCCATCCACTCGCGCATCCATCCAAGTGAGCTGTTGGCCGTGCTCGCCTGCCGAGAGCAGACCATCACGATCCGCGCGGATTCCGAAACGTGTCCCTTCATTATAACCAGCTAGAATGGCTTCGACTGCCGCACGCAATTCTTTGGTGTGACAATCGTCGGTCAGCATTAGCTGTTTTTTCGCGGCAAGAAGGTAGTCGTTCACCGCGATGATGTACCAAAGCGATGCATCAACTGAATTAAACTCCGGTTGTTCGCCCTGATCAGGAAACCGATTTGGCAACATGCCTTGTGAAACGGTGCCGGCCCATTGCAACAAAATATCACGCGCTTCTTCGAGTCGCCGGGTTGCGATGCAGAGCCCGCGCAAAGCGATAAATGTGTCGCGCCCCCAATCGCCGAACCACGGATAACCGGCAATAAGGGTTTTTCCTTTGCCGCGCTGGACGAGGTATGCGTCAGCGGCGCGTTCAAGCGGGCTGGAAAAATATTGCCGGCGGGCCTGCTCGATCGTCCTGATTTGGGCATGACGCGCTTCGATGGATTCGATGTCGGTGATCGCGTGTCCTTCAGTCGCGAGCATCAGCACCGCCGGTTTTTGGGAAAGTGAAAATTCAAAAACCCCGGGCGAGGCGAGATCTTCAACAGCGTCGAGACCTCGGGCGAGTTCTTCGGAATAGAGAAAATTCCGATACCAGGTTGGCTCGTGCGTGTAGCTGCCATTTGAATATGCGATGACCGCTGGAACCCCATCGTAAGACCGAAATGTTACGCGCTGGCCGTTTTGTTCGGTCTCAAAGCGAAACGCGGAATTTTCGTGATGTGTGGAATGAAAATCGCGACCGGAAAGGAATGGTCGCACCTTGAGTTTGAGATCGGCATCATTAGGCGAGACGAGTTTCCACGACATGAAAATGGCCGATTCGCCTTTCGGAACGAACAGCTCGTGCTCGATGAGGAGATCGTCGATCTTGTAACGCCAGCGCGGCCACGGGTCGTATTCGAACGATTCGATTCGCGAAGCGCCGTCCGGGTGAACTACATCGGGTTCGTAGCGCTGCGATGAGATTGCAAATGTGCCTCGCGATGTTTCCACCCATGCGTCGAACCCGTTCGCGAGGACCATTCGCCCCGCCGGCGGTGTCGTTGCGGTCAAGAGCAACGCGTGATAGCGCCGGGTGCGAATTCCAGACACCGTTCCGCTTGCGAAGCCGCCTAGGCCGTCAGCTTCGAGCCACTCGGCGTTAGGATCAACTGGATTCATCACGTGCAGTGGAATCGAAGCGAAACAGCAAAATCACGA
>QHOX01000322.1 GCA_003219465.1 Verrucomicrobiota bacterium | reverse complement strand
TCCATTTTTTGATTTGCCCTAGAAAAATTCCGGCGATCGCGTCCGCATCGAGCTTCAACGCGGGATTTCCCTGCAAGTTGTAGGCGACTACATCCGCGCCCGCCACTGTCGGAATGTGCAGAAGTTTGCCCGGTGCCTTCGCCAGATTGTCGTCACTCATCGGCCCATCCGATGCGCCGAAGTCGACCGTCTGAGCGAGAATTTGTTTTTGGCCTCCGCCCGACCCAATCGATTGGTAATTAAAGCGCACAGATGGATCAACCTTCGCGTATTCATCGAACCACTTCGAATAGATCGGATAGGGGAACGTTGCGCCTGCGCCGTTAATCATCATCTGTGCTGAGGCGGTCGCACTTATTCCGATCAAGAGCACGATCGCCAGAATTTTGCGGCTAAATCTGAGAGATTTCATACTTCTCAGCCTCCCGCAGCGCGCGGCGAAGCGTCAAAATCTTTAATGTTACTTTTGTGTGACAGCGGTAGGTGTAGTCGCTTCGCTGTGCGAAGCGCTGCCCCGGAGTGCTACCAGTGACGTGCGTTGCGCCGCCCACAGGGCGGCGGCTACAAACGCGCGGGCAAGATCACGCGGATAGTGGTTCCTTTTCCGAGCTCGCTCTCGGCTTCTACGCGGCCGCCGTGCAATTGGGCGATGTGTTTCACAATCGCGAGCCCGAGACCGGTACCGCCAAGCTCGCGGCTGCGTGCCTTGTCAGCACGATAGAAGCGCTCGAAAATCCGTGGCAAATCATCTTTGCTAATCCCAATCCCATTATCGGTCACGCTGAGCACGATCTCAGGACCGCGCTGGACCGCTCGCAAACGAATCTCTCCGTTCTCACGCGAATATTTCAGGGCGTTATCAAGCAAATTATAGAGAACTTCATGCAGCCGGGTTTCGTCCGCGCGGATCGTCCGCGCATCCGGCGAAAGATCGACAACTACTTTCAGTTGCTTCTCCGCCAACTTTTTTTCCCAATCGCGAATGACGCTCTGGAACAATTCCGCCAATTGGACATCGCTGAATTGTAAACCCGCGCTACGCGACTCTAAGCGGGCTAGGGTAAGCAAGTCATCGACCAGCAACCCGAGCCGCTTGGAATGCCGTTCCATCACCCGCAGGATGCGCGACAATTCTTTGTCCGACGTTTGGGGATTATCCAGCAACGTCTCGATGTATCCGCGCAAGATCGACAACGGCGTGCGCAACTCGTGCGAAACATTCGCCACAAAATCCCGCCGCACCTTATCGGTTTGTTTGAGTTGCGTTATGTCGTGAAATAGGACTACCGCGCCAGTTGTTAGACCCGCATCGTCCTTCACTGGGACAGCACTGATTTCCACATCGCGTTCGGAATTCGTTTTCGAATCAGCACGAACCAATTCGCTCTGCATCGCCTTGCCAGTCCGCAGTGTTTCCGCGATCAGCCGATCAACCGTGGCCTCGCGAACAACGTCGAGTAGCGGTGCCCCCAATGAGATTTCTGGCAGACCGAACAGTTTCCGAAAAGCCTGGTTGGCCAAAGTTACGCGCAGACGCTTATCGACGACGAGCAGACCATCCTGCATCGCGCGGAGGATTGTCTGCGTGCCGGATTCGCGTCCTGCGATCTGGCGACCAAGCTCCTGCTGGCGCGCAAAAATATTCTCCAACGCCAGGCCAACGCGTTTCGATTCGGGTCCGCCCCCGACCAGGAAGGTGCGCGGATGTTCATTCCCGACAATTTGTCTGACGAGCTGCTCGATTTGTCGCCACGGCGCGACCCATTTTTGCCAGGCAACCACCGCCGTCACTGAAAATAGGATGCAGATTACACCCAGAAACAACCACGACATCACGCGTCAATTTTCCCGCAGTCGATAACCGAAACCGCGCACGCTTTCGATCACATCGGCAGCTTTCCCGAGTTTTTTTCGCAAGCGGCGCACGTGCGTGTCCACGGTGCGCGTATCGATGACACTTTCGTAGCCCCACACATCATTGAGCAAACGGTCGCGCGCCTGGACCCGGCCGCGTCGCTGCACGAGCGTCCGCAAAAGTTTAAATTCAAGACTGGTGAGGTTGACCCGCTTTCCGTTGACCGAGACTTCGTGGCGCGCCGCATCAATCACAATCGGACCGACCGCCATATGTTCTTCGTCTTCCTTTGTATCGGATCGGCGCATTATCGCTCCGATACGTAAAACAACTTCGCGCGGACTAAACGGCTTCGTCACATAATCGTCGGCGCCAAATTCCAAGCCCACTATCCGGTCGATCTCTTCGGCCTTGGCTGTTAACATCATGATTGGGATTTGGCGAGTTGCGGGATCGCTTTTCAGAATTTTGCAGATCTCCAGCCCAGGCATTCTCGGCAGCATGAGATCGAGGATAATGAAAGCCGGTTTTTCACTGCGCGCTTTATCCAATCCAGCAGCGCCATCGGTTGCCGTCGCGAGCGTGTACCCTGCCTTGCGCAGGTTGAGCGTCAGAAGATCGACGACGTCGCGTTCGTCTTCGATGATCAAAATCGTTTTGCCGGGCGCCGGTTCCATTCGCAGCAACTCTATCGCCGAAAGTACCTCAATTTGCCAGCACCAGGATTTTCAGCGCCGCTTTTTTTGGTCGAGGCCCGCGAGAATTTCTGTAAACTGAAAATCATCTTGCCCATGCTATGCACAGTT
>QHOX01000323.1 GCA_003219465.1 Verrucomicrobiota bacterium | reverse complement strand
TCGCGGCATTACGTCGAGTGCCTCCAGGTTGGGTCTGAAAAATTCGGCTGGTCGAAGCGGAACGCGGAAGTTGGTTCGATGAAACGCGACGGATTAACACTTGGCTGGGGCGTGGCTGGCGCGGCGTGGATCGCCACGCGAGACGACGCCGCGGCCAATGTCGAGCTGCGCGATGATGGCAGCGCTCGTGTCGCCTGTGGGGTACAGGATATCGGCACCGGCACCTATACAGTTCTCGCCCTGCTCGCCGCGGACAAGACCGGTGTGCCAGTCGAGAAAGTAGAAGTGGTGCTCGGTGATACAATGCTTCCGCACGGCCCGGTTTCCGGCGGTTCCTGGGCGACCGCTTCTGTGGTTCCTGCCGTTTTTGCCGCGGCTGACAATGCAATCACAGCGCTCTTGAACGCCGCGACCACTACGTCAGGCTCGCCTTTCGAAAATCGCAAGCAGGACGATCTGGCGTTCAAAGGCGGACGAGTATTTGTCAAAACCGAAGGACCTGGCGGAGGCGTTCCGTTCGCGGACCTACTCAAACGCGCTGACCTTCGTCTCGTCACGGGCAGCGGCAGATCCGAAGGGATTTTCGGCAGTAAAGCGAAGCCGAAGTTCTCCATGCACTCATATGGTTGTCACTTTGCCGAAGTAACATGGCAACCTGAGATCGCACGGCTGCGCGTCAATCGCGTCGTCACCGTGATCGACGGCGGCCGCATCATCAATCCACTCGCCGGCCGCAATCAGATCGAAGGCGCAGTAGTGATGGGAATCGGCATGGCATTGTTAGAGCACACGACCTACGACCCGCAAAACGGCGCACCGATAAACAGCAACCTAGCCGACTACATCGTGGCCGTGAACGCCGACGTGCCACAGCTCGAGGTGCACTTCCTCAATTATCCTGATTTAGAGCTCAACGCGGTAGGCGCGCGCGGCATCGGCGAGATAGGACTAGCCGGTATCGCGGCTGCGATTACTGCGGCGACCTATCACGCCACAGGCGTTCGTGTGCGCGACCTGCCAATCAAGATTGAGGACCTCCTGACCTCTTCCGTCTTGAGTTAAACCGTGAAAGCGCTGCAGCAGACCATCCAGCGTGTCGCGCACTATCCATCTCGCCCCCTGGGCGCTGGCCACGCTGGTTCAGAGTTAGCCAAATGCTGCCTCGTGCATGCGCTGAAGCTTGCAACCTAAACTGCCTAACGAGTAGCCGACCATGCCAACGACACAAGAAACTCCGACGACATCACCGATCGGTCGCAAAACGCCGCGCGTAGATGGCCCGTTGAAGGTAAGCGGAACGGCTATGTATGCCTCCGACTTCCACTTTCCCGGGATGTTATATGCCGTTCCGGTCGAAGCGACGATCGCTAACGGCCGAGTGGAGAAACTCGACACAGCGGCGGCGGAAAAGATGCCCGGTGTGCGTGCTATTTTTCATCGCCAGAACATTGGAAAGATCTTCCGCTCGGTCAAAGGAGAGGGACTCAAACGCATCTGTGAAGAGCGGCGCCCACCGTTCGAGGACGATGTCGTTCGCTACTACGGCCAATACATCGGGCTCGCCGTTGCGGACACTTTTGAGACCGCCAAAGCCGCCGCCGATGCGGTCCGCGTCACGTACGACAAGGACAAGCCGAACGTCGAAAACGATCTCAAAGCCGACGATGACCCGGCAGTGATTGAAACCACGTACGGCCCAGAGCACCGGTTGGAAAGCGAGCGTGGCGACCCTGATGCCGCTTTCGCAAGCGCGCCGGTTAAGCTCGACCAAACCTACGTCACGCCGACCGAGACGCACAACCCCATCGAACTGCAGGGGACAACCGCGATCTGGGATGGCTCGGTGTTAATGCTCTATGAGGAATCGCAGGGGATTTTCAATCTCCGGGCCGTTCTGGCGCAAATGTTCGGTTCGCCGAAAGAAAACGTCCGCGTCATCACCAAATTTGTTGGCTCGGGTTTCGGCGGTAAGCTTTGGCCATGGACACATTGCCCGCTCGCCGCCGCAGCGGCGAGGCAGCTTGGCAAACCGGTTAAGCTCGCCATCAGTCGAAAAATGATGTTCCAGTCGGTCGGTCATCGCGCCCGCACCCAGCAGCGTGTGCGGCTGGGTGCCACACCCGAAGGCAAACTCGTCTCGCTCCAGCACGATTACGTTTACCAGAGATCAATGCTCGATGCTCACCACGAAGATTGCGGAGAGGCCACGCCGTTCCAATACAGCGTGCCGAACCTTCGAGTAAAGTTCGGGCGCGCCAAGCGCAATATCGGAGCAACGTCCTCCATGCGCGGCCCAGGCGCCGTACCCGGGCTCTACGCAACCGAGTCGGCCATGAACGAACTGGCCGATCAACTCAAGATCGATTCCGTTCGGCTGCGCGTCCTCAACGAGCCGAAGATCGACGAGGGATTGGGCATTCCATTTTCATCACGCCATTTGCTCGAGTGCTTCGAGCTTGGCGCGGAGAAGTTCGGCTGGTCAAAGCGCAACCCAGAGGTCGGCTCGATGAAGCGCGACGGATTGATCCTGGGCTGGGGAATGGCTGGGTGCTCGTGGATCGCGACGCGGGTCGCTGCCGAGGCCAATGTGGAGCTCCGCGACGATGGCACCGCCCGTGTCGCATGCGGCACGCAGGACATCGGCACCGGCACCTACACGATCCTCGCGCAGCTTGCCTCGGAGAAGACCGGTGTGCTGCTCGACAAAATCGAAGTGGCGCTTGGCGACACGTCACTTCCAGCTGGGCCCACGTCGGGCGGTTCGCAGGCGACCGCATCGGTAGTCCCAGCTGTCCTTGCCGCGGCTGACCATGCAATCGCATCGCTGCTGACGATGGCGGCGACAACACCCGGAACACAGTTTGAAAAACGCCAGCCCACCGATCTGGCATTCGAAGCCGGTCGGGTCTTTGTGA
>QHOX01000114.1 GCA_003219465.1 Verrucomicrobiota bacterium | reverse complement strand
GCGAGCCGCGCGAGAAGACCGCGGAGAAACTCGGGGACCTTGCCGATCCCCTCTTCGCGGCGCTGAAGAGCGGCGGTAAGAGCACCAGACTGGAGCACCTCGTTGAGGGTCTGCGTGCTCGCGGTTTGGCCGATTTCGTGGCTGTTGATGTGGGAATCGTTCGCGGACTTGCCTATTACACCGGAATCGTGTTTGAGGTGTTCGATCGTGCCGGGAAGTTTCGGGCGATCGCCGGCGGCGGGCGCTACGATAATCTCATTTCGCAACTGAGCGACGGTGCCATTTCTCTGCCTGCGCTTGGTTTTGCAATGGGCGACGTCGTTCTCGGGGAATTGATCAATGAAATCCCGCGAGCACGCGAAGCGATCCAGAAAGCAACAGCGAACGACCGCAAGATCGACATCTACGTCGTGATCGCAAAGGAACAACGCCGCGCCGATGCGCTCAAACAAATCCAGCAACTGCGCGACCGCGGCTACCGCATCGATTACCCGCTCACGCCAACGAAAGTCGCCCGGCAGTTCCAAGCCGCCGAAGATTTGGGCGCGCGCGTCGCGCTTTTGTTCGGCGACGAATGGCCACAGGTGAAGATCAAAAATATGGCAACAGGGGAGCAGCAACTGATCCCGACAGACAATTTTATGTCGCGTGTGGAATCTACGTTGCGATAGTTCGCAGAACTTCCGGGGAGCGTAGGCTACCAGCCTGTTCTTTTCGGCAGCCTTGCCGAAACGCTTCTTGAAGGGTTCAAGACCAAAATTTTTGCGGAGCTGTGTGCGGTCGGCAAGCTGCCGACCACAGCAGGCTGGCAGCCTGCGCTCCCCGGAAACTAATGCGCTTGCGAGATTGTTCGCTTCGCCCAGAATGACGCGGTACTTTTGGGCGCATCGCATGTTTCGCACACACGACTGCAATTCACTTCGCAAAAGCGATATCGGGAGGCAAGAGACGCTTGCCGGATGGGTGAACGCCACCCGCGATCACGGCGGCGTGATTTTCATTGATCTGCGCGACCGCAAAGGGCTGACCCAGATCGTGTTTCGTCCCGAGGAAAATGCCGAACTGACGAAACAAGCCCACACATTGCGCGGCGAAGACGTCATTCAAGTTTCGGGTCGCGTCGCCGCGCGTCTGCCGGGCACGGAGAATCCAAATCTCGCAACCGGCGACATTGAAATAATTCCGAGCGAGCTGCGCATTTTAAATCGCGCCGAGCCGCTGCCATTCCCACTCGACGCGGAGCCGCAAAATGAAGATCTACGGATGACGCACCGATATTTGGATCTGCGTCGGCCACGGCTCGCGCGCAATTTGCGGATTCGCCACCGGGCGGTAAAAGCGACGCGCGATTACCTGGATAGCCAGGGGTTCGTTGAAGTTGAAACGCCGATTCTGTCCAAAAGCACACCGGAAGGGGCCCGTGATTTTTTGGTGCCGAGCCGCATGATGCCGGGAAAATTTTACGCGCTGCCACAGGCGCCGCAGCAATACAAACAACTGCTCATGGTGGCAGGCGTGGAGAAATATTTTCAGATCGCAAAATGTTTTCGCGACGAAGATTTGCGCGCGGACCGTCAACCGGAATTCACGCAAATCGATATCGAAGCGTCGTTCGTCACACCCGACGATATCTTTGCACTCACCCAAGGCATGCTGGCAGCGATTTTCAAGGCGGCACGCAATATCGAAATCAAAACTCCATTCGATCGGGTGACGTACCGCGAAGCGCTCGATCGTTACGGCAGCGATAAACCGGATCGCCGGTTTGCAATGGAGTTAGTCGATGTTGGTGAAATTTTTCGGAACAGCAGTTTCAAAGTTTTTCGCGGTGCGCTCGATGCCGGCGGGGTTGTGAAAGCAATCAACGCAAAAGGTTTTGCCGGAATCACGATCGGGCAGTTCGATGAGCTAACAGAAATTGCAAAGCTGCACGGCGCAAAGGGTCTCGCTTTCATCAAAATTGAGGGCGGCGAATGGAAATCACCGATCGTGAAGTTTTTCAGTGATGCTGAAAAGACTGCATTGCAATCGATGCTGAACATCGAAGAAGGAGACTGCGTCTTTTTCGCTGCTGACAAATGGGAAATCGCCTGCGAGGTCCTCGGGCGATTACGCCTGCGCATTGCCGAAATGCAGGATTTGCATGGTAGGGCGCGACCTCCGGGCGGGTCGGACTGGGATTTTCTTTGGGTCACGGATTTTCCGCTCTTCGAATGGAGCGCGGACGAAAACAAATGGAACGCGATGCATCATCCATTCACTCGACCGAAGGCCGAGGACATGCCGCTGTTTGAGGCAAAGAAATTTCCCGAGGTTCGCGCCGAGGCTTACGACGTCGTTCTGAACGGCGTGGAGATTGGCGGCGGCAGCATGCGAATTTATGAGCCGGAATTGCAGGAAAAAATGTTCGAGGCGCTTGGGATCAGCGCGGAAGCTCGAGAATCACAGTTCGGCCATTTGCTGCGCGCCCTCCGGCTCGGCGCGCCTCCGCATGGCGGCATCGCGCCGGGCCTCGATCGCATCGTGATGCTGATTTGCGGCGAACAAACTATCCGCGACGTGATGGCCTTCCCGAAGAACAACCGCGGCATGGATCTCATGACCCAATCGCCTGCGGAAGTCGATCCAAAGCAGCTACGCGACTTGGGAATTAAACTGGCGGGAGACAAAAAGCTGTAATGACGGTGGCCGACCTAAGTGCCTGTTGTTCTCAGTTACGTTTCCGTCGTGCTGAAGCTGGGGAGCGGGGCATGCTTTGGAATTAAGGGTGTAAGTTCAGCTAAACCAGAACCAAGACTTCTGCCCGTGCCAATCATCCATCCCGAATCTCGATCGTTATAGTCAAAGGAGCGAGTGATTCTCAGTTCGTGTCCACTTTGCAGAATGTTGAGCAACGCCTGCCACTGCGATTTTATCGGTGAAATCTCGCTGGGTAATTTCGGAGATAAAAAGAACTGCACAAATTCAACGCAGCGTTCATGAATTCGATTAAGAATGGTGTGAGGCCATGGTTTCGATGCAGCGTCATGCCTGAGTCGTAAAGAGCTCAGATGAAATAAGTCCTTGTTAAGTCTGTCTTTGTCTTCTTGAGAAAGTCCGATCGAAACGAGCAGGAAAACCGAAATCCTCAGATAGAAGGTCATCGGGCCATCTGCGACTACCCTCGGGACATTCAAAGAAATAAATCAGCGCACGCGCATGTCCCATGCGCGAGAATTTAGATGTTCCCACACGCAATAATCAGAGGGGTCGTGATCGGATACACCGAGGGCGAAAATAATTTCATAAAACACAGCGTCGTTCAGAAGCGCGCTCTTATCTTCAGAGCTCATCTCGGCAGTTCGTTTGGAGCGGTTCATGCGTCGCTTACGCGGTCATCAAGGGAGCGGCGACGCTGGGCTTTTAGTGGTACCTTCGACGATTTCGATTTCGTCCGGCGTCAGTTGGTAAAGCTCGTAAACCAGCTTGTCGATCTGGGTATCGGTGGCATCGATCTGACGCTGGAGATTCGTCTTCGCGTGATCGCTTTTCGTGGCGGCGAGTTGCTTGTGTAAATCGAGCATCCGCTCGACTAACTCAACCATTCGGTCGTGCCGCGCTTTGTCGGCGGGATTGGAGAAGTCGATCTTTCGAATCGGAAGGCGTTCTACATAAATCACTTTGATCTCCGCAAAGACCTTCTCGACCATCTGAGGGTTTTGTAGCTCAAACACCCGCTGCAACAGTTTCGAATTCAGCAGACCAAGCACGTACAGCTCCGAGGGTGGTGTTGGGCTAGAACGATTGAGTTTGATGACGTGGCAAGAATTCACGCAGATCGCCGAATCTTTGTCGATCGATGCTAGGAGCCGGTCATCAGTTCGTCGCATGAGAAGTTTTGGGCTTACGAAAAGGTCGGGGCTGCGCGGCGCTGCGAGCCACGGACCATAGTTTACGAACTCACGCGGAGGGGCGACCTCGTAACGAGATATATCTTCGCCACGATACAGCGGCCTCCATCCAGGTGGACGTTTTCCGATTGTCGAGAACGGACGCGCCTTCATGGTTTCAGGCGTCTGCGGCGGTGTGCCCTGACCTTTCTCGTACATTTTCACGCCCGCTTTTACTGTCGCTAGGTTGCCGAGCGGAACACGGCATTGCTGGTTAATTTTCCACAGGAGCCTGCGATCATCCTCGCTGTTGCGATAATCGATCTTCGTCAGTTCATTATGAACGAAATCTCCTATGGCCCGCGTGTATTCGCGATTGGCTATAGTGATCTGAGCACGGTCGGATTTTCTCGGTCGTCGCTTCAGAATTCGAAATACGAGAGTGTCTACGATTGCGCTTTTGAACGCCCATCCCGACTGCCAAATATCCTGTAGGGTGTAGCCGTGAAGCATCCATTCACGAAACGAATCGCAGTTTTCCAAGTCGCAAAATGTATTTGGAACAATAAAGGAGAGGAAACCGTCATCGCGAAGAAGCCGGAGTGCTTGCACCATGAACAGGCAATAGCTATCCGCGAACTTCTGAGTCTCAGGAAAATGGTTCGCTAAGTAATTTTCTTCCACCTCGAGAAACGGAATGCCATATGGCGGATTGCCAATCACCACATCGAAGCCGCCCGCTTTCATTATTTCTGGGAACTCCTTTTCCCAATCGAAGACATTGATGCGATAGCGTTCTTCTTCGTCGAGGAAATCCATCTCTTGCTGCTCGTAGAAGTCGGGACCGATAAGCGAGTTGCCGCATTTGATGTTGCGGCCGAGATCGGGCAAGGCGCGCTCGTGATAGAAGCGCAGTTGCGTGGCCAGTGTTTGTTCTGATTCGCCTTCCAAGACCTTCAAGAGCAACGAAAGCTTTGTCACCTCAACGGCTTGAGCGTCGATATCCACGCCGAAAATGTTTTGCAACAGAATCCGTTTGCGCTCCGTAGTCGTGAGTTTCCATGCGCCGCCCGGTCCCTGATAGATCGCGGGATTTTTTCCGGTCGCCCATTTTTTCGGCTCGTTGCCGCCGTACCAATCGCGATGCCAATCGAGTAAATATTGATACGCGCCGATCAGAAACGAGCCGGAACCGCACGCAGGATCGAGAATCCGAAGCTTGGCAGCTTGTTTCGGTGTTTTGTGTTCAACCAGCTTGCCGACTGTGTTCTTGACGATGTAATCGACGATGTAAGTGGGCGTGTAATAAACGCCGCCTGCTTTCTTCACCTCTGGCTTGTCTTCGATTCTGGCTTGATGGCCTTTCGTTAGTCGAATGACTTTGCCGAGAAATTGTTCGTAAACCTGGCCGAGGATATCGGCGGGCAGCACGGAGAACTCGTAGGGACTGTCCGGATAATAGAGGCGGCGGATAATTCTCTTGAGGGCGGCATCGTCGATCTCGAGTTCGGGCGTGAGATCGTCGGGCGGCTCGACCCGATCTCTTTCTTTCTGAAAATAGAACAGACCGGAGTTGTAACGCTGGTCCGCTTCCCGAAAGAGCTGATATAGCCTGCGATACGTGTGTTCGCCGTTTAGCAAGGCTTGCAATCGCCCGTAGACTTCAATGCGCCGATCCTCGCAGATGCGTAGAAATACAATCCTGTCGATCGTGCGTTGCACGGCAAAGTTAAGATTGCGTTGCGAAAGCTCGGGGTTTCGCAATGCCAGATTGCGTGCTAGATCAGCACGCCATTTTTCGATCTCACTCAGGAATGCATCATCGACCTCCGCAGTTCCGCGTTTCGCCTTGGTCGATTCGGCAAACTTATCGAAGGAGCCTTTGAGAATCGCTTCGCGCGCGAAGACCTTCGCGATCTCTTCCCACTCCGGGACGTACTCGCGGAAGTCGAGATACAGAATGCGAGCGACTGAAGCCTTGTCGCTTAGTTTGGGTTCGATGCGACAATCGTAAACGGCGAACTCTTCGAAATCGGTCAGGATGCTAAGTGGCAATTTCGCCGACCATGCGTACCGGCGAAGTTGATAGGCCGGATGCGCGTCGGTTTTGATATCGACCGATGGTTTCTTCGCTTCGAGAAAGAACTTGCGCGTGCCGCCGATGCGAAAGCAGTAGTCCGGCGCTTTGGTCGCGCCGCCGATTTTGATGGCGTCTTCGTGGATAACATCCTTGTAAGCCTCTGCGTAACCGCTGATGTTTTCCATGTCCCAGCCGAGCGCTTTGAACATCGGATCAATAAATTCTTTGCGGAGCTGTGCTTCGTTGTATTGACCGGATTTATAGGCGTCGCCTTGTTGTTCGAAACGCTCAACAAGGTCAGCAATTACAGAGGGAGCGGCCACGGACGAGAATTAGATAGAAGGCCTGTGGAGATCAAGCTCGCAGGAGAAACGAAATGCGGAAGGGCGTAATATACTAGCGTCCTCGGTTTGGCGGACCGCGCTGGGAATTTGACTTGCCAGCGACGCGCGCATTGCTCATTATGAAGTCCCGATGGTCAGGGCGAATTGTCGGGCGCGGTTTACCGCAGCCGATTTCGACTTCATCGTCCGCACCCTGGCGCGTTCGCAAACCGATCAGGTTTCTCTGGTCGATCTATTGAGCGATGTCGAGACGCGCGATTCGATCCTCGATCATCCCCGGTTGGTTGACGCCATTCTGAACCACTGCGGGCATCTTCGGATCTCGTCTCAATTTTACTTTTACGTGCTTGCTCGCCACGTCCTGCAACAGGGCGGAATCGGGGACCGAAAGCTTTGCGATTACGTTGCGTCGTTACTGGAAACATTTTCGCACGCGAGCCGGCTCCAGATTTCCGATGAGACACATCATCTGGCCGAACAATACATTTCCGATATCCTGATCGCGCTGAACCGCGCCACGCCAGAGCAAATGTTTCTCCTTCGGGCGCACATTGGGAATTACTCGCTTTTCATCAGCGGAATTTTTCACGAGAACACCCAGCGGCGCAGTCGGCGTGGCGGACCGGACATCGAGTTCTATGAGCAGGTCGGCCGGACGAACTATCAACTTGTGTCTTCGCACGCCGTCGCTCGCCGCTGTGAACTGGATGACGTGTTCGAACGATTAGCAGATCGGTTTCGCGATGTGCGGCTGGCGCTGAATCAACTTTCCGAACGGCTGCTCAATCTGGATGAGGACGTGCGCCCCTCGCTTTCTTTGTGAACGAGACACTGTTCAGCCAAATACAGAAATTATTCGAGCGAACGTACGCGCAGGTCGGGATTAATCTGGAAGATTGTCTCATCGATCGGACGCGTTGTGCGCAATTGTCGGTGTTGGCTGGAAAATCCGCCTGCGAATTGAGCGAGCTCGCGCGAACCTTCCTGCGCAGGGCCGGCGACCAGCTTTGCGTTGGCATTTATTATTCGCGTTGGCTGATCGAACAACTCGAGCAACACGATCCGCGCGCCGGATTAGGCGATCGCAACATCCGATCGCTGATCATGTTTGTTGAAGAATTAAACCACGCCTTGCACGCCGCGCTGCAGTTCAAGCGGGGAATTCGCGAGATCGCGTCTGAACACTTTGCACGCAACCTCGAGCTGCAAGCGCAGGTGGACACGTATCTTGTTCTTCTGTTGTTCGTCGCCTTCTTCCGAAAACCGCAGCGCATTTCACGCGCTGACCGGCGGTGGCTGCGATTTCACCTTTTCGCGCGCCAATGTCCCGAAGCGTTCCGAGATGCAAATCTCCACGCTCGCTATCTGGAAACGACGCAGCTCGCTGCAAGCTACACGCGCTATCTGGATACTCTGAACGGTGTGCGTCGGCTTGATGAAATTCGACGATTTCACTCGCTGGATTACGGCGCGAAAAAGCAGCGGATTCTGAGACTGACGGACGGCCAAGGAACGACGGCTTCCTAGCCGTCGCGTGTGATCTTATGGCTGGGAAGCCGTCACTCCTTGGAATATTGCACCGCTACCGATCATGCGATTGATTTGGCCATGACGACCTTCCCGAAAAGCCCGAAAGAAATGACGGGTGGCATGATGTATTTCCCGCGCATGCTGGACAAAATACGGCTGCACCTGCGCGGCGAGCTCCACGAAGATTATCAAGAAAACTTCGGAGCGCTGAAAGCCGCAGACGGTGTGTGCTGCAATTTTCTGCGCGTTCACCATCGCGATCTGATTGAGCGCGTGAAGCAGGACGGGTCGGACGAAGAAATTCTGAAATGGTGTTTCGAGAAGGGCCGCCGCTTGAACGATGGCGATCTCTTTGTCTGGAACGGATTCGCATCAAAGCTCGGATGGCGCGATTCAGTTACGCCGCGTCTCGAGCAACGAAAGAAAAAGATGGGAATCGCCGATCGCGACGACATTCAGTGCATTCCAGACCTCATCGATTTTGACGAGGGCCGATTCCCACAAGCGGCCAAGTCTCCGTGATTTCATCGAACTTAGCTTTGGTACGGGTAGTCGGCGCAGCGATTGGTCTTTGCTCTCTGGTTTTCACCGCTTGCCAATATGATGTCCCCATCACATCGACTCCGACTCGAAAAGTGCAGGAGCGATTGCTTGGCGATTGGACGTCGATTGATGGCAAGGAAAAACTGAAACTGCGGAGCCTCGACGACAGCGTCTACATCGTTTACTACGACGGTGATCTTTTTCGCGCTTACCATTCCGATGTCGCGGAAACACCTTTCGCGACTGTCCAGGACCTCAATTCGAGCGATCGCAAGTATGCTTACGTCGTTTGGAAATTGTCGGACGATGGCAAAAACCTGAGGTTGCGGAACGTCAATGACAAAATCGTTCCAAAGGAAAGTAAAGACTCAGCTGCGGTGGCTATGCTTCTGGAAAAGAATGCACGTAACCCTGATCTACTTGGCGAGGAGATTCAGTTTCGGAAAGTGAAGTGACAGCCGCTGCCAACGAGCCTGTTTGTTTGCGCCAACGGCGCTCTTGTCACATAAGCCTGGGGCCGCGCCCAGGAATTCGAATCAATGATAATGACGTGCTGAAAGCGCGATTCAAACACCGTGAGTCGCGCCTTCAGCGCTGACGTCGGGATTCGTAGGCGGCCTGGGGCGTTGCCCCAGGCTGGCGGTAAATCCGCACCTTTGGCGCTATGCAAGCAAAATCCGCGGATTCTTAGATGTGTTTCGTCAAATTGGCGACTGCCGTCGCATCAAGTGCGACGATTGATGATCAAAGGCTTTTCTGACACAGTTCGGGATGCCGCCAATGAGTCGATTCTTCACAATCTCTTGCCTGCTGTTTCCATTCTGTTTTTGTGCGGTGGACCTTGTTGCGCAGCAAACACCGGCGATCGCATCAACTCTGAGCGCATCGCCATCGCCGACTCCGACTGTCTTTTCGGCGCAGACACTCTTTGAATTGAAACAATTGCAACAAAAAGCTCTGACCAGCGATTATGCCTATCGGCAGGTCGCGCATCTTGCGAACAACATCGGCCCCCGGTTAAGCGGATCGGCACAGGCGGCAAAAGCAGTCGAGTACGTCGCCGCCGAATTGAAAGCACTCGGCTGCAACGTGCAGCTCGAGAAGGTGATGGTCCCCCATTGGGTGCGTGGCGAAGAGACGGCGGCGCTCATTCAATTTCCCGGTCAAGCGCCGAATACGACGCAAAAAATTGTGCTGTGCGCGCTGGGAGGCAGTGTGGCCACACCAAAAAACGGGCTCGAAGCCGAGGTTGTTGTCGCCAGAAATTTTGATGAGCTCAAATCGCTTCCGCGCGACAAAGTCGCGGGCAAAATCGTGCTCTTCAATTATCCGTTTGATAAGCAAATGGCCGCGGAAGGTCGGGGTGGCCAAGCTTATGGCGAAGCTGTTGTTTACCGAAGTCACGGGCCGAGTGAAGCTGCGCGACGCGGTGCAATCGCGTGCTTGATTCGTTCCGTCGGCAGCGCGGATTACCGGCTTCCGCACACCGGATTGACAGATTACGCCGCTGACGCAGCGAGGATACCAGCGGGCGCAGTCACTGCCGAGGATGCGGATCTGATCGCCGATCTCGTTCGACAAGGACCGGTGAAAATGAAATTGGTCCTGACGCCGCAAACTCTGCCGGACGTCGAAAGCGCCAACGTGATCGCTGATATCAAAGGCAGCGAACATCCCGAACAGATCGTCATCGTTTCCGGGCATTTGGATTCATGGGACCTGGGCACAGGCGCAATCGATGATGGCGCAGGCGTCGCAGTTTCGATGGAAGCGGCGAATCTGATCCAAAAGCTTCATCTTAAACCGAAGCGGACTATTCGCGTTATCGCTTGGATGAATGAAGAGAATGGTGAGGCCGGATCAAAGCAGTACGCGAAGGATCACGAGAAAGAATTCTCCAATCATTTCGCAGCCATGGAAACAGACGGCGGTGCCGGTCATCCGATTGGCGTCAACATCAAGGCCAACCCGGAAGTCAAAAAGATGTTCGCGCCTGTGGCGGCAATTTTGCAGGAGTCTGGAGCGGGCATACTCGATTTAGTTGAACACTGCGGCGCCGACATCGAGCCGCTCGAGAAAGCCGGTGTACCGGCTTTCAGTCCGATTCAAGACAACCGTTTCTATTTCAACTACCATCACACTGCAGCCGATACTCTGGACAAAATCGTGCCAAAAGAGTTGGCGGAAAATTCCGCTGTCGTGGCAATCGTCGTGTACGCGCTGGCGAATATGGAGCAACCATTGCCGCGTTGATGAACGACGCTGGGAGCGGCGGTCTCCAGTCCGCCGCCTGGGCGATCTGGAGATCGCCCTTCCTTGATGCTGGCGCTACCTATTTGTGCTTCAAATTGCGCAATTCGTTGAGCGTAAAATTTGCCAGCCGCCGCCCGCGGTTGCGAACAAATCGCCACGGCCCGGCATCGACGAAATAGGTGAGCAGAATGCTGTCCCGCGTTTTCACCTCCGGCCCGACCGGATCGGCCGAATGCCAGGTGTTATCCGCTACGGCGAACGCGTAACCAGTGTTCGGGGAAAACGGCATCTGTGCCTTCTTCGGTTTGCGTCCGTTTGGGAGCACCTCGTGGAAGATCGTGCCGATGTGCGGCGTAGAATTGTCGCCCGGTAGATAAAACTGGACCGTGATCCCCTTCCAAAGGCTGTCGGTGTGTTTGAAGATGCGGTAGCCAGGAATGTCGCGAGTCAAAATCGGCACGGGATACATTTGCACCTTGTCAAACTTTGCTCCGAATCTGCGTTGCAACCCCGGCGAGAGTCGCTGCACGAAAGCCGATCCCACATTTTTCGACCGAAGGACGCGGCCGGCCACATCCCACACCTCCCGCTTCTTTGGAGGTAAATGGCGGATGTATTCCGGGAACAGATCGATCTTTGTGCGGGTGGGTTTTCCATCGGGCCTGCTGCTCCCCATTTTGCTTTTGCCGGACATAGCCCGGTAGTCCTCTGCTACAGGCATCGCTTCCAGCATCTCCGCATAAAAATCCTCGGGAAACACGCGCTCGAATCTCAAATGATGAAACGGAGCATCATCCGCGAGCGCGTTTCGGACGGAGTTCGCGACGAAATCGGTCAAATTGTTGACTGACCACGATTGTCTCATTGATTGAATTTTCCCGTTAACCATGAGCCAGACAACTGAAAAACGCTCGCGTTTGTCCCGCTTCGGACGCTGGGTTGCCGAATTGGTTCTGGTGTTTGTTGGCGTTTACCTCGCGTTTTGGCTGAACAATTATCAGCAGCGCCGGCAGGACATCGAACGGCGCGATCGTATCTTGGCTTCGATCGAGCAAACGCTGCGTGAGGGAATCGAAAGCAACAAGGTCAGCCGCGCGAAAGAGCAGCAACAAGCGGCAGAGTTTCGGCGCGCGCTTGACGCCGGTGAAATGTCGCCGCTGCGTCCGTTTGTTTTCACCACCGACTATAGCCCGGGCGATTTCGCCGCGCTCCTTCAGTCCGGCGGCATTCAGTTGCTAGACTTGGAAACCCTTACAGCCTTGCGCAACGACGAAACCATTATCCGATGGGGACTGAGCCGAATGACGCGGTACACAAAATTAAGCGACGAACTGATTGTGCCAAATCTCGATCAGGACATTTCCTTCTTCTACGATCCGACTACCACCAAATTGCGGAAGCGCTTCGAGTTTTTTCCCGAAGCTCTGGACGCAACGGTGAGATTTGCCAACGAGCTTGAACGAACTCACACGGAGCTGCTGAAACGAATCCAGGCTGAGCGGCAGCGAAACCGTTAACACGCCACGTATTATGTCATTCTGAGCGAAGCGAAGAAGCTCAGATCATTTTTGGACCGCTTCTCATGGAGCTAAATCAGAGATGTTTCGCTTGGCTCAACATGACAGCGTCGCTTAAGAGATGAGTCCTAACATGAACTCAACCCTCCGAATTTTTGCAACTCTGCTGTCCATCTCGGCCACGAGTCTTGTGTTGGCCGCAGATTATCCCACGCCGACCGAAGGCGATTTCACGATTCGCGACTTCAAATTTCAATCTGGCGAAACTTTGCCGGAACTGCGGATTCACTATCGCACGCTGGGAAAACCCGAGAAGGACGCGCAGGGCAAAACGACCAATGCGGTTCTCATCATGCACGGAACAACCGGCAGCGGCGCGCAGTTTATTCGCCCCGAATTCGCTGGCGAGTTGTTTGGAAAAGATCAGCCGTTGGAGGCGACAAAATTTTTCATCGTGTTGCCGGACGGGATTGGCCATGGCAAATCGAGCAAACCGAGTGACGGCATGCACGCAAAATTCCCGCATTGCGGTTACCTCGATATGGTGGAGGCGCAGTACCGGCTGTTAACAGAGGGACTCGGCGTAAATCACGCGCGATTGGTGATGGGAACGTCGATGGGCGGAATGCACACCTGGCTCTGGGGGGAGCTGCATCCCGATTTCATGGACGCGCTCATGCCGCTGGCGAGTTTGCCGACCCAGATTTCGGGACGCAACCGCGCGTGGCGCCGCATGGTCATCGACGCAATCCGCAACGATCCGGCATGGGACGGCGGCGAGTATCCCGCAGGCGCGGGACAGCCGCCGAGTCTGCGCACTGCCGCCGAGATGCTTTGGTTCATGAGCAGCAATCCGGTCCTGCGTCAGAAGGACGCGCCTTCGCTTGCGAAAACAGACGAAGTCCTGGACAAATTCGTTGAGCAAATCGTCAAGACTGATGATGCAAACGACGTGCTCTATGCGCTGGAAGCTTCACATGACTATGATCCGGGTCCGAATCTTGCAAAAATCCAGGCACAGCTTCTGGCAATCAACTCTGCCGATGATCTGATTAATCCGCCCGAACTCGGGATTCTTGAACGCGAGATCAAGCGCGTCCCGCACGGTCGTGCGGTCGTGATTTCGATGAGCGACAAAACCCGCGGTCACGGCAGCCACACTATCGCCAACTTGTGGAAAGACCAGTTACTCGAGCTGCTCAAGGAAACCGAACCAAGTCACTAAGCCGGAAGTTATGACACCGATCCTTTTGGTAGCTCTTTGCTCGGCAGCTTTCCGAATTTGGCTTCCATTCCCTGTTCGATCCTTTGCTGCTTGATACTTGCTTTTTCGTTCTTGAGCGTCATGAGCAGCTTTGTCAGGCCTTCATTCAGTCCATTGTTGCCTGCCTCCCATTCCGACTTCGGTTTAAAGGTCACGCGAGGATAAATCTTAGTTAAATCGGGCACGGTTTTTCCTTCTCTCTGAACTTTCTCAATGATGGGGATCAACTGATCGATATCGCCAAATGCGTATCCGTTGATGTACGGGCCGACCAACTGTTGAAACGCATTCTGCGCCTGGAACAGCTCGAACTCAGGATCGCCCATGCTGCCCATCTTTTGTTGGTCGATCAGAGTCGCAAAAAGTCGACCTCGATACTGGGCCGAATAGAACCAGTAAATTGATTCCTTCCTGAAACCGAGATCATACAGGCGAATTGTGGCAACGTACGTCTCGGCGAAATTGAGACTGTCCCACGACTGTTTCATTTTCGAGATCGTCGCGACAAACTCGGGTTCGTTTTTCGCGGCCAAGCCATTGCTAAACGGGCCGACGCCAACAGCCGGCCCTTTGGAGTTATAGAACGGCGTGACATAAACGTCGATGTGAGCGGGGTCGGTAATGGTTTGGCCGGCGCCGAGACCGACACAGACAACGACAATGAGAAAGGCGATCAGATTGTGCTTCATTTCAGCCTAACGAACCGCAAGCTCGACCATCGGTTTAGAGGGCGCAAGTGGCCGCGCATTCGTCGAGCTCATCACTACAAGTGTATTCATCAGGGGGAATTTGATAGAACAGGAGGCGTGAAGACGATCTGGCGCAAACATTTGATCATTTGTCTGGGTCTTGGGTTGCTGGCGGTCCCGATTTACTTTCTGGATCACGCGTTGCTCGGATCGCAGGCCGGCGGCGGCAATTGGATCACGTTGGATTTCCGGGGCCTAATCTTTTGGACATACGTCACGTTACTGGCCATCCACGTCACCGTAAGTTCGATTGCCCTCCTCTCATTTCCCAAGGCAGGGTTGCTGTGCATTCACGTTGCCTCGATCCTGCTCTCCGTGATTCTGTTCGTCACAGGCGTGACCGCGTACGGAAAACTGCGGCGTCTCGCAATTTCCAACGAACACCGAGCGTTCATGGAAAGTCGCAAACCGTTAATGAACGTAATTGAACTGAAGGAGTGGTCGTATTTCCCAGACGAGAATCATCCAACGGAGATCCGCGCGAGGGTGATCGTCCATCAATCGGGGAGATTTGCGGGTAACGTGACCGGGGAGCACACGGACCCGTCAGACGACTTCACAACAGTTTTCCAATCGACCAACGGACCCGAGAGTCAGCGACAGGTGCGTAGCGGAGAGGCGTTCACGTATGCATTCCCGTTAGAATTCCTCAACGTGGGGCATGCCGATGGCGTGCGTATCACCTTGTACCTGTTCAAGGCTCTCAGTGGGCCTGCGCCCGGCGATATTTCAGAAGTATTCATGAAGTCGCCGCAGCAGGACGATGATGGCGAGTATTTCTACGGCGTGCTGCCACCTCCTTCGCAACCTGCCGAATGATCGTGCCGCGACGGTAACAGGACAGCTGTAACTGTCTCATGCTGGCAAGCATCTCGACAGCCAGCCGGAGGAGGAATGTTTGCGCCGTTTTTTCTTGGGTCGGCGGTATTCCCGACGTAATTGGTTAAAGATTTTGGCGTCGTGAATTGCCGTTTGGAGTGTGTAGCGTTTCATAATCTTAGTCAGATCTGTCGTTGCTCCAGTTGGCGGGGGTCAGAAGAACTGTTGCGTTCGCTTTGATTTAAGCCCTGCAGCGTTTTCATCAGGCGCGCCTCATACGAATCGCATAACGGCGACTCGCCATTTGGCTGGATCCATTCCGGATGCTGCAGTC
>QHOX01000316.1 GCA_003219465.1 Verrucomicrobiota bacterium | reverse complement strand
AGGTGTGTCAGCGTCGAGCCTTGTTCCCACTGTGGGCGATTAGAGATTTGACGATATTCTGTGAGCGCTTCGTGCAACAGAGCTTGGCCTTTTTCTAATTCACCGGTGTAAACCATGGAGGCGCCGGTGTCCGATTTATTGAAGGCCACCACTAGGCGATCTTTGTCCGGCAGATTCGCGCCGGAGGAGATCCGCAAAGCTTCCAGCATCAGGGGCTTCGCGGCGTAAGGATCGACCTGATAGAGCTTCGTAGCTGCGAGGTAATCCAATGCCAGGGCCAGTTTCGCCGGTTTAAAGCTGGCCGGGTTCGCTTGCCGCTGTGTTTTGTAAACGGCGATCGCCTTTTCCAGCAGACTGTTAGCTTCTTCGTATCTTATCTGCCGATAACTAAGCACCCCGAGCTCTGACATGGTGTCAGCTACTTCCGGATTGTTCTCACCGTAGAGCTGAATTTCGTCATTCAGCGCGGTGCGCAAGTTTTTCTCGGCCATATCATATCGGCCCTGCGAGGCGTAGGCACTGCCAATGGTGCGAAGGACCTGGGCGCGGACATCAGGCTGATCGGTGAGCTCCGCTTCGACCTGCGGTGTAACCCGATCGAGCATCTCGTTGACGGTCACGTCTTTCTTTTGGGCCACCGGCCAGACAGAAGTCACGCTCTGATTCGAGAATGAGAGCATGCGTTGCAGGAAGGTGTTGATGCGTTCGGCTTTCAATCTTTCATGATGCGCCAGATCGCGCTGCTCACGTGCGACGTTGCGCTGATTCCGCGCAACGTGGGCTTGCCACAGCGTGGCGATAATTCCAGCCATGAGGGTGAGGAACACGATAGTTCCCATCGCGACCCAGATTCTGTTGCGCTGAACGAACTTGATCGCGCGATAGCCAAACGTGTCCTTCCGCGCATTCACTGGACGTCCTTCAAGATGACGGCGAATGTCATCGGAGAACTCCGCAACCGACATGTAGCGACGCGTCGGCTCCTTTCGCAGTGCTTTCAAAATGATGTTATCCAAATCGCCGCGGAGCAGTTTGGGATTTGGACCTTGGGATTTGGAGCTTCCACTGCTTCTAGCAATGGCCGTGCTTGGCCGCGCTGGTTCCTGTTCCGTGATGGCGCGCGCGATCTCCGCGGGGTTTCGGCCCTTGATGCGGTATGGCCGCTGCCCTGTCAGTAGCTCGTAAAGGATCATGCCCAGACTGTAAACGTCGCTCGCGGTGGTCATCGTTTCACCACGCACCTGTTCCGGACTGGCGTACTCTGGCGTCATTGCTGCGGCAAACGTCACGGTCTGTTCGCCAGCCATTGAGGCCTCCGGGTCGAGAAGTTTGGCGATACCGAAATCGAGCAGCTTCGGCTCGCCTTCTTTGGTGATCAGAATGTTCGCAGGTTTGATATCGCGATGAATGATCAGCCGTTGATGCGCGTAATGGACGGCGCCGCAAACACGGCGGAACATTTCCAGTCGATCACGGACCGAGAGCTGATTGTCATCGCAGTATTTGTCGATCTTGACGCCTTCGACGTACTCCATGATTAAAAACGAGAAGCCGTCAGGAATTATTTCGGCGCCGTACAGCTGCGCGATGTTCAGGTGATTGAGGCTCGCCAGGATTTGCGCTTCACGCTGGAAATGACGCGCTGTTTCTTCGCCTCCGGTTCCAAACCGGACCAGCTTGAGCGCGACCTGCCGATTCAGCTTCTGGTCGTGCGCCAAATAAACTTCCCCCATGCCGCCGCTGCCAATGTGCGAAATGATTTTGTAATTGCCGATGTGTTGCTCGGGTTTGAGCGCCGCTCGGAACAGTGAATTGATCGCAGTGTCGATCGCTGGCTCTTCTAGAAATTGATCGTCATTCTCATTGAATTTGAGTAGCGATTCGATCTCGCGGCGCAGTTCAACATCCTCTCCGCACGTTTGATCCAAAAATGCGGAGCGCTGTTCTCCCGGGCAATCGAGGGTGCGCTTAAATAATTCAGCCGCCAGGACGGTGCGTTGATCAGCCATAAAGTTCTTCGCGAGCAAGCTGGCGACTCAGCCAGGCCTTGGCGAATTGCCAGTCGCGCAGCACCGTTTTAGTTGAGACGTTTAAAAGTTCGCCAATCTCTTTTGCGTTCAGCCCGCCAAAGAACTTCAGCTCGACGATTTCGCTCTCGCGTGGATGCGAGACAGCCAGGCTTTTAAGCGCGTCGTCGAGCGAGAGCAGATCGGGCGCTCGCTCCTGTGCCAGTTCGCGCGTTTCGTCGAGGTAAATCTTCTTTAGTTGTCCCCCGCGCTTGTCCGCGTTGTGCGCCTCTGCGTACTTGACTAAAATCCGCCGCATTAATTGCGCGGCAACGCTGCAGAAATGCGCGCGGTCTTTCCACTGTGCGCGATTCTGCTCCACCAGCTTGACGTAAGCTTCGTGCACGAGCGCGGTGGGTTGCAGGGTGTGGTCCCTGCGTTCCCGCCGCAGACAATCCGCAGCGCGCCGCCGAAGCTCTTCATACACCAGAGGCATCAGCTGGGCTGGTGCGTCTGCGTCGCCCTCATTCCAGTCGCGCAGAATCTGAGTGACGTTCGATTGTTTAGCGGTAACCACGCTCTCTCTTATTAATACGGAAATTCACGATTCGAGTTTCTGACTACGCAGGGCTTCTCAGGAACAGTTAGCAATCCTCCTGCCGGCCATGCTAGCAGGTATTCCGCAAAAAAAGCAAAATAAATGTCCGTTTTG
>QHOX01000321.1 GCA_003219465.1 Verrucomicrobiota bacterium | reverse complement strand
ACTGCTAAAAGCGCCCATGAAAACCCTCCTTGTCCTTGCAGTGGTCGCCGGCCTTGCCAACGGAGCCGTCGCCGATATTCAAGACCCGCCTTCGAATGATTATGGCCCAACGCGCAAACTTGGTCGCGGCCTCTCGAATTTTTTCCTCGCTCCTGCGGAAGTTTTTGTGACGGTAACGACCATCAACACGTACGACGGAAATTCTGCGGCCGCTGGGTACGGCGTCGTGCGTGGCGTTGGCCGCTCTGCAACCCGGCACGTAGCTGGCTTGCTTGAGATATTGACATTTCCCTTTCCGGCATGGCGGGAAAGCTACTACCCGATTCTTCCACCTGACATTCCGTACATTCACGCTGGCTATTCGGAGTTTCCACCCGAGCTCGGCAACGAATCGAAGTATCCCTACGTGCGGGATTATTGAGAAGATAGGCGTGCTTGCCTATCGGTGAAAACGAGCGCGGGCGCTTCGTGAGGGAGGAAGAGTAGAAGCGATCCGGCTTCAGATGTTGACGCCACTCAGCGGCGCAGTACAAATAAGGCGGCGCGCTGAGGCGCGTCAGGCGATGCAATCGCGACGCTTTTCCACGTTGCCGGTCGTTGGCATCTTAACAGTTGTCTATTTCATCGCCGGGAAGCTCGGACTGAGGCTGGCATTTCTGTACGCTAGCGCATCGCCGGTGTGGCCGCCTGCAGGAATCGCGCTCGCTGCCATGCTCGTGCTCGGGTACCGCACCTGGCCTGCGATATTTATCGGGGCATTTTTGGTGAATGTCACGACTGCGGGCGACGTTACCACATCGTTGTGCATCGCTGTCGGCAACACGCTTGAAGCAGTTTGCGGTGTATGGCTGATCACGCGGTTTGCCGGCGGAACCGGGGTTTTCGATCGGCCGCAAGGCGTTTTTATGTTTGCGCTTGCGGCAATGGCAAGCGCGGCAATCAGCCCAGCCGTTGGTGTCACCAGTCTTGCACTTAGCGGTTTCGCTGAGTGGGCAAAATATGGCGCGATCTGGACGACATGGTGGCTGGGCGATGTAGCCGGAGATCTCGTCATCGCTCCGCTCGTTCTTCTCTGGAGTGGCGCATCGAAGCGGCGCTGGAGCCGCAGGGATGCGGTTGAGGTCGGGATCCTTCTGCTGCTACTGTTCGTCCTCAGCGAAACGGTTTTTGGCGGATGGCTTCCAATTTCGGCGAGGAATTATCCGATCTCATTCATTTGCGGGCCGATCGTAATCTGGACGGCGTTCCGCTTTACGCAACGCGAAACGGCGGCGGGAATTTTCATTCTCTCGGCCATCGCGATTTGGGGTACGCTGCACGGTTTCGGGCCATTTGTCATGGCCACGGAAAACCAGTCGCTTCTCACCCTGCAAGTCTGGACGGCGGTGCTTACCATTACAGCGATGGCGCTTTCTGCCGGCATGATGGAACGGAGACGCATCGAGGCCGCACTTCAGGAACAAAAAACCATGGTTGAAACGGCCAACCGGACAAAAGATCATTTTCTTGCGATGCTTTCACATGAGTTGCGCACGCCGCTTACTCCGGTAATTGCGGCGTTGGAGACACTCGATACGGAACCCTCACAAGAGGAAGAATCCAAGACCGCGCTGGCGATGATTCGCCGCAATGTCGAATTAGAAATCCAGCTGATTGACGATTTGCTCGACTTCACACGGATTGCAAAAGACAAGTTGCAACTGAGATTTGCGCCAGTCGATGCCCATCTCGCGATCTCAAATGTGGTTGAAATCTGCCGCGCCGAAGCCGATTCCAGGAGACTTCGGGTGCATCTCAACTTGCGCGCAAACACGCACCACGTGGCGGCGGATGCGGCGAAATTCCAACAAATCGTTTGGAATCTCTTAAAAAACGCCATCAAGTTCACGCCAGAGGACGGAGAGATTGCCATCTCGTCTTCAAATCCCTCGCCGGAGGTTTTGACAATCAGCGTTCGGGATACTGGTATCGGGATGGAGTCCGACGTCATGCAACGGATTTTCGATCCGTTCGAGCAGGGCAACCGCTCGTTTGAGCGTCGCTTTGGCGGCCTTGGTCTGGGGTTGGCCATTTCAAAATCTCTCGCGCAAGCGCATGGCGGCTCCCTCACCGCTCAAAGCGAGGGCCGCGATCGCGGATCGACATTCCTGTTGTCGATGCAAACGATATCACCGGCTGAAGGATTGGGCAGCGCGCCAAGACCAAGCGACGAGACTTCGCGCCAAGGTTTGAGAATTCTGCTCGTCGATGACCATCAAGACACATGCGCCGCTTTGGAAAAACTACTTGTCCGCCGCGGACATCTCGTGGCAGCAACGCACAATGTGCGCTCGGCGATGGAGGCCGCGGTGCGCAATCAATTCGATCTTCTGATCAGTGATATTGCGTTGCCAGACGGAAGCGGCATGGAATTGATGACGCAGTTGCAGGCCATTTCCAAAATGCCAGGTATTGCCATCAGCGGATTTGGCAACTACGGGGACATCGAAAAAAGCCTGCGGGCAGGGTTTTCCGACCATTTGATCAAACCGGTGAAACTCGAAAAACTCGAAGCAGCAATAGAGAGCGCGACCGGATCGAGAGCTGCTTCGAATTAAAGCGATGTGGGCGATTGGCCACGCGAGCATTCTCCTTTGCGTATTGTCGATCTAAAAATTGAGGACGTCGCTTTCGGCGGGAAGGGCGTCGCGCGGGAGCAAGGTAAAGCCGTCTTTGTTCCTTACACGATCGAGCACGAAACCGTTTCGGCTGAGATCGTGCGCGAGAAAAAACAATTCG
>QHOX01000113.1 GCA_003219465.1 Verrucomicrobiota bacterium | reverse complement strand
CGCTCCAGTGCGAGATTTTCCTGGAGTGAAGCGATCAATTTCTCCGGCTGCCGATGATAGAACGCACCGTATAACAAGTTCACGCCGATCACGCCCAGCGCTTCCTGCTGGTCGACGTGAGTTACGTCAAGCAGACGCACGTGGATGATAATCTGACTTGGCTGCCCTCGAGGTTCCGACTGAAAACGTATACCGAGCCAGCCGTGCGATTCGCTGCGATGTTTAAAACTGCGTGCCGCAACCGTGTCGGCGAAAACAAAGAACGTTGTCTCGGTCCCAAATTTTCTGTCGAGCCGTTCGACGAGGAGATTGTATTCGTGGTCCAGCATTGTTTGGAGACGCACACGGCTGACGTAGCGGTCTGCCGGTCCGTAAATGGCATCACTGAATGTCATGTCGTAAGCCGACATGGTTTTCGCGACCGTGCCCGCTGCACCACCGACGCGAAAAAATCTCCGCGCTACTTCCTGTCCGGCACCGATCTCGGCAAAGGTCCCATACTTGGTGGAGTCGAGATTGACCTGGAGCGCCTTTTCGTCTGTGGCGATCTCCATCTCGGGATTCATACAATTTCTCTAACGGCGATTCAGTGCCGCCGCAAATTGTGACGTCAAGTAGAGTTGCAGGGCGTCTGTGTCAGACGCCTCTTGTTCGTTGCGCCTGGGCCGGGCGTCTGGGCCAAACGCCCTCAGAAACTGTTACAACCGAACTTGCTTGGCGTTCTTCGTCTGAATCCAGCCACGCAGGTCATTCGGCAGCGCGGCGTACATCCAATCGCCACGCGTGCTTAGAATTTTGATTTCGCTGCCAGCTGGCAACGCGAGGACACTGTTTGCGGTGTCCGCTGTGGCGAGGCGCGCCTGGACGTCATTTCCAGTGACGATGGCGAGCGCGCGTCCCTTGCTGCCATTGTCGACTGTGTGAATTGCCCAGACAGCCATGGCGCACACGAGGAGGGACAAAATCGATAATGATACTAGCGCGGCTGATCGGCGACGCGCGAACATCAGCGCGGCAATTCCAAAAATTCCCAGCCAGAAAGCAACCTCCGCAGCGATGCTGTACTGATTGATGCTGGCGAATTGGAGGTAACGCTCCAGTCTGGTCGGTTGCAGCTCCAGCGCGCGCGATTCGTCACGGGCGATCTGCAAATTAGCCGTTGCCTCCGGATGATGTTGGTCCAAGGCAAGGGCGCGTTCGTAGTTCAGAATCGCACGGCCAAAATCGCGTGTGCGAAAATAGGCGTTCCCTAGATCGTAAAACAGATTTGCGTTCCAATGTCTTGCGCTGACCAGCATCTCGTAAGCGGCAATAGCCTCTTTGAAATGTCCCTGTGCGTATGCCTGGTTCGCTTTTGCGAAATCAGCTTGCGCTTGCGCGAATGCGCCTGAAGCGATTCCAAAAAACAAGCAGAAAACAATCGCCATTCGACTACCCGTCATCCCGAGCGAAGTCGAGGGATCCCGTGGAAATACCGTCGGGTTTCTCGACGGGATTCCTCGACTCCGCTTCGCTGCGCTCGGAATGACGGCGAAAGAATTCATTTTAGGTTCTCAATCAGCTCCAGTACATCGCGCCGGTTTTCCGGGGAGATTCTTTCCGGGCCGTTGTGCGTTCCGCTGTATTGCCACTCGTCGTTTTGCTCGAATAGACGGCGAAGCCGGTCGCACGAATTAGTATCAAGCTTGAAGGTTTCCGCTGCTGTTTCCGCGTCCACGGTGTTTGGATCGACGCCACGGTCACGCGAGGCGAGCGCGGCTTTCAATCGAACAACTCGCGAGGCTTCGGCATAGTATTCCTGCGGAGACGCATCATCACGGCGCCGCAACTTATGCATCAGCTCGGCTGCTTCATGTTGCAGCGCGCTGATGCGCCGGGCCTCGCGATCGTCCAATCTCGCTCGCCGAATCTTCCAACCCGCGAACACGAGCACCGCCGCGAGTGGTAAAGATTGCGCCGCCCAGAAACCGCGACGCGCGTAAAGCGGCTCGAATGATTCCACCGTTCGTGATGGCTCGGTGAGTTGATAGAGAATGTCCTGCGGCTTGGCTGAATTCGGAACCGGCGGACGCCCCCGGGCTGCTGTAGCCGGCGACGAAGCCGGCGGCTGGGCGGCCACGACCGGAGCAACCGCACCTCCCTGAACAGCGATTGCCATCGGTTCGCTTTGCAGCGTCACGTATTGTTCTTTCGCCGGATCGAAATACGAAAATGCAAGCACTGGCAGATTCTGCTTGTTCTCGTTAGGCGAAATCACCATCTCGAATGTCTTTGTGCCGCTAATACCAACTTCATCGTCCTGTTTGAACTTGGAAGATGGCGGATATTTATGCCACCCGCGGTCATCCTCGAGCAACGGCGCATTCACCCGATCGAAATTGCCGCGGCCCGAGATTGTTGTTGTGACTGTGATCGGATCACCTACTTGCAGGCTCTTCGGCTTGGCATCGGTTGCCATGACAAAGCTTCCAATCGCTCCTGAGAAGCTGGGAGGCGCATTTGGTGGGAGCGGTTTTACTTCAAGCGCCACAGGGTCACTGCTGATCTGGATGTCGCGACGTTCACCGAACTGCGCAAATGGATTCGAGAAAAAGGGATCCGAAAACGGATCGTCGAGATCGAATAGATCGAAGGGCGAACGCGAACGCGGCGCGTTCCGTCTTCGTGGAACCACTACCTGCGCTTTTGCTTTGACGGGCCCGATTTCAAATTTCCCTGCCCGGGCCGCCGCAATCGCGGTCTTAAACGTCACTACTTCGAAAGGTCTGCCGTTGATGGTTTCCAAATTTTGTGACGATTGCTGTAATTTTTGTGAGGTAAATCCTTGACCGGTGATGTCAGGCGGTTCGGTCAGCCTGGGATGAACACGCGCATCAAATCCCATTCTAATTTGGACCGGAACAACCTCGCCGACGTACGCGGTCTTCTTCGGCACGACTAATTCAGCGAAAACCAGATCGCCTGCGCTAGTCGGCTGGCTCTGAGTGCTACGACCAGGCCGCGTCTTCGTCTGTTGACCGGGCGCATCGGCGACGTTTAACGCGAGTTCCGGCGTCCTGAGGATCTTCCCGCCGGCTTGAACTGTTTGCGGCGGAATCGTGAACCGTCCTGCCCTGAGCGGCAGGATCGTGTAATTGTAAGTCACGCTCGAGTTGGTCGAGAAGTTGTGTATTTCGAATTGTCGCGACGTCCCGGTGGAATGAATCTCCAAGCCGTCGATTGAAATTTCTTCGGGTGGCCGCGCATCGCCGGGACCCGTCACCTTGATTTGCAGCTCCACGGTTTCACCTACAGTTGCCTCCGAGTTGCTCAATACCGCAGTGACACTTGGCGAATCGGCGTACGCAAACTCAGCAACCGCAATGGAAGCGAGCGCTACAAGTAAGATTCGACTCTGCATCGGTATGTCCATCGACTATCAACTCTCAACCATCAACTCTTCAGCCTACCAATCGTTATAGACATGGCGCTTTACTTTGCGTTCATCAAGTCGGACTCGCGCCTCTTCATCTTTCATAGATTCAAGCAGCGCCAGCGCCTGCCGTTCGCTCATCTGGCCTTCTTTCTCCTGTTCAGCCTCCGCCGCCATTTGCTCGTTTTTCTCGGCGGGCTTTTGTGAGTTATCTCCTCCAGCGCCTTTGACTTCGCCGGCAAATTTTTTTTGCGGCGATTCCTCGGGAGTAGGGGAGCCGTTCTCCTCCTCGCCTTCTCCCGGTGACGGCGACGGCATTTCGTTTTCTCCTTCGCCCGGACTTGGTGATTGTTCAGCCTGTCGTTCTCCGGGCGAGGGCGAAGGCTGATTCTCCTGCTGATTTTCTGCTCCGGGCGATGGAGATGGACTTTCGCCGGGCTGTTGTTGCTGTTTCTTTTGCGGTTCGTTCTTCGCCTGAGACTGGTCTTTTTGCTGTTGTTCTTTTTGGTCTTTGTCGTTCCCCGATTTGTTTTGCGACTGCTGGTTTTGGGCCTGCTGCTGATCCTTTTGATCCTGCTGGTTCTGCTTTTGCTGTTGCTGTTGTTGTTGTTGTTGTTGCTGATCTTTTTGATCTTTCTGCTGATCTTTCTGTTGTTGCTGCTGGTCCTGGTTCTGTTGGTTCTGCTGTTTTTGCTGCTGATCTTGCTTGTCCTGCTTGTTCTTTTGCGGTGGTGTTGGGGAAGGGGAGGGTTGTTGCTGTTCCTTTTTGTTTTTTAACTCATCGATCTTCTTTTTGACGTATTCGTAGTTCTCCTTCGCCTCTTTGTTTTGCGGATCAAGCTTCAGGGTTTGCTCGTAATGATCGAGGGCATTTGTCCAGTCGCTTAATTTCTTGTCGTCGCTTTTCTGCATCTCGCCGCGTTGATACAGCGTGTTGCCGAGATTGTAATGACCCTTGGTCTGCAAACCGGTATCAGACGTGAGCAATGCCTGACTGAATGATTCCAACGCCTTATTGTAATCCTTCAGTTTGTAAGCCGCGGTGCCTGAATCGAACTGGAGCTCGTCTTCGGCGCGGGATTGCGGATGCGACTTGAGCGTTTCCTGAAATTCTTTGTAAGCATCTTTGAACTTTCCTTGCTGATACGCATCGATTCCCGGCACCGTTGCGAACGCAAACGAAGATAGCAACATCAGGAGAGCCGCGGCGGCGCCGACTGCTTTCGCAGGTGCAGGAACGCCCGCCTGCATCGCTTGCATTCCGGGCAGGTAAGCTCGTTGACGCATACGTCGCCGCTCGGGAATCAGAATCGACAATGTGAGAGCAATCAACGCGGCGCTTAGCGGCCACTCGTAACGTTCAATTGGCCGGCGCGACAAGCGCACGTCCATCTCAGCAGCCTGCATTTTTGCCAAGCCTTCACTTTGAACCTGCTGCATCGAGCGCGGTCCGTTTTCCAAATGTAGATAAAGTCCGCCGGTCGCCTCCGCCACTTCGCGCAAACGTTTGTCGTCCAGTTTCGATTTGACGACTTGCCCGGCTGAATCTTTGACGAAGCTCGTCTCCCCGTTGTCGCCGGTTACTGGAATCAGTGAACCTTGCGGCGTTCCGACGCCAACAGTAAAAATTCGCACCCCTGCATCGGCCGCAGCTTTCGCCGTTTTCACGGCATCACCGCTTAATTCTTCGCCGTCGGTGAATATGATCAGCGCGCGATTTCCCATGGCGCTTTTCCCGAAGCTCTGCGTGGCAAGAGTAATAGCGCTCGAGATGTTGGTGCCACCTTCTGGAATGGTTTTTGTGTCGAGATCGTTGACTGCCTCGATCACTGCGTCGTAATCAATCGTAAGCGGTGCTTGCAGAAAAGCGCGTCCGGCAAAGGCAATCAGACCAACGCGGTCCCCCTGCAATTCGTTAATCAAATCCTGAATCGCCAGTTTGACGCGCTCGAGTCGATTTGGCTGGACATCGTTAGACAGCATGCTGCGCGATGTGTCCACCGCGATCAGCAAATCCAGTCCTTTGCGCTTTACGTCCTCAAAAGTGTAACCCCAGCGCGGTTGCGCCAGACTGACGATGGCCAGGGCAAGCCCAAGCGACTGCAAACCAAATCTCATCGTGCGCCGCGGCCGATTGACGGTTCCGGCGAGCTGCGGCAGCAGGCGTGCGGAAACGAACTGCTGCAGTCGCTTCAACGCGCGATGTTCCGCGCGCATGAAGAGCGCAATCAAGAGGGGAATGAGCAACAATCCCCAAAGCCATTCCGGTGCGCCAAAGGTCATGGCAATTTCTTCCAAATCGTTTGTGACAAAAGCATTTGCGCCACCAACAACCCGCACCCACCCATCAGACACAGCGGAAAGAGATCACGGTATTGCTGATATTTTTTCACGCTTACAGTCGACTTCTCCAGCCTGTCAATGTCGTTGAAAATTTGTTCCAGCGATTGAGTGTCAGTGGCGCGGAAAAATTTTCCGTCGGCGATTTTCGCAACCTCTCTCAAACCGGTTTCATTAAATTGTACCGGCTGATTTTCGTAGAGGATATTTCCCAATGCGTCGGTCAACGGCCCGCGACTAGTGAAGATAGGCGCAGGGGCGATTCCACTTATTCCGGCACCGATCGCGTAGAAGTGAATCTTTAATGCTTTCACTGCCTCGGCGGCGGTGTTCGGCGGAATTTTGCCGGCGTTATTTTCACCATCCGTCAACAAAACCAGTACATGGCTCTTTGAACGTTTATCATTTAGCCGATTAGCAGCCGCTGCCATGGCCGATCCAATCGCAGTGCCGTCTTCGACGAGGCCGATCTTTACTCGATCCAAATTTTGCAGAAGCCAATCGTGATCCAGCGTCATCGGGCTCACGACATATGGGCGACCGGCAAACGCAATGATGCCGATGCGATCGTTTGGGCGAGCTTCGATAAATTTGCGTGTGACTTCGCGAATCGCGTCCACGCGCGTCGCTTCCTGGCCGCCGATCGTGAAGTCTTTCGTCAGCATCGAACCGGAAACGTCCAGCACGAGCATGATGTCAATTCCGCTAGCCTCGATCTGTGTGAGGCTCTTGCCGAGTTGCGGGCGCGCGAGGGCAACCACCAAGAATGCCAGAGACAACAGCAGCAGCGCCCGCAGGATTTTACCGGCTTGCGCGGCGCTCTGTCTTCCGATCGCTCGCAGACTCGCTGTAGACGAATACGTCAGCGCTGCAGCCGGCCCGCTTTTCCCGCGCAACCACGCAAGCAACGGTATCGCCAGTAACAAAAGCAGCAGCCATGGACGGGCAAACGTCAACGCGCTGTTCCCCGGCAACCAATCAAACAGCTGCAAGTTGACCTCCTTTCACGAAGCGGATCGCCTCTTCCAATAACAATTCACTGTCCGAGATTGTCGCTTCGTACCGGGCGAACTTGATCAGGTCGCATCGGTTCAAAAAATCTTCTAGCAACGATTTTTCGTCGGCGGAAAACGATGGGGCCTTTGCCGCAGCGGTGAGAAACTCTATGGAAGTTTGTCGCGTTGCCGGCAGCCCGTACTGCTGCGTGACGTAACGCCGCAAAACGTCGGAAGCTCGAATGCTAAACTGATACGGACTCATCCTCGCAATTTCGCCCCGAATTAGCTCAAGTTCTTCCAGCGCGATTTCCCGTGGTAATCTCGGCGGCAACTCCGGTTTTGGCCGGCGCATAAACCACCACACGACCAGGCCGAGCAGTGACAGCGTGACGAATGCGATCACGAAGACGAGCCAGGGAGGAATCAGCGAATAATCCACCGGTGGCGCAATGTCGTGGAACTCTTCAGCGAGCATCAGAAAGGCTGGAGTGAACGAGTAGTGGAGTAACGGGGTATACCGACGTGAATTCATCTCCTTACTCCAGCCCTTCATTACTCCAATACTCCAACGCTGTTTATCGAACCCCGAGTCGGCGTTCGCGTTGTTTAAAAAACGAGCGCAATGGCGGCAGATAATCTCTGCCTGTTTGCAGCGTGATCGTATCAACATTGTTCCGCCGGAGCGTGCGCGAAAGCTCCGTTTCAAATCCAGTGACGAGATCTGTAAAAACAGTTCGCGTCTTGCGATCTGCGGTGTTGATCTCGATCTGTTCGCCCGTCTCGGCATCCTCCAACGTGATTATACCGACGTTTGGCAACGATCTTTCGCGTTCGTCCTGGATCTGAATCGCGATGAAATCGTGCCGTCGCCCGCTGACCGCGAGCGCCCGCGAGAAATCGGGCGCTTGAAAATCCGAGATGAAAAATACAACCGCACGTCGAGTCACAATTTTGTTAAGGTAATCGAGTGCCAGCCCGGGTTCGGTGCCGCGTCCCTGTGGTTCGAAAAACAGAATTTCTCGTATGATACGCAGCGTGTGCGAACGGCCCTTCTTCGGCGGAATGAAAAGCTCGACGCGATCGGTGAAGAGCAGGAGCCCAACCTTATCGTTGTTCCTGATCGCGCTGAAGGCTAGTAGGCAGGCCACCTCGGCAGCTAGCTCGCGTTTCGATTGCGTAGTGCTGCCAAAATTTCCGGAAGCGCTCACATCCACAACCAGCATCACTGTCAACTCGCGTTCCTCGGTGAATTTTTTCACGAAAGCGGTGCCCAACCGCGCCGTGACGTTCCAATCGATCGTGCGAATTTCGTCGCCAGGCTGATACTCCCGCACGTCTTCAAAATTCATCCCGCGTCCTTTGAAAACGCTGTGGTAATTGCCGGCGAACGCGGCTTCGACCAGACCGCGGGTTTTGATCTCAAGTGTTCTGATTTTCTTGAGAATCTCGCTTGTTTTCTCAGCCCGCTCGTCATCCCGAGCGGACCGCGCGGACGCGGGAGGAGTCGAAAGACGGGAGGGCATCACGGCACAGGCAGCCCTGCAAAGATTCGCTCGACGATGGTCTCACTCGTCACCGCCTCAGCCTCGGCCTCGTAGCTCACGATGATGCGGTGCCGCAACACGTCGGGACCGATGCTCTTCACGTCCTGCGGGGTGACGTAGCCGCGCCCGTTCAGGAACGCGTGTGCGCGCGCACCGAGTGCGAGATAAATGGTGGCGCGCGGCGAAGCGCCGTAGCGAATCAGTCCTTCCAGACGCAGATTGTAGGCGCCCGGTTCGCGCGTGGCCCAGACCACGTCCACAATGTAATCTTTCACGCGGTCGTCGATGTAGATGTTGTTAACGACGTCGCGCGCGGCGATGATTTGCTTCGGCTCGACTACAGGGTCCACTCGCAAATCCGGTGCCGAAGTCGCCATCAGATCAAGGATGCTTCGTTCCTCGCGCTTATGTGGGTAGCCGATGTTCACCTTGAACATAAAACGATCGAGTTGCGCCTCAGGCAGTTGGTACGTGCCTTCCTGTTCGATTGGGTTTTGAGTGGCGAGAACCAGGAACGGATCGGGAAGCGGATAAGTTTGTTCTCCGATTGTGACCTGCCGTTCCTGCATCGCTTCCAGCAATGCACTCTGAACTTTAGCCGGGGCGCGATTGATTTCGTCGGCCAGAATTAAATTCGAAAAGATTGGTCCAAGCTTGGTGGTGAATTCGCCGGTACGTGGATTGTAGATGAGTGTTCCGATTAAATCTGCCGGCAGCAAGTCGGGCGTGAATTGCAATCGCTGGAAGCCTGTCTGAATGCCTGCGGCCATTGTCTTAACAGTGAGCGTCTTAGCCAATCCGGGGACTCCTTCGAGCAGGAGATGACCATTGGCGAGCAGTCCGAGCAAAAGACGATCAACCAAATACTTCTGCCCGACCACAACGTGACCAACCTGTTGCCGGAGCGCTGGAATCCACTGGCCCAGTTCTCGCACTTCCTGCGTGATTTCCTGCGTCGATTTCATAAGATGTGCTTTTGAGACAGATACAAGCGAAGAACGTTCGATCAAACGTGCTGCAACTCACTGGGCTTATGCTTATTTCGCTCGCCGACCTGATGTTTCCTTCCGAACGTCGCACGTGCGCATAGCGCCGAAATGCTGCTAAACGTTAGATCGCAATGTTCGTTCTCAAGCCGTGGCACCGAGCGATTTGGGTAGCTGTTTTTGCCGGCATCGCGATGCCGGCCCTGGCATGGTTCGCGTGGCAAGATCCGGCAATCAATTTTTTACCACGCGACACGCAGGCCGAATGGATAATCTTTCCTGCGGTAGTTGACGGGCGTGCGCATTGGTTCACCAGCCTCGACGCAACGTGCCGACGCGAGTTTGTTTTAACTAATCAGCCCGGGACAGCACATCTGGGCGTTCGTGCAATGCGGCGCGCCGAAGTGAAGATCAATAGCACTCCGGTTCACTTTCTGCCGAATACCAATTGGAAAAAGATTAGAAGCGCTGATGTCGCCGAGCAGTTGCACGCCGGCACGAACGTGATCGAGGCACGCGTGTTCAATCACAATGGACCGCCTGCGCTCTGGCTGACTTTGGCTACTGACCACCTGAACTTGCGCACTGATCAAAGTTGGGAAGTCTCATATGCCGGTTCTTCATGGCGTCCAGCGGCGCTGGCCACTGCAGCGAAAACTCCCGGGCCCGGTAACTTGCTTGCCGGGAATCAACACACATTTGGTGCGGTTAAAAAGATTTGGCCTTTCTGGATAATTCTTTTTGCAATCGCTTGTGTAGTAACCTTGCTGTGGAACATCGCCTCTAAGCAGCCCACAGCGCGATGGAGCGAACGAATCCCGCTGCTTGTTCTCGCCGGCCTGTGGTTGGCGTTATTCTGGAATAGTGCACGCCTATTGCCATTCCACGCAGGCTTCGATGCGGCAGAGCATCTCAAGTACATCACTTACATCCAGGAACATCGAGCGTTTCCGTTGCCGACAGACGGCTTGGAAATGTATCAGCCGCCGCTCTATTACTTGATCGGCGCGGCAGCTCTTTCAGCATGCAAGCTGTCGATCTACGATCCCCAGTCGGTGGTCGTCTTGCGTTCGCTCGGAGGATTTTTAGGCATCGCACAATTCGTTTTGGTCTTTTTGAGTTTGCGGCTGCTGCTCCCGCTGCGAGCGGCGTTCATCGGACTTTTATTGGCGGCGTTTCTGCCGATGCATTTGTACCTGGCGCAGTACGTGACGAACGAAGTGCTGGCGGCGACTCTGGCCACAGCGGCGCTTTATCTCTGTTTGCGTCTGCTGAACAGCAAGGTGCCTCGCGCATCGCAGTTTGCATGGCTTGGAGTAGCGCTTGGCGCGACGATCCTGGCAAAAGTGACCGGTATTTTGCTACTGCCAATCGTCATTGCTGCGCTCGCCGGCAGGCTCCGTGGCACGCGAGCGCCGATCGCAATCGCGGTGCGCAACCTCGGGATGCTGGTTGGGATGTGTTTCGTTGTGTGCGGATGGCAGTATGCGCGCATCTGGATAAGGTTTGGCACCCCGCTGGTTGGCAATTGGGACGCGATCAGTGGGTTCTCATGGTGGCAGGGCCCCGGTTATCACACTGCAGTTGATTACCTTCGTTTTGGCCGATCTTTAGTGCATCCACTCTTCAGCGGTTTTGCCGGATTTGGCGATGGGATCTATTCGACCTTATGGGGCGACGCGTTGTGCGGTGGCGCGTCAAGCTTGACTGTTGCGTGGAACCAGCAACCATTGCTCGCCGGTTATTTGTGGGCGCTGATTCCCACGGGGCTGATCGTCATAGGCACAGTCCTCGCGATCATTCAATTTGTTCGAAAACCCTCGAGTGAATTGTTCTTATTGCTTGGTTTCTCCGCCGTGCTGATGCTCGGCTTGATCTTTATGAGCTTAAAAATTCCCTCCTATGCGCAAGCGAAAGCGTTTTACGCATTGTCGGCCATCACGCCGCTTTGTTTCTTTGGCGCGCTAGGTTGGGAAACGTTGACACACGGAAGTGAGCGTCTGCGATTCGTTCTTGGGACGCTCGTCTTGGTTTGGGCACTGAATAGTTTTGCTACTTACTGGATTACGCCTTCGGTTGCGCAACAGCAAAAGCTTTAGGCACTCATGACCAGATCGACCGGGGAAATGCTGAAGCAGCGAGGGCGGTAGAAGTCGATCCCTTGAATGCGACGGCACGAGGTTTGCACGCGTTGAGCTTGAGCGAACTCGGCGATGACGCGGAGGCCGTGAAGGAAGCCGAGCGCGCAGTCCAGCTGGCTCCAATGGATTCCGAGGCCCACCTCAACCTCGCGATCGCAGCGCAGCGTACCGACATGGAACGCGCAATCGCTGAAGCCCGCCGCACAATTGAGCTCGGGCCGGAAAATTTTTCAGCGTATCAACTGCTGATGAAGTGTCTTGTTGAATCGAAACGCTACAACGAAGCGGTCGCGTTCGGACCGGAATGGCTGGCGGTATCGCCTTTCGAGGTGGCTGCTCACTCTTCTTTGGCTGTGGCAATGGCGCAGACTGGTGACGTGTCTGCAGCCGCGCGACAACTCGGTTATGTGATGATGCTGCAGCCGAACGCTGAAGAAGCGCTTGCTAAACTGCACCAGATAGTGTTGTCGCTGGCGAAAGCGCCTGATGGATTGCAACGGCTTCGTGACATCGCAACGAACGCGCCCGATTCACCGCGAATGCTCGACGAACTTGCATGGTTGCTTGCGACCTATCCCGACTCGAACTTGCGGGACGGCACCGAGGCAGTTCGCCTCGCCGAGAGCGCGTGCGCGCTTACGGACCGGCGCGTTCCGGCTCTTCTCGCCACGCTGGCTGCGGCTTACGCTGAAACTGGAGATTTTTCGCGTGGCATCACTGCCGGGGAAGAAGCGCTGAAGAGAGCGCAGGCCATTGGCGATACTGACAGCGAGAAACTTAGCGAAAACATTCTGATGGCGCTTCGCGCAGATCTTCCATATCGCCACAAGCCGGAGCAGTAGCGGATCTCTCTCGTTTGCAAAATCAGCGTCGGCTAACATTCCTGGCGCGGGCACGCAGCGTTAAAATGATCGGCAGCCCGGGATATGGTTCTGCTTCGCGGATGCGAGCCTCGAGATAACGGCGATATGTTTCGGTCGTCAACCGAGGATCATTCACAAACAGGACGAATTCCGGCGGTGCGAGATCGTCTCGAAGTTTT
>QHOX01000310.1 GCA_003219465.1 Verrucomicrobiota bacterium | reverse complement strand
TCCTCAAAGCTCATATCAAGGGACATCGAAACTATGCCTTTGAGATACACAAGATTTTGACGCTTGAATTTATCCAGAAAAAATTGATCGACCTGAATTAGCGTAGCTCCGTCCGGCTGTTTCCCAGCGGACCCGCCGGTCCCTGGCGCTTCTGTAAAACTGCCGGTCGATCGGTGTAAGTTGAGCCCGAGCTTTCTCGTGCGCACTCAATGGCAGTAACACTATTAAAATCGAAAGAAGGTGTCGGTAAGCAGGACAATTTTGTCCACAGGTGTCCGCCAACCTTCGTGGGAATTGGTTCCTTGCGGTGCGGCTCAACTTGGCTCTACAACGTCTTGAAGTGCCATCCGGATATACGATTAAGCGATCCTAAGGAAATGGATTTCTTTTTTATGCGTCGGATGCTGCAGCACGATCTAGACTGGTACGAAGCACACTTTGAATCGGGGAATGGAGGTGAACTGAAGCCAGTCCGTGGAGAGATTTCCCCTATATATGGCCGACTAAAAGCATGGCAGGTTCGGCGGATCGCGAGCTTGCTACCGGACCTGCGCATTATTCTGACATTGCGCCACCCTATCGAACGGGTTTGGTCCCAAGCTCTTTTGGAATTTGGGTACTTGAAAGGCAGAGACGTCCGCAAAGTTAGTTCAATTGCGTTTTTGCGCCAAGTCGAACGGGCTCGCAACATACTGTCTTCGGATTACTGCCGCACCATAAAGATCTGGTCCAATGCGTTTGGATGGGATGCACTGCATATCGATTTCTTCGATCGGCTTCGCGATGATCCCCAGGCTTACATCAACGGCGTTCTAAGACACATCGGGGCCACGACCCCGTGGGCGCTCCCGACGAAATTCATGAAGACAAAAATCCACGCAACCAACAGCATCGTTGCGCACAACCGTGAGATTCCGGAGGTGGTTGAATGGTACATCGCAGATCGGTTGCTGGAACCAGTTGAACGCTTAAATGAGCTTCTGGAAGGTCGGGTTTCGAGCTGGGTGGACGAGATGCGTACAATCCGGGGTAAAACACGATTAAGCTGGCGAATTCTGAGGCAAGTGAATCGTACGATGCTTTCGGTTCCGGAAAGACTGGCTTACGAGGCTTACCACGTAGTTCTTGATCTCAGACTCTGGTTGCGTTGGCGGCACCTCGAAAGATCCTACGTCTCCGATGGCGACCGTCCAAGGATGAACTGAGTGGGCCTCAGGCGAGTGTTCCACAAAGGATTTTATTCCGGCTACAGCCCCTTCACGACCATTGGGCGGAATAGCGTTCTTGTTTACGGCGACTTTGGGTCTCTGGCTGCTGGGATTGGATTACGAGGATAAAATGGCCATGATCGCATTGCGGAGGCGGCAATCAGATGTTTCCGTTTTGCTCGCGGGGAAAGCACCCAAGCAGCGGTTGTATTAATAGTTCGACAGATTCCTATGAACACCTTAATCGTCAAGGTTGGTGCTACCGGTGACGTGGTCCGGACGACACCGTTGCTAAGCCGGCTGAAGGGGCAAGTTACATGGCTGACGGCCTCCAAAAATACCGTTTTGCTTCAGGGTTCGAATTGTGATCTACGCTGCTTTTTCTGGGAAGAACGCGCGAAAGTATCGAAGAACCACTATGACCTGGTCATTAATTTGGAAGACACTCTCGAGATTGCACAGTTTCTGAAAACGGTGCGGTGCGGCGAGATCTTCGGGGCTCGCCTCGGTTCCAATGGCTCAGTGACATATACGGAGAATTCAAGGCGCTGGTTCGACCTAAGCCTCGTCAGTGCTCACGGGAAGCTGAAAGCGGACAAGCTAAAATTTCAGAATCGACAGACGTATCAAGAGCTTGTGTTTGACGGTCTTGGCTTTCGCTTCGCTGGTGAGACATATTTGCTGCCGGAACCGATCGAGACAGAGTTAGCGGGTGACGTTGCCATAGCAGCCGATGCCGGTCCGGTATGGCCGATGAAGAAATGGGCTTACTACGGATTATTGAAGCAACGGCTTGAAGAAGAAGGATTGACCGTCAATGTGCTTCCACAGCGCTTGTCGCTCCTCGAACATCTGTCGGATACACAAAATCACCGCTGTTTGGTCGGCGGAGACAGTCTGCCCATGCATTTTGCTCTCGGGACGAGAACTCCCTGCGTCACACTCTTCACCTGCACGAGCCCATGGGAAATTTACGATTATGGAGTTCAGAGGAAGATCGTTTCACCTCTCCTTGAGAAATTCTTTTACAAACGGGGATGCGATAAGCGCGCAACAACGGCTATTACTGTGGCTGAAGTATTCGATGCGGTGATGCACCAGCTCGAGACCGCGTCGCCCAAGCCAGCTACAGTGAAATGACGCCGCATCTCAGCGAGCAGAGGTCAGATGTCAGAGGTCAGGGAACGGCCTCCGCCTCTATAGAGGCTGCGGCCCGGCGAGAGGTCAGAGGTCAGAGGTCAGAGGTCAGAGGTCAGCAATCAGCATCCGGAAATCAGACTCCATCCTCCGTCCTCCGTCCTCCGTCGATCCGTGTCGCCTTACTGACCGGTGGCGGAGATAAACCTTACGCGCTCGGCATGGCAGCTGCACTGACATCAGTAGGAATACACGTTGACTTCGTAGGTAGTGATGATTTGAGCGTGCCGGAGCTGCTTGCCAATCCTCGTTTAAATTTTCTTAATTTGCGTGGAGATCAGCGGGAAGACGCAAGCACGAAGGCAAAGGTGCTGAGAGTGCTAAAATATTACGCGCGGCTTATTGGGTATGCGGCAAAGGCAAAACCAAAGCTGTTCCACATTCTGTGGAATAACAAGTTCCAGCTCTTCGACTGCAGCCTGTTGATGCTCTACTACAAACTGCTGAGCAAACGCGTGGTCTTTACCGCCCATAACGTGAATGCGGGTAAACGGGACCAGAATGATTCCTGGCTAAATCGGATCTCACTAAAGGTTCAATATAGCTTGTGCGACCATGTTTTTGTTCACACCGACGGAATGAAAAGCGAGATGACATCCGAGTTTCGGATTCCCGCAACCAAGGTAAGCGTTATCCCGTTTGGGATTAACAACACCGTTCCGAATACCAGTCTTTCGAGTGCAGAGGCGAAACGCCAATTAG
>QHOX01000318.1 GCA_003219465.1 Verrucomicrobiota bacterium | reverse complement strand
ATCGGCGAAGTCGCTTTCGTTCGTTTCGCTTGCTCGGGTCCTTTCTCCCACAGTGCGCAGAACTCGCGCGCGGCCCGGTTTTGGTAAATCGGTTTCAAGTTCCATCGCAAAAGAATCGTCGGCATTGGCAACCGGTTCAGGAATTCTTCAAAGTCCATCCGCACCGAGTGTTCGCGCTCGAGCGATCCGAGCCGGCGAAGCGCGGTCAGAAACTGGGGGTAAAGATGTTGCAGCAATTTCATCTCCGCTGGCGAAAAATCGCCTTGCGTCGCCGTGCGTAGGATTACGATCACACAGATAAGTCTTCGCCGTTTCCAAAAAAAGAGACAGACGCCGTGTGCACATCTCTGCGGTGCCATGTATCGGCGATAAAAGGCAGATCGCGCAAAGCAGCTCCGATTGCGAAAAAGATTGCTCAGACGCACACACTTTTTGCGCGTCGGCCGGAGAGCATAACTCTTGAGAGGTTCAGCTGCGAAGAAATCGCGAGGAATCGGCCGCGTCCATCTCGCGATCATCGGCAAAGCCGGATTGTGCTGAAGGGCGAGACCGATCACGTGATTTGGCATCGCGGCAGAGAGCAACCGCTGAATAGCTTTCCAGTACGAGCGGATGTTTAGGGTCCTGTGCAGCCTAAGCAAGGGTTTCTCCACTGTCGAGTCAATCACGGACTCCTGCTTGTCGTCACTTTTGGAATTCCCCTTCCGTCCCTGCACGTCGTTTCTCCCGCTCTAGCGCGCGCGCCGTTCGTTGCTTCACTTTTAGACAGCGTCCGGTTGCCGAAACGTTCAACAATCGAGAAAGAAAAAAGGCAACCTAAGTTACCTCGCGATCATCCGGCACTGCGCGACGTTGGAAAGATGCAAACAAAACTACCATTAAATGGGACAATTCAACATCCCGACTTGGCAGAAGCGTTGCGCGGAGACAGCGGCACATTCTTCTGCCAGCAAGGTGGCCAAGGCTACATTGTGACGGCGGCGGAAGGCTTCTCCATTAAATCATTGCGGCCAGTCGGTCGCAAGATCGTGGAAGCCAATGTGCTCATGCAGACTACTCCGGAACCCTGGGCGATTACCAAAATCTCCGAGGATGTTCTTGAGTTTAGCTCTATACCACAACAATCCCCTCGCCAACAGCGAGCCGCCTAAAGGCTGAATGAGTGCCCCGCGTGTTTAGTACACGCGGGGCGACTGACGGTTAACCAATCAAGTTTGGCCCACGACCCATCGGACGCACATACAAGAGGCGTGAAGCCCATGCCCGAACCTTGGGTCGTGACGAAGATCAGCGATTCCGCCGATCTCCGCGAATTTCGGGAGTAGCAGCGGTTCAGGGGGAGCCGCTGCGAAAAACAAAGCCTCGGTGGGGCAACCTGCCGAGGCTTCTGCTTTGTTCGCTGCCAAGACAGGACGGCTTGGGAAGCCGTCGCTCCGTGTTTATTTTTTCCAACCGTTACCGTTCCCGTCTGGCGCAAGCGCAGGCGCCATTTCAGGCGTGAGATCAACGTCTTCGGGCGTGTCGTCCCAACCCACGTCCATCAGAGATTTTTCGTGATGCTCTCTGGCGAGGAGCATGTAGAGCGACGGAACGATGAACAACGTGAAGATTGTCCCGATGGTCATGCCGCCAACGAGAACGAGACCGATCGAGTTTCTCGCAGCCGCGCCGGCGCCAGTCACGAGCGTAAGCGGGAAGTGACCAGCAACAGTCGCAGCGCTCGTCATCATGATCGGTCGTAACCGAATCCGGGCGGCTTGCGCCACCGCGCTCAGTTTATCCATGCCCTTTCGTTGCATTTCGTTTGCGAACTGCACAATCAGAATGCCATTTCGCGAGACGAGGCCGACGAGCGTTACCAGACCAACCTGCGAGTAAATATTCAACGATGTAGTCCAACCGTTGGTGAAGAAATTGCCAAACGGCATCTTCAAAAACATGAAGATGACAGCACCGAAAAGCGCGAGTGGCACCGAGCCCAACAGAACGATGAACGGATCGCGAAAACTGTTGAACTGCGCCGCGAGGACTAAAAAGATCAAAACGATCGATAACACAAATACAGGAACAAACTTGTCCCCCTCCGTGCGCAACTGCCGTGACTCACCGGTGTAATCGATCACGTAACCCTTGGGCAGCATCTTGCGCGCTTCATCCTCGAGAAATTTCAAAGCCGCATCGATCGAGCGCGCGGGGACGCCGCTGATGGTGACGGCGTTGAGTTGCTGCATTCGATTAAGCGAACGCGCTACGGTGTTGTGCTTAATCGTCGCCACCGTGCTCAGCGGGATCAACTTGTTGTTAGGCCCGGTGACATAAATGTTTTCCAATTGCTGCGGATTCAGGCGATCGATGCGCTTGATTTGCGGAATGACCTTGTAACTGCGTCCTGCGATGTTGAATCGGTTGACATAATTTCCGCCGATGGCTGCCGTGAGATCGGCACCCACCTGCTGCATATCGAGGCCGAGCGCGGCGACTTTATCGTGATCGAAATCAATCTCCGCCTGAGGCTGGTCGATTTTCGTGTCGATATCGGCGAATCGAAACACGTGCGCCTGCATTGCTTTGCCGTATAGCTGTTGCGCGAACTCGAGAATTCGTTCCGGGTCGGCAGTGGAAGCGATCACGAAACTTATCGGAAAAGAATCGCTGCCCGGGAGCGCCGACGGCATCACTGGAAACATTTGAATTCCCGGGATGTCGCCGAGTTTGTGCTGAACCACCGGAAGATAATCTGCGGTGGGTGTTTTCCGCACTCCCCACGGCTTCAAAACCATTCCGCCAAACCCGTTATCCGGAAACGTAATTTGAAACGTGAAACGCGTATCGGGTATGTCGAGAAAGACTTTCTCAGCCGCATCGGCGTACCGAATTGTATCGTCAATCGTTGCGTTCGCTGGAGCGGTGACAATTCCAAAGATCACGCCCTGATCTTCCGTCGGCGCCAATTCCTTGGAGGCGAAGGTCGGAATCATGGCGAACATAAACAAAGCAATTGCCGATACTCCTGCCCAAACCAGATAAACCGCAGGTCGCGCGTTGAGCGTCCGATCAAGATGACTGCCATACCAGTCACGGAACCGATCGAACGTGCGATTCACCCATCCACTGAAACCGTGATCGACGTGCTCGGACCGCAGCAGATGCGCCGACATCATCGGCGAAAGAGTAAGCGCGACCACGCCG
>QHOX01000308.1 GCA_003219465.1 Verrucomicrobiota bacterium | reverse complement strand
TCCGCTGGCGAAGGCCGCAGTCTGCCGATCGGAAAGCGACTGGCTGGTTGGGATAAACGGCACGCGCGCCATGACCGCGTTTAACAACAAAACCGGTGGGTTTCAATTGACGCCGGTTGGTCGGGTGCAAACCCCCACCCTCGCGATCCTGACAGAGCGGGAGCAAAAGATTCACGATTTCAAACCGCGCACCTTCTTCGAGGTGTTCGCCGATTTTGAAGTTAAAGCTGGCGACTACCGCGGGCGATGGTTTCGCGAAGATTTTGCAAAGAATGGCGACGAAGAGGCGCGCGCGGAGCGGATTTGGGACAAAATCGCTGCGGACGAAATTAAGAACCGTTGTCTCGGTAAAACAGGGATCGCGACCGAAGAATGCAAACCAACAACGCAAGCGTCACCATTGCTTTACGATCTCACCAGTTTGCAGCGGGAAGCGAATGCTCGCGGGTTCAGCGCAAAACGTACGCTGCAAATCGCGCAGCAGCTTTACGAACGTTTCAAGGTGATTACATATCCGCGCACTGACTCCCGCTACCTGCCGGAAGATTATCTCCCGACCGTAAGATCGACATTGAGCAAAATTGACAATCAATTCGCGCGTAAAGCGCTGGACAATGATTGGGTCAAACCGTCCAAGCGGATTTTCAATAACGCAAAAATCTCCGATCACTTTGCGATTGTCCCGAGTGGGCAGGCGCCGCACGGACTCGATGAAGCGCAGCAAAAAATCTACGACATGATTGTGCGCCGTTTCATCGCCATCTTTTTCCCGGCAGCGCAATTTGAAGTGACCACTCGCATCACGCGCGTCGAAAAAGATGCATTCAAGAGCGAAGGGAAAATTATGAAGGAGCCCGGCTGGCTCGAGGTTTACGGGCGCGAAGCACCCACTGACGACCAGGGCGGACAATCACTTGTCGCAATCTCCGAGAACGAACGAGCGAAAGTCCTCGATGTCGACGTAGCGCAAAGCGAAACGAAACCACCTGCGCGTTTCAACGAAGCAACCCTGCTCTCTGCGATGGAAGGCGCGGGCAAGTTCGTCGAAGACGAAGAACTGCGCGACGCCATGCGGGAGAAAGGTCTTGGCACGCCCGCCACCCGCGCGGCCATCATCGAGGGTCTGATTTCACAAGGTTACGTCATTCGACAGGGCCGCGACCTGATCGCGACGGCAAAGGGCATGGCCCTGATCACATTATTGCGCGGCATCGGAGTGACCGAGCTTTGCTCTCCGGAGATGACCGGTGAGTGGGAGTACAAGCTCAAGCGCATGGCCAAAGGCGCGATGAAACGCAAGGAATTCATGGCGCAGATCAGGCAATTCACTCGCGAGATTGTCGAAAAGACAAAGAACTTCGAAGGAGACAGCGTCAGTGGCGACTTCGAAACGCTGGAAGTGAAGTGTCCTAAGTGCGGCGCCGGCCCGTTCGACGAAGATTACCGGACCTTTAAATGCCGGTCGTGTGGCTTGATTATTTGGAAGACAATGGCTGGCCGGCTGTTTGAGACCGGAGAAGTTGAGCAACTTCTCACACAAGGCCGCGTTGGTCCGCTCGAAGGATTCCGCAGCAAAATAGGGCGCCCCTTTAACGCAACCGTAAAACTGAGCGAAGATTTCAAACAGGAATTCGACTTCGGCGAGGGCGCAAATGGCGCATCCGAAAAGATCGATACGTCACGACACGAGTCCATCGGCATCTGTCCGGTATGCAAAGAGGGGCAGGTTTTCGAGCTAGAAAATGCCTACATCTGCGAGCGGGCTGCCGCCGTGCCGAAGAAGTGCAGCTTTCGCGTAAGCAAAACAATTTTGCATCGAGCCATTCCAAAAGAGCAGGCGCAAAAACTGATGGCCACCGGCAAGACCGATCTCCTGCCAAGGTTTATCTCAAAAAAGGGGCGGCCGTTTTCCGCGCATTTGAAACTCGAAAACGGTAAGATCGGATTCGAGTTTGCGGAAAAAGCGCCCCGAACCAAGAAGCCACGCAAGACAGCCGCGAAAGTGTAGCAATGTGTCAAGATTTGCACACTGACCCCTGTTCTCCATTCCGAAGGATTCCGCAGCAAAATAGGACGCCGCTTTAACGCAACCGTAAAACTGAGCGAAGATTTCAAACAGGAATTCGACTTCGGCGAGGGCGGAAACGGCGCACCTGAAAAGATCGATGCGTCGCGACACGAGTCCATCGGCATCGTCAGTCAGGGCGAAACGCCTGAGCACGCGGAAGAAATGATCAAAGAAGCAGTCGAACTCTGGCTGGAGTGCGCGGACGAGTCGGAGGTTCGTCGCAGGTTGGACGAACGCAAAGTTGCCATCAAAGAGCTTGAAGTGACGCATGCCTAAGCTGCGCGTCTTTTCGGGCGCAGAGTTGTGCAATCTTCCACCTCTGTA